>JASJDH010000609.1 GCA_030065175.1 Leptolyngbyaceae cyanobacterium MO_188.B28 | reverse complement strand
TACAAATTGTTTCTAAACTGACAAAATAGGTTCAAACCCCCATTCCTTCGTTATGTGCGGAGGACGTGCTGATCGCCTGAAATCAAGATTATGCAAGGGCTCCAAATTTCCGGACAGGTCTTTTCAACACATGGCGTAATTCCCCCGTTGGCAACGACCAAATCCGCACCGTTTTATCTCCACTGCCACTGGCCAGGATTTGACCATCTGCGCTAATGGCGAGAGTCCGCACCCAACTTTCATGCCCGCTGAGGGTATTCACACATTGCCAGCGGCCAGTTGAATATGAACTTTGAGCGGTGGCGGAAATCCCATCAGCTGAAAGATCCGGAGGACGGATCAACTCATTTTCGTGATCGCTATTGAAGACGTCAGAGTTAGAACCGTTGGCCATCGTTGAAAGGATTTAGATGGGAGAAGTTTACTTTAAATCGATCACATTAAAAACTGCGACCTCTGCTACAACCTTACTGTAGAGATAACCCTATTTGTATATTACGAAATACTAGTATCAAAAAATACCGAAATCCTTTAATTCAGTAGCAAGCAAAAGGTAAAGGAGACCTAACCTAAACACGGCCCCTCTACCCATCCACCCTCTTCTTAGCCCCTTATCGCTCTTCAATCACTCTAGGCAGAGAAAAACTGAAACCACTCCTTCGGTGCAGACCTCGGGATAGCCCCTTTGAAGAGATTCATAATCGTGATCAGGGTCGAAAATCCTAAGGATAATTGTGGAATCAAAAAGACTTTCAACCAGGGTTTGATGAGATTAAAGAATATAAATGGTTGAATCACGAGACGCAAATTATTCAGGATATTTTTCCACCCTTTTCCAGAGTCCCACCAAGTATGCTTTGAGAACGTTGACCGAATATTATCCGTCTCGATATCCTTGTCTGACGGGTCATTTGAGTTGAGGACATCAGAATGTAAACTGACCATTAGATAAGCACTCATGACGATTTCCCACCACTTCTCAATCTGTGAGTAATCAGTGATTCGAAAATCGGCCCAACCTAACTCATTTTTGCTCTGCTTTAGACCATACTCAACCCAATTTCTTAATCCATAATAATTGCCGACCTGCTTATATTTAAGCCCTGCTATCTTTGTCATTACATACCAAGTAGAATTCTCCGGCAAGGTAAATGGGTCAGTCGTGATTTGCCAATATTGAATTGCTCGGCGCTTGCCAAAAATAATTTCGCGAATATAACGGTTCTCCTCCTTGCCATTAGAGAAGATCCGTTCAAATCCTCGCCAGCGATTGTATCTTACTCGCTGTCCCTGAGGCAGCCAGACCCCATAGTTACTGCGAATGGCCACAACAAACTCGAGCTTTAATTCATGTAATACGCTAATAAAATTGCCTCCGCTTTGACCTCAGGAAATAGGGATTTATAGAGTTCACAATAATCATCCACAAAGCTCACAGTGGGCTTCGCTATTCTTGCTCCAAACATAGACGCACCAAACGCCTCACACCTTAAGCTTAATTTTTATCCCTTCAGAGTGATTGAAGAGCGATAACCGGAGTTTCCGCATCTGCATTCGTCCCAGCGCTTATTGCCTCAACCCCTGGATAATTTTGAAAAATGGCTTCTGCAGTTGGGCTCCGTAATCGATTCTCGCTGCATACAAACAATAGATTCATGGGGCGGCCATAGTTAATAAGCTAATAAATATATGGGAATAAACGTTTGGTTTGCTGGCAATATGTTTTATATTCCTCGCCAAATCTTTCCTCTAACATCTGTTCTTCAATGGCGATGCGATTGCCAAACCAGACGATACAGGTAGCCAGTAATAGCCCCAAGCCCATCACACTCTGCAACATCATGCAGAATCCAAAAAATAGCAGAATGTAGCTTGTATAGATAGGATGTCTAACCAAACTATAGATGCCGTTCGTCACTAATTGATGATCTGTCTTGATAGCAAGACGATCAAAGAATTTGCCTAAAGTTTTGATGGCGATCTGACTGACTAGAATTGCAGCGCAAATCGCAACAATTGAAATTAATGTTAAGCCTTGATTTACGATTGAGCCCAAGCTCCGATCTTGGAAAGAGAAAGTATACAGCGTTAACCAGTGGAAACCCACGAGTCCCACAATGACCAACAGCGAAGCCAAGCGTCCAGCAGTAGCTTGAACTTGACGGTCTTCCCGGCGATCGACTAACTGGCCATACCGCACCACTCGCCAAACGGTTCCTAAAAAGAAGACAAAATAGCTGATTGCTAAAACGAGGACTCTCCAGTCTCCTGCAACTCCCAATTGGATGGATGGCAAGACTATCAATACTGAGATAGAGGCCAGCAAAGCAAAAATCAGCCCCAAAGATTTAAGGAACATTACCATGAGTGGAGCCTCCTCTACAGCCTATTGAGTAGATAGCTGTCAGTTTCAGTATATCTACCAGGCATAATCAATAGATTTTTATTGGCTCCAGACTATTAGCTTGCTTGGGTAAGTGAGGTAGCAACTTAAAGCGGGACTGTTGGCCTGCGGGTTGTGTGCCGTTCGGCGACTACTCTTCTAGGTCAGAGCTGATTGGATGGGAATCCATCGGGAGTACGGAAGAGGAGTCAGGGCTGCTCCAGCGATGACAGTAACGGTATCCGAAAATCAAACTGGGTTGGGTAGCCTGGTAAGCTATGCTGAACGGTTGCCCAATCCATCTCAGCTTGTAGGCTAGGTTGAGGAACGTAGGCTTCGCCTTCTCGCAGAGTAACCCAGAAACCCCTGAGTTTTGTTGGGTCACGAGATCGCAAACTCAACCGACAAAAAGGAGTGTCGGTCTTAACCGTTTGGAGCATAACAGTTCAATCAATATCAATTTTGAAAGGGAATTCATCAGCAATGAACTGTAAGGATAAGGTCGCCCTTGTCACAGGGGGGGGGGACGGGTATCGGACGGGCGGTCAGCCTTCTCTTGTCAGAACATGGAGCCGCCGTTGCGATCAACTATTCCCACAGCAAAGCCGAAGCCGAAGATACGGTGCAGATGATAAACAGCAACGGTGGGCGTGCGATCGCCGTAAAAGCAGATGTCTCAAATGACGGCGAAGTGCGCAGCATGGTGGAGACCGTCGCTAAAACATTCGGCGGGCTCGACTATTTGGTCAATAACGCCGGGATCACGGAGCAATTGCGCTTTGATGATCTTGATGCGATCACCAGGGAGATTTGGGACAAGCTTTTTGCGGTCAACGTAATAGGAATGTTCCACTGCAGTCGCGCCGTCGCGCCTTACATGAATAGGCGCAACAACGGTGCGATCGTGAATATTGGCAGTATCGCGGGTGTTACAGGATTCGGCTCCTCACTGCCCTATGCCGTTTCTAAATCAGCGGTCCATGGCCTAACAAAATCATTGGCGCGGGCGCTCGCACCAAATATTCGCGTCAACTGCGTCGCGCCCGGCCCAGTTGACACGAGATGGTGGAAAGGCAACGAAGAAAAAATGCAAGCGTTTGCAAAAGCCAATCTGCTTGGCCGCATATCTACTCCAGAAGACATTGCAGAGACTGTGCTCATGCCCCTTGCATCCCAATCAATGACGGGCCAAATCATATTGGCGGATAATGGCCAATCCCTGTAATCCTATTGCCCATTTGTCGGGGAGCATGAATGACAAAGTAGCCCCGTTGCGCAATCAATCGCTCAAGTTGGGGCAACCGAGCCAGGGGAGCTGGCATATAATGAATGTCCGCTTTGTAAGGACTCGCCGTATTCAAGCATGGGCATTGGAAAAGGGCAGTTAGATAACCTTCCCCATCTTATGAGACTTCGCCTATGCTATTGGAAAACTCCTAATCCAGTTTAATGGGGTTTCCCAAATGGCCCTCTAATCAGGGGGAGAGTTCTGACACTCAGCAATGGCGGTTGCTTACTCCGATTAGCGAGAAACTGAGCGTTCCCTTAGCCCAGTTGCGTCAGCTAGGACAAACCTATAGCGGAGACAAGGCGATTCAGGCCATTGACCGCTTTGAAAAACAGATTTCAGAGATTTCTCAAGGGATCCATGCTGGGTGGCGATGGACGACTCAAGCCCTCAGCCAGGAAATCGATTCGGTGGACATCCAAAACAGGTTGCTTTCGGTCCTATTACCCTGGGGTTACTGCTCGTCTGCATTATTCAGGCCGAGGCTTCTCGCAACAGACCTTGAAGGTGCTTACCATCCTCCACAATTTTCATCTCAAACGTCCCAATGGGACGACTAGTGCTCAGTATCTATTTGACTATGAATTTCCAGATCTCTTTGAATGGATTATCGACCATATGGATGATCTTCCCCTAGCTCGTCGGCCATCAAAATCACAAAGGGCCGATCTCTTTTACTTAGGGCTGGCTGAAAAGTCAGAATCCTTCGATGTACAGGGGTTTCAATCGGATCAAGAGCTGCTAAAGTACAAGGAAAATCGCTGAAATGCCGCAAAACCCTTGCACTAGAGCAGCCTCATGTATCGTTCCGCCCCCCCTGGCCAACTGTCATTTGAAAATTTCTACCTCCCCTTTGGCGGAAAACTCTCAGGTGAAAATCGCTGGGTAAAACTGGCGAAGTTAATTCCCTGGGATGAAGTTGAAGCGGAGTACGTTCAACAGTTCAGTCCCAATGAGGGCGCCCCGGCTAAATCCTGTCGGGTGGCGTTAGGGGCGTTAATCATCAAAGAACGACTTGGGACAAGTGATGAGGAAACTGTTGAACAAATTCGAGAAAACCCTTATTTGCAATACTTTTTGGGTCTCTATGAATATCGAGATAAAGCGCCTTTTGAAGCTTCAATGTTTGTCCACTTTCGCAAACGCTTCACGATAGAGTCGGTGGGACGGATCAACGAAGAAATGGTCAAGCCCTATTTGGAGCAACTTTCTCCGAAGTCAGAAGCCAGTGGGTCAGAAGCGATTGACTCTGAAATGGGCCAGTCAAAAGCGGTTGAATCTGACGAAAATGAATCTGACGGGGATGACCCAGAAGGGGTTGAGTCAACAGAGACTGAGAAGCTAGATGAAGACAAAAAGCCAGTATTGACAGAATCAGAGGGGAAGCAGACGGAGCCGCCTGAAACGACTCACCAAGGAGAGCTGATTTTAGATGCGACCTGCGCTCCAGTCGACATTCAGTATCCGACCGACCTAAGACTGTTAAACGAGGCGCGTGAACACACCGAAGCCATTATTGATGTGCTCTATGAGTTGGTGCGGGACAAACTGCCCAAAAAACCTCGCACTTACCGCCAAAAGGCGCGACGAGACTATCTTAACCTGTCGAAGAAACGACAGCCCTCAGCCAAACAGAGGCGTCAGGCGATTCGCAAGCAATTGGCCTATGTGCGCCGGAATCTGGCTCACATTGACGCTCTGGTGAACGCTGGAGCTTCTTTATCAAACCTCAGTCGTCGCCAGTATCGTACTCTGTTGGTGGTGAGTGAGGTGTTTCGCCAACAACAATGGATGTATGAACACCGGTCTCGTCGCATTGATGACCGGATCGTCAGTCTGTCTCAACCTCATGTGAGACCGATCGTCCGGGGCAAAGCAGGGAGTGCGGTTGAATTTGGGGCCAAGCTCTCTGAAGTGGACCCCAATGCTTAGACAACTTGAAAGGGCTAATAAGCTCTGAAAATCCTAAACAAGTTCTTCTCTTTTTCAGAGAGTACCACACTCAATCACATTCGTAATAGATTTCATCTGGTGTT
>JASJDH010000050.1 GCA_030065175.1 Leptolyngbyaceae cyanobacterium MO_188.B28 | reverse complement strand
TGCCTAGAGAGCGTGTGGAGAACCTGATTAGTTTCAAGATTCCAGATCTTAATGGTTTTGTCGGCGCCGCCGCTGACTAAGGTTTGTCCATCGGCGCTCAAGGCAAGAGACCAAACAACATCGGCATGTGCAGTCAGCGTTTGGGCTGGCGCCATCATATCTGGAGCGGCGGTGACGTCTCGGTTTGAGAGGGAGCTAACGGAGGGTTGAACACCAGTCGCAAACGGATTGACTCGAACAATATAGAATCCGCCAAACATCAGGGCTAGAAGCGAAACAATACTGGCTGTTATCCCAAAAACGACTGTAAAGGGTTTCTGGGCGAGTAAAACTGCGGCCAAACTTCCCGCGCTATGGAACGCATCCGTCCTGGCTTTTGCCACAAGTATCCGGCGATAATCGTCTCCCCTATCATTAATTAAGTTTTGTAGTCTGGTTCTAAGCCTCAAGAGACCCTGCCGGGCCTGATACTTGACGGTTTTGAGGGGAATATCAAGCTGTTTAGCAATTTCTAGTTGGCTAAGTCCTTGGTAGTAAGCCATCGTCAATATCTGGCGTTGATGGTCTGGAAGCTGAATCCAGGCGTGCTGAATCTGCTGAGACCGATCATCTGAAGCGGATACAGACCCAACCTGATGAGGCGCAGAAAATGCTGTGTTTGTTGGGCGGCCCCAGCTGCGAAGCAATTGACGGCGTCCTCTTCGGGAGCGAAGCTTGGCAACGGCCCGCATCCGAGTCAGGGTAGCCAGAAACCGCACCAGAGAACCCCGAGAAGGTCTGTATTCACTTCGCCGCCAGAGCCTTAAAAATATTTCTTGGGTGAGGTCTTCGGCGTCTTGAGGGTCGCCCAACATCTTCAGAGCAATTGTGTACACCAGCTCAGAGTAGCGCTCGTAGAGAATGCCCAGAGCAGATGTCTGGCCTTTTTGCAGCGCTTGAAACAGTTCTGTATCGGTCTGAGATGAGTCCAATGTCAGACAGTAAAGATCTACGGTTAGATCTACATGTTAGATGTTAGAGTTTACTGTCTCGATAGAAGTTGGAACAAAGGTAACATCTTATGTTGGCAAGTCCTTCGCTACATTTGGTCGTATGGATTTTCGGCGGCTTTTGTAGTCAAGACACGGGGTATGTCGGGAATGAGTCCTTCTCCTCTCTCCGCTGGATGATGAATCACGGCGATCACTTTACGAAGTTCGCCATTGTATTGAATAAAATTGCCAACGCCAGGCAGCCCATGATCTTGGAGAATCACGGAAGCCAATCCATCTGTGTTATCTCGCCAACACAGTTCAAAATCAATCACTTTCTTCTTGGTGGACCCACTTCTAAAACCAAGGTCCATCAAAACCTCCTATCTAATTCAGTACCCATCTAATTCAGTACCCATCTCCACACTCCTAAGCAATCGACGCAAAGGAACAGGCTGAGAGAATATGCGATTAAACCGCGATCGCGGCACAGCAAACTCGACAGCAAAAGTTGGCCAGAACTGCCTGCCAACAGCAAAAAACCATATCGACTTGTTTCAATGTTAAGGGCTAGAAGCATTCCACCAGCTACAGTAAACAGTATGCTGGAAAATTTGAGAATACTTCCTAGAGAACGGCTCCGTTTTGGCTGTTTGAGGAAATTTGTTGAAGGCCGCCTCAGTTTAGGCTGTTTTTTGATCAGATGCATAAAAATAATGCCTTTGGTAGATGTGTAGAAGAGCTGTTGTTGTCCATAAGCTATGGACAACGGCTTCTAGACGATACTTGCAATAGCTTGGGCTGTTGGCCATGGCTGGCACCCAATATGTATTGGGGGTATTCGCTTGCTATACAGCTTTTGGAGGCAAGGCTACAGATTGTGCAACTATAGCAATCTCATTGGGTCTGTGAATTAATTCAATTCGACAATTCTTGTTAGACAAAGATTATCCTCTCAAGAAGATATAAATGATTGAAAATTTCCACGAGGAATTGGGAGGAGCAGGCGAAAATGTTATTTACTTCAGTTTGCGAAAGTCATAATATCAAGATATTCTCGATGAGGCAGCGAGGGGTCAGACCCCTCGCCCCGCTAATTACTCGCCTAATCTGTTCAAATTCTGGGTATCAACAAAACATTGCCTGTGATGTCTCTACGTGTTGCTGGGATCTCCAAAACACTCTTGCCAGAGCAGTATTGGCCTCCCAACGGCAAAATCTGAATATCGTACAACGGGTGTTCAGTTTGTAACAAAACCTCCAACAAAGTCGGAGGCGAGTTAATTTGATAATCCCGGTTCGTGTGTCCTTAGTCAAGTTTTGCAGCGCTTCTCTTAAGCCGTTCTGAAGATGTAGTCTCAAAGCCGCCAAATCAGGGTGTTGTCATCTCCGCCGCCGCTCACTAAGCTTTGGCCATCAGCGTGAAACCCAACCGAAGACACGACGCCTGAGTGTCCATAGAGGGTATGGATCAGGAGCGCTGTGTTTAGATCCCACAACTTGATAGTGGCGTCCTCACTGCCGCTGACTAGCGTGTTTCCATCTGGGCTAAAGGCGACAGCATTGACTAAATCTTGATGTCCGACAAAGGTGCGGACCTGTTTGTCGGCGCTTAGGCGCCACAGTTTGATGGTTCGATCATTACTGCCGCTGGCGAGGGTTTGTCCATCGGGACTGAAGGTGACTGTCCTAACTGAATCGTTATGTCCCTCTAAGGAGCGGATGAGAGTTCCCGTCTGGAGATTCCAGAGCTTGATGGTTCTATCTTTACTGGCGCTGGCAATGGTCTGGCCATCTGGACTAATCGCGATCGCAAAAATGCCTTCTGTGTGTCCTGTCAGAGTTCGGAGCAGTTCCCCCGTCTGGACATCCCAAACCTTGATCAGGTTATCCCAACCACAACTGACGAGAGTCTGCTGATCGGGACTAAATTTGAAGGATCTAACCGGTTTGGCGTGGGCCTCAATTGTGCCAAGCAGTTCTCCCGTTTGCCAGGCCCATAGCTTAATAGTGGTGTCCTTACTGCTACTCGCTAGCATATGGCCATCGGGACTGAAGGATACAGATAAGACCGCTTGGGTATGTCCTTCAAAGGTTTGGAGCAAATCCCCTGTTTGCAAATTCCAGACCTTGACAGTAGCGTCATCATTGGCGCTGGCTAGGGTCTGTCCATCAGGGTTGGCGGCGACAGACCAAACTCTGCCAGCATAACCATTGAGCACATGTTGAATCGTGGCGTCTCGCCAAGTCGGTTCGGCTTTCACTTCTGTGGCGATGTCGCTTGAACGCGCATTCCACACCTGCAGTCCATACGCTGCCCCAGAGAGCGCGACAACGGCGGCGAAACCATAGGCGATCAATCTTCTAGGGGGGGGCGACTTTGGTATCGGATGAATGATGGGTTGATGAGTTTTTTCTGACATTTGAGCCTCCTGATTTTTACTAAAAAAAATAGTGTGAAAAAAAGATCGCGAAACCATGGCGAAATTAGTTGGCTACTGACTAGAGCGGCTCCAAATTTGTATGGTCTTGTCTTTGCTGCTGCTTATGAGTCTGTTGGAATCAGTCGCAATCGCTAAAACCCAGTCAGAATGTCCAGTCAGAGTTTGACGTAATTCCCCTGTCGCCACATCCCATAGTTTGAGAGTCTGATCGAGACTGCCGCTAACGAGGGTTTGTCCATTAGGACTGAAGGCGACCGTCACCACTCGCTGGGTATGGCCGACCAGTGTATGAATCAGCGCTCTGTTGCGCCAATTCCAGAGTTTAATTGTCGTATCCCAACTGCCGCTGGCGAGATGCTGTCCATCTGGGCTAAACCCAACGGTTCTCACGGCGCTAGAATGCGCGGCTATCGTACTGAGCAATTCCCCAGTTTGTAGCCGCCAAAGCTTAAGGGTTGTGTCGATTCCACCAGTCGCAATGGTTTCTCCATCCGGGGCGATCGCGACGGAGAATACGCGACCCAAATGGGCGGGAATTGTGCGAAGCAGATCGCCAGTCTGAAGATCCCAAATCTTAAGAGTCCCATCCTCTCCCCCACTGATCAGGGTTTGCCCATCCGGACTAATCGCCACAGACCACACCGGACCGGGATGCTCTGCAAGGGTCCGGATCAACTGGCCAGTTTCAATGTTCCAAAGTTTGATGGTGTTGTCTCCACTGCCGCTGGCAAGTGTCCGTCCATCGGCGCTGAGGGCGATCGCCCTGACGGTGTCATCATGCCCTGAAAGCGTCTGGAGCACTTGGCCTGTTTCGACCTGCCAAATCTTAATGGTTTTGTCGGCGCTGCTACTCACCAGGGTTTGGCCATCGGGACTTAAGGCGACTGACCAAACTGAATCGGAATGCTGATTCAATGTTTTGGCCAGAATCAGCGGGGTGAGTTTAACCGGGAGATTTCGGGTCGGGATATTCTGAGGCCGGAATGGGGCGATAGACGCCAACGGATTGGCTCGAATTCCATAGAAGCCGATGAGCATTAGCGCGACCAGTGAGACAGCGCTTGTCGCGATCTCTAGCCTTGACCCAAATGGTTTGGCGGCGGAAAAACTAGAAGCTTGACTTTCGCGTTGCGGCAGCGCCTCAATCTGCGCGTTAGCCAGCAGCATCTGACGGTAATCATCGACGCCGTTTCTGGCGAGTTCAGTTGAAATAGTTGATTGAAGCGTTTGGGAGACTATTTTAGAGACTGTTGGATCCCCCTTGATATCCTGTTCACTCCATTGAGCCCGACTCAGACAGCTGTTTCCCATTCCTCCATTGCAAGCAGCGAGTAATGCCTCCGACGGAGAGAGGTCTTGTAGAAAATGGGAGGAATCGATCGGATCTTCTACCGCCGCTGGATCAACCGGTGCAAACAGGGTTAGCAGTTTGCCCTGCTTAACAGCGTGTTTGCTTTGCTCACGTACACGGGCGGCAAATGTCACGCCAAGGTAAGTTGATTGATCGCTCCACACGTCTGGAAAAACTATGCTTTCAAGAGAATCTGGGAGAGTTTGCCGACTGATGACGGCGGCGGGTCCAGTCTGCAGACAGACAAAAATAGAGTCCAATTGGGAGGGTTGCAGGCGGCCCGCTAAGTAATAACAGATAAAGTAGGGCACATGACTTCGTCCCAAGTCATCTATTCCATCATTGTATAGCCAACCAAATAGGGTCTGATCGAGGGAAAGCTGATATAGATAAGCGGCGCGGTATCCAGAATCAGGCGGATTATAGGCGTCCCAGCATTGGTAAACCACCCGTTGCCGGAAGGCTTGCTGGATTTCTAAAGGAACCTCTGCACTGGCCAGGGTTCTGAATCCCACGTCAGCAAAGCTGGTATAGATAAGTTGACCTAAGTGCAAAGCCATCGGTAACCGCAGTTATGGAGTAACGCCGCTTTGATGGACAGGGCTAGGCGACAGTTCAGGCTCAAGGCTCTGTTCAGGTGTGGATGTCAATAGGCCCGTGGCGAAAAGGAGAGACGCGATCGCCCCCAGCACGCTGAGGCTAATCACAGATAGGATCATGACATATCGCCGGAGATGGGGCGGCAATATCTGTCCTACCGATTGGTTCTGGGTTAATCCGTTCACCAAATCTTGCCGCGAGTGAAAAGGGTGGTGTTTGTTCAGTTCTGCTAACAGCCAGAGGAGTGGAGCCGCCGCCCCTCTAGCCTGGAGTGTGGAGGTTCCCGCCATCGAAACAATCGGGATGGCCGAGTAAAATCGCTGATAGTTAGCCTTGACTGCATCAAGTCGGGTAATGAGGGCTTGAAGGGACTGCTCAACCTGGAGTTGGATGATAGGCCCTGGTTCAAGCAGGTCACACTGGGTCAAGATCAGCGCAAAAGAATATTGCACTTGATGCTGGCTAACCAGAGACGCGATTGCGACCACCTGGTTGAAAACATCTTCAATCGCCTCTGAGTACTCCTGATAGTGAACCAGAGCGTTGGCATTAATGAACACACAACAACTATGGGACCCCAACACCATTGCCTGAAAGTCGGGATTGCGAATATTGCAAGATTCGCCCGGAATGTCCCACCAGCGAAAATCACAGAGGGTTTTCACCCCCCATAGACTATGCTGTTTCAGACTAAAGTCAAAACTAGTAATTTTGATCGTAGCCGGTGGATACAGACCAGTGCGAGCGACATGGCTGAGAATCTTCTCCAGATTATCTTGCACGTCACTATCGAGACACTCAAACCAAAACGGCTGAGGATGATTTGACAGATTATCAGCGTGTAATTCTGCGTAACTGCCCGCAAGAAAGACCGTCTTGCCCACCCCCCGTTGACCAATACTCAACAGGTTAAAGGTTTTTGGGGTGGCTCTAGTTTTTGGGTTGGCTCCGGTGGATACTTTCATAGATGTTATTGGTCATTGGTCATTGGTCATTGGTCATTAGTTCATTCATACAGACCTCTGAAAAAGCTAGCGATCATTGACAATGGATTGTTTTGAAACCCGCCGCCGCCAGATCCAAATGAGAAAAATGCTAGTGTGGTTTGGCGGAAACTGTATCCCGTTCTGGTCAATGACGAGGCGCTTAAATTTCCGTCGGCATTAGAGATATTGGTCTGATCTTCGGCAAATGTGTTGATTTCGGTCTGTTGGAAGATTACCGCGTCAAACCCTGCCGTCAGACTGTTGCCGCCCGCCAGACTTTCTTGTTCGGTCTCGGACAGTTCCATTAACGCCTCGACATGATTGGACAGAGGGATGTTGGCTGGCTTGACTTCAGATAGGTTGATTTCAGATAGGTTGATTTCAGACATCGTAATTCCTCATAGGTTTCATGGTTTAATCGGACAAAAACTTTAAATGGTCTCCGGGGATTGCACGTAAATCGGCGATTGGGCCCTGTACCCTGACATTTCCTTTATCCAGAAACACGACCCAATCTGCGCGCTGAATTACGCTGGGGCGGTGGGTGATCATGATGGTGGTTCTGTCGTGACGGGTGTACAGCAATCGCTCTAATACTTGGGCTTCGCTGACGGGATCCAGGCCAGCTGTAGATTCATCTAAGATCAAGATCGGCGGATCGGTGACGATGCCGCGTGCGATCGCTAATCGTTGTCGTTGTCCCCCCGAAAGATTGGCCCCAAATTCTCCCAGCGTGGTCTGATACTTATTGGGTAATTGGCTGATAAAGTTATCCGCCCCGGCAATTTGACAAGCCGTGACAATCTCCTCAAAGGAGATGTAAGGCGTCCCTAACCGGAAGTTTTCCACGATGGTGCGACTCCAAAAGTGAGCGTCTTGGGGAACATAAACCACCTGCCGCCGTAGACAATCCAGTGAGAGGTCTTGCAAGTTGTAACAGCCTACGCGAATATTGCCAGACTGGGGCTGATAAAGGCCAGCGATTAGCTTCGCCAAGGTGCTTTTGCCACAGCCGGATTGACCGATTAGAGCGATCGCTTTCCCACCTGGCAACGTCAAGGAAAAACTTTCCATTAAATCCACTCTGCCTGCATGATGAAAATTGAGCTGGTCGCAGATAATGTCGGCATCCCCCCGAATTTGAGCAAAGGGTTTTTGGGTATCGCCTGTGACTTCTGGCGTCGCATCAATCACTTCGACCAGGCGCGTCACTGCTGTTTGGGAGCGAAAATACTCATCGACTAAGCCAATCAACGAACTCATTAACGCCAGCACATTTCCCTGCATCCCGTTAAACGCCAGCAGTTGCCCGATACTCAATTCTTGATTGATCACCAGGAGGCTGCCAAACCCAAGCAGGGTAATCCCGCCAATGCGGCTCACCATCTGAGCAAACGTGCTGTTCACAATCCCAATTTGGACCGTACTCAAGGTAAGATTGGCCAGCCGAGAAAAGCGACTCTGAAATTCTTCCCAAAACTGAGGCGCTGAGTTAGTCGCTTTAATCACCATGGCCCCTTTAAATGTTTCCACCAAAACCCCCTGATTTTCCGAAGACAACATCAGCAGATTCCGGGTCGCCTTTCGCAGCGTGGGCAAGAAGGGGACAGTCGCCAGCGCCATAAAGACCCCAATCGAGATAACCGCAAAAGTCAACTTCCAACTGTAGAACAGCATGAAGCCAAAGGAAATAAAGGCGACAAAAAACTGACTGGGTAGCTGGGCCACGACCTGGGAGAGCAACTGATTGATTTCATTGATATCTCGCAGGCGACTGACAATTTCCCCACTGCGGCGAGTTTCATAGTAATTGAGCGGCAGATAAAGGATCTTGCGCCCGAATTCTAAAACAAACCCCAACTGCAATCGCTGCGTGAAATGAGCAATAATGGTCGATTGCAACAGCTGTAGGCTGCCGCTAAACAAGCTCATCAACACAACGGCCGCCACTACGACCGTGAGCAACTGGGTATCTTGCCGCACCAAGACATCATCAGTGAGAATCTGCAGCAAAATAGGACTGGAAAGGGAAAGCAAGCCTAGGACAAAGTTGATCAACAATGCTCCAACAAGCAGTGATCGATAGGGCCAGACCCGCTGCAAAAAACGTCCGAATCCGCTTGCTGTGTTTGTTTCGGATTCCTGAGAAAGGGCGTCTAGATCGGGCTCAAGTAAAAGCATGACGCCATTCCAAGCGGTGACTAACTCTCGCCGCTTAAGATAACGAATACCCATCGCCGGATCGGCGACGATAAACTTTCTACCCTGCCTACCATATAAAACGACCCAGTGATAACCCTGCCAATGAATCACCCCCGGCAAAGGAAGCTCTTCAATATGGTCTAAGACTGCCTCGGAAGCCTTAACCGACCGGGTCTTAAAGCCCAAACTCTCAAACCCTCGCTTCAGACCCAGTAAAGTGGTTCCCAGCTGCCCCGTGCCAACCACTTCCCGACTGCGGGTAATGCTCAAGAGCCGACCATAATGCCTACAAATTGTAGACAGACAGGCAGCGCCGCAGTCTTCCTCACTGAGCTGTTGCACCCACTGATAGCGATTATGATTAAGTGATAAGAGCATATCTTCTAAACATTGGATAACAGCCGAATTTTTCTGAGAATGAATTTGAGTACTGTTTCTTGGCGTGAAATAATACTCGCTTTCCCTTCCATCCCAGCTTGTAGCTGACATCGATGGTCGCTCTCGCCAACGAATGAAGTTTCAGGTTGGATAGTGACTTCATAGGTTGCTTGGGGTGGGACCCCTGCGCCGTTGTTTTTTGTCGGGAGGGCGTCTGGGGCGACGGTTTTGACGGCGCCTTTGAGGATGCCGTAGTCAGGATAAGGGCAGGCGGAGATCTGTATCTGAACAGTTTGCTCAGGGTTGACTTTGTCAATATCTTGAGCGGGTACTTGGGCTTTGATCAGCAGAGGCGCATTGAAGGGGGCGATGGAAGCTGTCACCTCTCCAGGGCTGACCACTTGCTGTGGGTTGCGAAGATTGAGTTGCAGTAGTGTCCCTGAAATGGGCGCGCGAATCACAGTCTGGCTGAAGTCGCTTTCCACCTGTTGGAGTTCTTTTTGGGTGCGATCGCGTTGACGTTGAAGTTCAATCTGATTTTGGAGAAGTTGCTCTCGTTGTTGTCTCAATGTCGCCAGGGCGGCGTCTCCTTGGGCTTGAGCTTGGGCGACTTGCTCTTCAGCTCTGGCGATGGCGGCGTCTGTAGGATTTAAGGCGGACGCCGCCCGGTTCACTTGGGCGGACGCCGTTGCCGCTGCGGCCTCTTTTTCCTTCAGCAGTAATGTGGCGATCGCGCCTGCCTGCTCAAGCTGGCGGAACCGGGTTACTTCCTCCTGGGCAAAGGACAGTGCGGCGTTAGCCGCCTGAAATTCGGCTTCGGAGATTCGTTGCTGATCTTGATATTGGCGGCGCTGGCTTTCGACTTCCGCCTGTGCAGCTCGGATCGTTCGCTGTATCAAGTTGGATTGCGCCAAAATCCGACTATCCAGGGCATTGAGCTGAGCGCTGATTTGGCCCAATTGCAGTGTGACTTGCTGCAGGTCGCCCTGTAACTGGCTTTGAGTGGTCACTAGGCGAGAGTCATCAATGCGAGCGATCGCTTGTCCTTGTTCAACCTTTTGATTCTCTTCAACCAAAATTTGGGTGATGGTTCCCGCGATCGCGGCTTGAACCAAGCGGAGTTCACCTGCTGGACGAATCGTTGCCGCTACTTTAACGGCGACGTTGTACTTGAGAATGGAGGCGAGTACAACAGCAGTTCCAAAGATGACAATCATGAATCCTCCGCCTATGATCGCCCAAGGACTGATTCGAGGCAGAAAATCGCTGCTGCTAATTTTAGGCAGTTGATCGGGAGTAGGGGCGTTTTGCATGACCATATCTTGATTAGGTGCATCAAAAAGGATTCCAGAGTCTTACCGGAGCCATTTTCATTGACGGATAGATTGTCTTGGGTTAGAGAGTAATATTTAGCTCAAAAGACAACATCGCTTAGCCTGAATGGATCGGTTTGGGTGTGCAATTTATGCCGGGACAATCTAGCCGTGAAGGAAGTCAGAAGTCAGAAGTCAGTCAGAAACTGGATTCTGTCTGCTGACCCCTGTATTTTTCTCTAAAAACGATGTCCCACTTTACGTTGACACCCTCGATTTGAACCCTCTGGAATCCTAATTAGGCGATTAATTCAACCGAATTAATCGCCTAGACGACGCTGGATTAGATGTTAATTGCGAGTGCTTCAAAGGCGCTCGTGTCGATATCCTCAGCCGCGATCGCTCGGGTTACTGAACTCCCCCCTGGCCCTGATTGGGCGCTTCCGAGAGTTACAAGTGTTTCCTGAGAGAAGTTGGTTATGGTCAGACTTGCTAGATCTAGACCACCCGAGACGATTTCCTGTTGATCTTCAGATAACTCCACCAGGTGCTCTGATTGCATATCTAAACGTGTCATGTTTTGTCTCTCCATTAATGTTTAATTTGGGTTAGTTGGTTATGTATTCATCCAACTACACGTAGTGTGGCCCACCCAAATGTTCACTTGCCAGACCAAAACATGCTCACTTTTTGTTCACTTTTTAACTGGATCAATGTCTTGCTAGATCAGGCGCTTTATTCACTCTTTTCGTCGCTTTCTGGATGTATGGACAACAGATTGTAAATGGGGCGCTAGGCATCCAAATTCAAGCATAACGAATTTAGCGAGAATCAAGTCCCGCGCGATTTGGAACTCGATTCTCGCTATGCATTGTTGAGAGTTATGGAAGCTGCAGATAATATCCCATCATCCACCCATCCACCCATCCACCCATCCACTGCCTCTTACTAGGACTTTATTTTGACGAGATTCCCTCTAGCCTGACTAGGAGCAATATCTAATTTCTCTCTGCCATAATATGTTCGCCACTCGCGTTACGCCAGTCTTTAGATGACGGCGATAGGTGCTAAAGGGCAAATCTAATGATTCAGCCGCTCGTTCTTGTGTGGGCGCCGGGTTCAAATAGGTGCGATATAGCGCCCGATATAGTTTTTCGTCTCGCGGTGATGCTTGTAATGATTCAGTTGCTTCCCGCACCCACCCCTGCAAAACTGTCACCCGCTTTTCACTGTCGCCCATGGCTGCCTGATCCGCCACTAGGCGCGATCTCATTAAAGGATTCGTGTATAAGGTGTCTGGACAAGTATAGTGGCGGAACACATCCCGCACAGCTTGCATAAACTCTGGTTGACTCAATACTAGAGGCGGTTTCGTGGGTTGAAAAGGTGCGATCGCCTGGGTAGAGGGGGCGATCTCCCGTTTCGCCAAGAGTTCCTGCCATACTATGGGCGACACAACCCGCCAATCGTGTCCGTAGACCCCATATCGGCGTTCTCCCACCTCAAAGTCAGCATTAGGAATTCGCTCAAAATCCGCATAGGCAAACGAGGCGGACCAAGAATCCGGATCGGCGCAGGAAATTAAGGTAAAGGCTATCCCAGGCGTATTCCGATGTTGCTGTAAAGCATTAACAACAATCAAACTTTGTGTCGGTGAAACGCTTTGATAGGTATTCCGCGCCATCCAGAAGCGAACCAGAATGGCGGCCTCCTGCGATCTCAAGGGAGCATGTTTCTGTAGGTGTCGCCAAGCGGCGTAGGCAGCCGGATCGATACTGAGATCCTTCGGGCTAGCTTGATGGAGAGCGACCATCATAAAAAATCCAGTCACCGACTGTTCCCTATCGCGAAATACCCAAACATTGTGCGGCTGTCGCGCTAACCAATAGGCGGCAAGACGAGCAGATGCCTCTCCTTCGTGCTTTGCCGTCATTTCGATTAAGGCAGGCCGATCTCCCTCACGTAGCTTATCGGTCGTCAGATAGCTCTGTGTTTGCCACATAAAGCCGGATCCGACCGCTGAGTTGTTGCGATGGAGGAACATCTGATCAAACAAAATCTGATGTTGCTCATATCCTTGAGTTTGCTCCAAATGCGCTGAATAGTAGTCACGAGCCCGCTGATGGAGTTGAGCGTATCGGTCAGGATTACGCCAGCGCAGGTCGGCAGTAAACACTTCACGCGCCAAATCATGCGGAAAGACTCCCATCTGTCCCGACTCAATAAATGAGAGTCCCCGCAACCACTCGAATAACTCGTGAACATCAGGGATGTCCAGCATTTCAGCTAATAATGCCTCGGTCATCAGGCGAACCAGCGCACACGCTTCCAACGCCATGCGATGAACAGGACTCGAAACCTCTTGTAAATAATTTTCGAGTAGTATCTTGACCACATCGGGGGGGGCTTCCAGTTGAATAGAAGCGTCTTTTCCTTGGGGGTAACGATCAGCCATCAGGGACAGCGCCAAAGGATGACCATGAGAGAAATTCAGGATTGCCTGGCGTTGGGCTTCAGATACTTGCCGCTGAGCTAGGTAAAGTTGACTTTCCTCTTGACTCAAATTCCCTAGAGGAAGCGGATGCAATAAAGCTTGCCAGCCTGGATCAGCCCGCCAAGCAAAAGCGGGGGGACGACGTCCAGCTAAAACAATCAGCGTGTGTTCTGGCAACTGTGGTAGGAATACATCCCGTAGCCAGTCATCTAACGCCGCCAATCGATCATAGCTGTCGATCAAGAGGATGTGGTGATTCAATTTATCCGCTAGTGTTTGAACGGATATAGGAGCTGGTGTTAAATTCATCGCCAACTGAAGCCTATTGAGGAAGGATTCAGGGGAGGCTTCGATCTTATGGCCGTTGATGGAGATAACTGGGGTTTGAGCCGATTTGCCGATCTGAGCCAATTCCCGTAGCAGACTTGTTTTGCCAATGCCACTAGGACCGTGGATATAGAGCACTGAGAAAGGGTGTTCCCTATCAAGCACGGATTTGAACAGATCACACTCAAGTTTACGTCCGATAAAACGGTGACGTCTCACCGTATTGAGCCTTTCTACTAAAGACAAGGGCATTGCATTCCTCCAGCCTCGAGCAAGATTTCCACAAGAATGAGAGACGATCCGCCTATTGAACGTTCAGCACGACTATATTTCTGGCAAAAATGAATTCACTATAGTCTGCCAAGTTATCTAATCCCAGTAAGGTGAGTAAAATTTCAGCGACAACCCAAACTAAGGTCTTAGCCAATAACTTTTTCCAATGTATACGCATGTTTATTCACCTCCTTGAGAACAAGGTGGGACAACGAATAGAGAGCAGTCGATAAATTAGAGAGGGCTAAACGCCCTTCTATGGCTCGCTTACCCATGGATACGAATTGGGGGCAATTTTGGATGGGGTCATTTTCTAAAAGACACGAACATTAACAACCCCTGACTCAAGCGCGCTAAGCCATTGGAGATAAAGCTACAGCCCATTACTGATGAGGCAGAGGCTTGCCAGGCGGACAGTCTTGAAGCTAAGAAAGTGTTTATAGCCCCCGATTGATACCGGGTTACTTTTCAGAGCCCATGATCCGAAAGCCCCAAGAATCTCAGCCGTTGAACTGGAAGACGCTGACCGACGTAGAGTTATTTCACGCTCTGCAAAATGGTCAGGCGGCGGCGCTAGGGGCGCTCTACGATCGCTACGCCAAGCTGGTTTATACCATCGCCCTGAGATCTTTGGAAAATCCTCAGGAGGCTGAAGACCTCACTCAAGAAATTTTTTTGATACTTTGGAAGAAGAGTAATTATGATCCTAATCGGGGCTCCCTCCGACGTTTTCTAACAACGTTGACCCGCTCTCGTGCGGTGGATAGACTCCGTTCCCGAGGCATCCGCCATAGGTTCTTTAGTCGCTGGCGTCGAAACGTCACAGCCGCCGTCCCTTCCCCCGATCCAGTCGAACAAGCCTCACTCAGTGAACGCTCTCGGCAAGTCCGCGAGGCTTTGGACCAACTCTCAGAAAACCAGCGCCAGGTTCTGGAGTTAGCTTACTATGAAGGTCTAAGCCAATCGGAAATTGCTAAGCGATTAGAGATACCCCTCGGTACGGTCAAATATCGGGCGCGCCAGGGGATTTTAAAACTCAGAATGAGCTTTAAAAGCTGGATGGACGATTGAATTGTTATATTGAAATCACCTTACCTGCTAAGACGGCAGGATTGTCCGTTCCCTTATGACTTCTCCATTGCATCCAGATAGATTGAAAGCGTTAGCAGCAGATTATCTGCTGGGTGATCTTTCTGCGAGGGAGGCTAAGGAGATTGAACAGCTGTTGGCGGATCATCCTGACTTCACCATGGAAGTTGCTCGCTTGCAAACATCCGTTGATTTAATGCTGGCGGAATTGCCAATGGCGGAGCCCCCTCCTCATCTTCGCGCAGCTATCATGGAGGCAACGCAGCCCCCAACCAGGAGGCCCGCGCGTCAACTATCGTCAGTTTCTTGGCCAGTGCTGGCGTATGGCGCCGCTGCTCTGTTTGTTTTAGTCCTCGGGGTTGACAACTATCGCTTACGTCAAACGCTTCAGCAAACCCAGACTAATTTGCAGGAAACACTTCAAACAGCCCAGACGTCTCAGGCGGCGATCGACCTCCTGCGACAACCCATTAATCGCTTCTATTCATTCAAGAGCGTCGAGATTGAAAAAAACGCCACTGGCAATATGATTGTTGACCCTGGGAGGTTGGAAGCCTTGATCGTTTTTGAAAATCTGCCGCCATTGCCTGAAGGTCAGGTTTACGCCCTTTGGGCAATTTATCAAGGGCAGACGATTGCCTGCGGCGAATTCAACAGCGATGCTCAAGGAAGCGTTGCTAAAACCCTTGCTGTACCCGAAGTCTATCAAGTTAAACCCTGGGTTAAAGAGGTAATCATTACTGTGGAAACCGCTTCAGGCTCCGAGCAACCCACTGGACCTACGATTATGTCTACGGTTTGAGGGTAGCAGGTGGGTTTCAGGTTTACAGTTTGAGGCAGTATATGAAGGGATTTTGGCAAAGCTGCCAGAAGAGATCAGAAGGGCTCTGGTTCCGCCAGTGAAGCTTGTAGATGTCGATTGACGAGTGCGCTATCTCGCCCCATGGATGGATGAATCAATTTAATTTAAGCTCTCTACGGATTGACCACAGGGTAGGAGAAATGTAACCGCAGGCGACCGTTAGAATTCTTAATCTGCACAGACCCCCATGTAAAGCATTAGTCCGCTTGCTTTTGTTTTGCATAAGGACATCCCATTTGTCAATTCAGTTCAAATTCAGCCATAGTTGTTTACCCCAAATTTATCCCAACTCCATTTTGAAAAACATCTAAACATGTCCAGAGAAGACTAATGGAAAGGACTAAAACCCTTGATTTTAAATAGCTTAGAGACTTAGTCCAAAATGGCTCAGGACAGATTTGAACTGTCGACCTTGGGCTTATGAGTCCCCTGCTCTAACCACTGAGCTACTGAGCCAAACAAGCGGTTCGTTAAGCATTCAATAAACTGAGGGATGACTAACTAAGCGACTTAGCCGTGCGTCAAAACCCCAAAACCGCTTAACAAATTTAACACATAATGGACACAAACTACAGAAATCTGACCGAAGATTGGACCATTAAAAAATAGCCGTGAGAGATTAAAAGCCCCGAAATGAGATGTAATCTATCTGGCTATCCTAAAACGCTATCCCAATCGCCAGACTAAAGTCGTCTAAGGAGCGTTATCTAGACCAAGCTTTAGAAACCGATAGGATAGGGCGAGATGCTACAGGTAGGAGCATCTCGCCCTGTTTAGATCCTTAATCACCACTCGCCTAGCGGCTATTTGGCAGATAAGCGATGGGATTAACGGTTCCTTGATTTGGAAGATGGACTTCGAAATGAAGGTGTGGTCCAGTGCTATATCCTGTACTACCCATCTCCGCAATTTGCTGCCCCTGAGAAATGTACTGACCCCGCTGTACAAGCAAACGGCTATTGTGGGCGTATCGTGTCAGACTTCCGTCAGCATGACGAATATCCACCAGGTTGCCGTATCCACCTGAGTTCCAGCCAGCGGATTCAACTACACCCGCGGCCGCAGCAACGATTGGCGTACCCACTGGTCCAGCAATATCGACCCCTCGGTGCATTCGGCCCCAACGCCATCCATAGCCTGAGGTGATGATGCCGGTTGTTGGCCAAGAATACCCATTAAAGGTATTTGGCGCTTCCGGTAAGAACTCATCTTGGCCAGGTAGAACAGGCATGTCAGGAGAGACAACTCGTTGTACCGCCGTTGGATTGAGCGGCGCATAGGTCTCTGAGCCTAGTGGAGCGGCAGCCAATAACTGGGAAGCTTGTGAAGAATCCAAGGATCTTCCTTCTGGATTCGCAGCTAGAACTTGAGCCGGCGCTGCGCCTCCCCGAGAACTGAACTCCGGATTAACGGGAACCGATTCGGGTGCGGAAGAAGACGCCAAGGCGACATCTGGGCTCAATTCACCTTGGGGCAAAGCAGCTGAAACATCTCCTTCGACATTAGTTGGAGAGAGCTGAATTGAGCGAACCTCATTCAGAAGATTCGCCATGTAGGGATCTACCTGCGAATCACTGACGGAAGGGGTTGCTTCTATGGGTTCTGAGACCTGAGCTTCAGCAACGGCCGCTTCCACTTGATCAAACTGGATCGCTTGTGGAGCGAACGTCGTTTCAGAACTAGCATTCGAGGTCCTCAAAAGACTCTGCTGCTGCAGGAGCTTTGAGACATTGCCTTCCCGATTAATAACGGTTTGCTGAAGTCTTGACAGACGGTTATCCTGACTCGCCTGTTCCGAGGGAGACTCGAAAACAGAGGAGCCTACCGACGCCATTAGCATGGGCTCGGCAACTTCTGGCTGACGTTCTATCGATAATTCTACTGGAGCCGCCCCATAGGATTCTGCACCTATAGAATTCTGTTCCGGAATTGTAAGCGCGTCGCCAGCAACGATGAAATTTGGATCTACGATCCCGTTCGCCCCTGCTAATTGCTCTATGGAAATACCGTGAGAGCTGGCGATAGAAGCTAGGGTATCTCCCTGCCGAATCTGGTAGCTTACTTCAGGAGAGGCCTGAAGAGAAAACTCGGGAGAGGGCGAAGCTGTGGACTTCAAGCGCTCAAGATTAGGCGCTGAACTCAACGGCGTTTGGAAAGTTCCTTCGATGGCGGCTCCGGCTGGAGCAGACAGCTGCCCATCGCTAGAAACTGGCGCTTCCTGCGGATTTGGGTTGAGCGAGAGCAATCCTAAATCGATTGGGTCGATGGAAGGCTGAGATAACTCTTCCTTCAGAGGTTGCCCTTGGGTAGAGACGCTGTCCTGCAGGGAAGCCTTAGCTATAGTCTCAGCAAAGTCAGGAGACGCTGCGGCCGAATCAACGTACCCGCTTAGCTGAGCTGCATTAGCCCCTGTGTTGTCAGACTGTGAGGACGCCTCAAATTCAGGCGTCAGCTGCTCAGTTGCAAATCTATCTGAGCTAGGTCTGAGGGTAGCCTGAATCTCTTCGAATTCAGAGGTTCCTAGCTGCTCCGGAGAATCAGGATCCAGAGTCAGCTGACCAGGGACAGCGCTTACAAAAGATTGTTCAGAAGCCGACCAGGACAGGTCTGAATCAATTTTGCTGGGCGATTGAGATAACTCGCCTAGGGCAGTAACTTGTTGAACTGAGAGAGATAAGTTTTGGGCAGTGTCAGCAACTGAGTCATCAGAAGGGACAGAACCTGTCAAAGCTAACTGGCTTGACCTGGAGGACAAGTCAGTCGGCACCCTCAATACTTGGCCAACTTGCAGAATCGTATCTGCCTGAATGCCATTAGCAGTTTTGATATCTTGGATATCAACCTGATGAATGTCGGCAATTTGCCAAAGGGTTTGGCCCGCCTCAACCGTGTGATACGCAGTTAACTGCGGAGTGGGTTGAGAGACTTCTGGGACAGCATCCGATACTGACGAGGACGCCGTAGGGAGTCCCAGGGGCGCAGTCGCCAACGATAAGTTGGGGGATGGCGGTTCAGCCGCCGTCGCGTCATCATGACCGGGCAATAGAGCGCCGGAAGCTCCCATCGAGAGAGCCAGGCCAAGCATGGCGGCAGACGTTCTTACTCTGCGTTTGCCTCCTGAAAACCCAAACTTTTCCTGATCTTCCAACTCGTCTGACAAATCAGCAACGAGCGGAAAGCTGGAACAAGGTTTAGGTTCTTGCGGAAATGCTCGTTTCAAGGAAAAACCTCCTAATAACCAGCGTTTAACCGTTTCAAAATCACTCATCCTTCGAGAAACCGGATGCACCATCGTGTTCATCACCGATGACGCCAAGCAGTTCAAAGCAAGTGCAAACTACCACAGCAATTTTAAGTGGATAAATTTACCTCTTGCCAATCTAACTTAGGCAAGTTTACACGACTTAATGAAAAATTCAATGCCCTTTTTTCAGAGATATTGCGGCAGAACCCTGAAAATCAAATCGCACAGCACTCTGTTTTTCTTTTTGGAAATTCCGGTAGAACCCTAGAAATCAACCACCCGCTTCCTTTGCTTTTTCTCAATGGTTTGGTCTACCTAAAATTACTTTTTTCGTAGAGCAGAAGCCTTGACATACGGGCGATCTGAGGTTTTCAATCAGTTTCCTTCCAAGGGCCTGAGGTTACCTCTTGATATCACTCGGCATAGTATTCCCATTTCTAAACGATCGGGCCCAAAGTATAGGAAAAACTTAGATTCGGAGACTCAATTGAGTGATCAGAATCAAGCTTCTCAAGGAACTCCGTTTTCCAAAAAAAAACTTGAGTTTGATGGGTCATCGTATAGAAAATACTTATCAAAGTGATTAGTGTTTGGTAGTGTGGACAACTAAATTATTCAGAATATATCCCCGAGATCAGAAATATTCAGGATTTTCATCAGATCTTGAACTTCTAAATTGTCTAAACAGAAATAAAACTCATTAGTTATGAGATAACTTATCTGTTCTAGTTAAGTTCCACAGCTTGTATGGAGTTCAATATATATAGATATATATGGATAGAGTGTTTAGTTAGGGGAGAAGTTGAGTCCATTCGTTTAGTGGAGACGTCCTATTGAAAGGATTTTATTTGTGACTAGCTTATTAAATAATTCGTTCCACTTCTGATGCGAAACCTCCTATTTTTGATGCAGTCTTAAGCAGTTATTGAAGTGGAAAATTTCTTTTTACCGATTTTCCGGGTTCAAGCGGCCAAGCTGCCGCAGGGCTTCAAATAGTCCCACCGCTACACTAACTGACAGATTTAGACTCCTCACCTTGTCCTGGGCCATGGGTATACGCAACACTTCATCGCAGTCTGCCAGGACGTTTGGGGGGAGACCCGCGGTTTCGCAACCAAATAAGAGCCAATCATCAGGCTTGAAGTTGAATTCTATATAATTACATTGTCCTGAAGTGCTGAAGCCAATTCGTCGTCCCCCACGCTCTTGGAAATAATGGGAATAGTCGATGAATGATTCATGAACCCGTAAATCAACATAGGGCCAGTAGTCTAAACCGGCGCGTTTGAGGCGGCGATCGCTTAATTCGAATCCTAGTGGTTTGACGAGGTGCAGTTCCGTGCCCGTCGCAGCGCAGGTGCGGGCAATACTGCCGGTATTGGGGGGGATTTGCGGATTTACCAGAACGACCCGGGGCATAAGGCTTTGATGAATTTTGTCAATAAACCCTGGCCATCATGCCATATAAAAAGGCGGCTACGCCACTAGGGGTTCACAGAGTTCATCTTCCAGTGCTTGTTCCAGCAGAGTGGCTTGTTGGATCGCCTGGGAGACTATCCACTGGCTATCATGGCCTTGGCGATGGAGTTTGAGCCAATTCTGAGCTTCATTCCCCTGCCGCAAAATTCGTTTCACAGGGGTGAGAAAACAGCTGAAACCGTATCTTTTGGCGATGGGCCATACGTCCTCGTAGAGGCTGGCGATCCAATCGCGAGCCAGTATTTTACCGCCGTCCCGCCAATGGCGAAGTTCTGCTTCCAGACTGCTTTGGGCCGCCGCCATTTCATTCGCATCGGTCAGTTCAATCAAGTCCTGGGACCGATTTTGCGCGGGCAAGATGCTCGCCTCAAGGGGATCTAGATTGGGATTTTGTTTAAGTTGCAGTAATCGAGCCTCTAATAGGGCGGTGACGGCTAACAGCGCCACCGGATCGATCACCAGGTCGCAAATTCTGAGTTCGAGTCGGTTGAGATTGTAAGGACGACGATCGCCGTTAGGTCGAACCGATGACCACAGGTGCCGGACGTTATACATGGCGCCAGAGGCAAGCTGATCCTCTACCCATTGAATATGATGGGCGTGGCTTTCGAAGAGAGGGACGTAAGCAGGCGTTTTTGGGAAAAGCCGCCAGCGGGTGGAGTGGTAGCCGGAGGGTTTTCCATTGAGCAATGGGGAAGAGGCCGTTAAGGCTAAGAAGAGAGGCGCCTCCACCCGAATCAGTCGACAGGCTCTAATTAGAAACTCAGGGTCCGAAATGCCAATGTTTATGTGAACGCTGGCGGTGACCACTTTGGGGCCGTAGGTTTTCTCTATATAGGTATGGTAAGGATTATTGGGATCAGAGCGATGGAATCGATCGGCGCCGCTTAAAGACAGCGTACTACCTGGTATCAGGGTGTAGTCCCCCAATCTTCTTAGATAAGTCCTTAGCCGCTGCCGAGGTTGAACCAGTTCGCATAGCAACTGTTCATATCTGCACAGGGGGGCCGTCGTATACTCTACATTGCGATTATCCGGCTCCCGCACAAAGCCAGCCAGATCCGCCGCAATTCGATCTGAGAATCCCACTACATCGCCTTGGGACGTCCCAGTATACATTTCAATTTCGAAGCCTTTGGAGAGCAGCACCATGATCCTCAATTGGCAGTACAGGTCTGCTCCTATAGTAGCCCTACAGGCTGAGCATCCATAAAATAATGCGGATGAAAGGACTTGAACCTTCACGCCTTGCGGCACTAGAACCTAAATCTAGCGCGTCTACCAATTCCGCCACATCCGCACTGGCTTCATATTCTATCAATAAATCCTCACTAAGTGTAATTAAAGAATCAGATCTAGGGGCAAAGGGTCGGAAACATTATGATTAAGTTATAAATAGTTAACACTCTAAACAGTTAATGGGGCATTGGCCCGCAATGTCTCTCAGGGTGTTAAGGTTAATCGCTGTATTCTGTAGGGGGCAATCCGGTTAGATGTTCATCAAGGGCGGTTGACTTAGAAAGAGAAGGCTAAGGTGTAAGTATACCGAACACCTAATTGAAACTTGCCTAATTGAAGCTTGATAGTAGGATACGCGAGGAGAAGCCTAGCGCATGGGTAAAGTAGTCGGCATCGACCTTGGGACAACCAACTCAGTGGTCGCTGTCATGGAAGGAGGAAAGCCCGTCGTTATCGCCAATGCTGAAGGACTGCGAACGACGCCTTCAGTGGTGGCCTTCAGCAAGGAGGGAGAGCGCCTCGTAGGTCAGCTGGCGAGACGTCAGGCCGTGCTTAATCCCCAGAATACCTTCTATGGCGTCAAGCGCTTTATGGGCCGCAGCTACACCGAACTCAGCCCCGATTCCAAGCGAGTTCCTTACACCATTCGGCGGGACGAGAATAATACGGTTAAAATCAAGTGCCCTCGGCTGGAAAAAGACTTTGCGCCGGAGGAAGTCTCCGCCATGATTTTGAAGAAATTAGCGGAGGAAGCTCATCGCTATCTGGGGCAACCTATTACGGGCGCGGTCATAACGGTGCCCGCCTATTTTAATGATGCGCAGCGCCAGGCGACGCGGGACGCTGGCCGAATTGCCGGTTTGGATGTGAAGCGAATTCTGAATGAGCCGACGGCCGCCGCCCTAGCCTATGGTCTCGACCAAAAATATAGACAGACGATTGTGGTCTTCGATTTGGGCGGGGGCACCTTTGATGTCTCTATTTTGGAAGTGGGGGATGGGGTATTTGAAGTCAAGGCTACTAGCGGAGACACCCAACTTGGCGGCAGTACCTTTGATAAAAAAATAGTCGATTGGTTAGCGGAACAATTTCTAGAGACTGAAGGGATTGATTTACGCCGCGATCGCCAAGCTCTGCAGCGGTTAACCGAAGCGGCGGAGAAGGCGAAGAATGAACTGTCGGGGGTGGGGGTCACCGATATCAACCTCCCCTTCATTACCGCCACCGCTGATGGCCCGAAGCATATTGAAACTCGACTGGCTCGCTCGCAATTTGAAGGGTTGTGCGGCGATCTGGTCAGCCGCTTACGCATTCCTTTAAAGCAGGCGTTCACGGACGCGAATCTCTCCCCGTCTCAAATTGATGAGGTGGTTTTGGTGGGCGGCGCCAGTCGCATGCCAATGGTGCAGGAGCTGGTGCGATCGCTGATTAACCGGGAGCCCAACCAAAACGTTAACCCTGACGAGGTGGTGGCGATTGGGGCGGCTATCCAGTCAGGCATCCTGACCCAGGAAATTCAGGACATCCTGCTGCTGGATGTGACACCGCTGTCCCTAGGGCTGGAAACCATTGGCGGCGTAATGAAGAAGTTGGTGCCTCGGAACACCACTATTCCCGTACGGCGGTCGGACATTTTCTCCACCTCTGAGAACAATCAGACCGTGGTGGAAGTGCATGTCCTCCAAGGGGAGCGGGAAATGGCGACGGATAACAAATCCCTGGGTCGATTTAAGCTCATGGGGATTCCGCCGGCTCCCCGAGGCGTGCCTCAAGTGCTGGTGTCTCTGGATATCGACGCCAATGGCATTTTGCAGGTTTCTGCACTGGATAAGACCACTGGGCGAGAACAAGGCATTACGGTCCAAGGCGCTTCTAATTTAGATGAGGAAGAGGTGCAGCGGATGATCCGGGAAGCCGAAGAATATTCGGCGTCGGATCGGCTGCAACGGGAACGGGTCGAAAAACGCAATCGTTCTGAAGCCCTTACTTACCAAGCAGAACGGGTCTTGCGGGAGGTTACCCTTGACTTTGGCCTGCAGTTCGCCCGCGATCGCCGTCGTCGGATTGAGGGGTTGATCCAAGAGCTGCGGGAAAATCTTGAGCAAGGGGATGAACGCGGTATTGATATCGCTCAGGCCGAGCTGCAGGATGAACTCTACGAACTCAATCGGGAGGCCTATCTCTACGATGAAGAGGAGGAGGAAGGCAGCTTGTTTGGGCAAATTGGGGACACCCTCCGCCGCACCTTTAGTGGTGAGGATGATGAGGATTGGGACTTTGGCCGAGGGTCCTCTTATTATCAGGATTCCAGTTTGGATCAACGGCCCAAATATAATGACTCTGGCTGGGGATACGATGATCGTCGAGATCGGGGCGATCGCTATGATCAGTATAATCGGGGCGATCAGTACGCAGGCAATGAGCGGAATTCTCGATATAACCAGGATGACTGGTACAGTCGGGATGATCAATACAGTCGCAAAGACCCCTACAAACGAGATGACTCGTATGGGCGCGACGAATCCTATGGCCGCAATGCCCCCTATAGTCGCAACGATCCTTACAACCGAGAAGATTCCTATAGCCGCAACGATGCCTACAGTCGGGATGACGCCTACAGTCGGGATGACGCCTATAGCCGCAACGATGCCTACAATCGGGATGACCGGTATAACCGCGATGCTTCCCGTAATCGCGATGATTCCTATAGTCAAGACGATCCGTATCGGCGAGATGACTCGTATCAGCGGGATGACCCCTACGACCGAAATGATGCGTACAGTCGGGATGATCAATCTCAGCGGGACGTTCCGTCAAAGCGGGATGATTGGTATACTCGCGATGATCGGTCAGAACGCAATGATCGCCCTGACCGGGATGATCGATTAGAGCCGGATGATCGCGGCGTTCGTTATCGAGATCGCAGCGATCGCTATGACCGTCGATCAGACGCTTATCCCCCTCCTCGTCAATCTCCCAATGCCTACAATGCTGGCCCAAACCGTTACGGTGACGCCCAAGATGAAGATTGGGGAGATGAGGATGAATGGTTCTAGGCGTTCTGTGGATCGGTTAGCATTTAGCTTTCCTTTGAAGGAACCCTGAATTGAATGGGGCGCTGATGTAAGTTTAATTACTGACCCAATTTCTTCTTACCCCCTATTCCTAATCTTTAGACCTGATTCATGCAAAACTTTCGGAATTACTACGATATTCTGGGGGTTTCCAGAGAGTCCACGATTGAAGATATAAAGCGGGCGTATCGGCAACTGGCTCGGCGTTATCATCCTGATATGAATCAGGGGGATAAATCGGCGGAGGAGCGCTTTAAGTTGCTGGGCGAAGCCTACGAGGTCCTCTCAGATCCCAGTAAGCGATCACAATACGAGCAATTTAGTCAATTCTGGAAGCAAAAGGGATTTCAGTTCGGAAAGGGGTTTCGCGGCAAAGGCGGAGAGGGCCGATTTTCCGACGAGGAAGGCAATTTCGGCAATTTTCGAGACTTTAATACCTTTGTTGATCAGTTGTTGAATCGCCGTCGTGAAAAAGTTGCTAACACCAATGGTCGTAGTGCAGTGCGCGATCGCGACCCGTTTCGCCCGGGCACGACTAAGAAATCCTATACCGTGAGTCCTCGCGCTAGTCGCCGGGATGCTGAAGCTAACCTGACGATTCCGCTGGAAAAAGCCTATGCGGGCGGCCAAGAGCGCATCCGCTTAGAGGACGGTCGGTCTCTAGAAGTCAATATGCCCGCTGGCATGGTGACAGGGCAGCGCATCCGCCTCAAAGGTCAAGGCATTGGCGGCGGCAATCTGTATCTCAGAATCGAAGTGCAGCCCCATTCTTTCTTCAAACTTGAAGGCAATGATGTCCTCTGCTGTATACCCGTTACCCCGAGTGAAGCGGTTCTAGGGGGCGTAATTGAAGTTCCCACCCTGGACGGGCGGGTGAAAATGACCATCCCTCCAGGCGTCCAAACCGGTCAGAGACTGCGATTGGCGAATAAGGGCTATCCCATTGGTCGAGAACGGTGGGGGGACCAGATTGTGGAAATCGAAGTGGTGATTCCCACCACCGGATTAAGCAGCCAGGAAAAGCAGCTTTATCGCGAGTTGCGCGCCATAGAGACTTTTAATCCCCGCAAGGATTTGCCGGTATAGGGGGTTAGCTAGTCTGTCGATTCTTATTGACTGTGCAGACACTCATCAAAAAGTCTCGCCACATCCTGACAGCCCTCATCCTAAATCCTTCTCCCAATCTGGGCTACCGTGTACACAGATCTCCATTTGGAAGTGTAAATCTTGGCTTACCCCCCTTAGTCCCCCCTTGGCAAGCTATCCATTAATCGCATCTTTCTTAATAATCCTGAAAATACTTCTGGAAGGGAATTGTAGGCTTTTCAA
>JASJDH010000608.1 GCA_030065175.1 Leptolyngbyaceae cyanobacterium MO_188.B28 | reverse complement strand
CGCTTGTCACAATAGGTATCAATATGGTTGATTCAGTTCTCTCGAAGCTATTGGCGGCTGACTCTGACTTGGAAGCGCAGGAAGCTAGATTGGTCGCTCAATTAGAAGCGCTCCAGGCCAAACGGGGCAGTCTCAAATCGGTAATGCAGATATTTGAGCCGGATACGCCAACAGCAATGGTGAATACTGCCGAAGTAGCGCCCACTCAAATTTCTGACGTGGCGGGCGATCAACCCAAAGAGAAACCAGCCAAGGAAGCCTCAAGGCGAAAAGCAAAGGCGACAACTGACAAACCCACTCAGCCGCCTAAAACCAGCTCCCGCTCAAAATCTCTTCGGCGTGGCTGGCAGAAATATATGCGTGACGAGCACATCGAGACGCCGCTACCGGCGGTCGTGGCTGGGATTTTGAAAAGTAAACCCAAAAAGGCGTTCGAGATTCAAGAGGTAGTGGACGCCATTGTGGGCGCAGACATCCCAGCCAAAGATCGCAAAGGCGCTCGCAACCGGATATCGAATATTCTGGCGGAAGGCGCCCGTAAGAAAGAGTGGCATCGCCCCAAACCCGGCTACTACCGCCTCTCCAGGTAGCTGGGATGAAGGCGGGCGGTCCCGCTTGAGGCTCAGATTCTAAATTAGGCCGCCACTTTCTCCTTGAATCCTTTGCCTGCACTGAAGTCTGGGACAGTCGTGGCCGGAATGGTTAGCTCCTCACCTGTTGCCGGATTACGGCCTAGTCGTTGTTTCCGCTGGTGTGCTTCAAAGGTTACAAACCCACCAGATGCCGTTTGTCTTTGGGGGCAATCCATTGACTCAGTTGGGCATGCAGTTGACTATAGAGCAAGGGAGGGGGCATGGGTAGTGCTTTGAGTTGGGGAACTTGAGCATCTCATATCATCCCCCTCCCTGTCAGCCCGATCTCAGTAAGACTCCTTATATACCAACGCTTTCAGGAGTTTTCTGCGCCACTAAGGGATCTAGGGTAGATGTTGTAGTCTTGGGATTTAAGGAAAGTGGAAGACAAATATGGTAGGGAGGAAACCTATCCAGCTTAAAGTTAAACGTTATGATTCAGAATAGACAGCACGCAAAACTGATCGCCGATCTGAATTGGCATCGTCTCCGTATCGCAGTGAATGGAGTGATACCCCAGGTTGATTTGCTCTGAGCCAGTATGGGACTGTCTAATCTTATAGGTTTTAGCGATTAGAGACCTTTGAGCGATCGATTTATTTTTGGGGATAAATCCACCCGTCCAGCTCGGGCTGCAGGATCGCCACCAGACCCGCAACTTCTTGGGGGGCAGCGGCTTATTGGCGTCAATACCCGCCAGATCTCGGCGACTGTGAGCTTTTCGCCACATCACCAACGCATGGGAACCGGAGGTGTGTTGAATCATATGCAACAACGTTGCAATCAAAGAGGTGGTGTATAAATTCGCCAGTGTTTGTCCGGTTTGGAGGGACATGCCTAACTCTCGAACTCTGGGCGCAAAAGAAGAACCGGGCATCAACAATTCGGCGGCGCCGCGATCGCACCATCTTTCCTTTTCCACCCCTCGACAGCCTGGCTGTTGTCCGTCCAGGACCTGTTCCTGGGCGTCAAACAATAATTCCATCAGCTCGTGTCCTTCGGTAAAGCGCTGACGAACCACCGGATCATCCTCCTTAATCAAAATTAATCCGGCATTCCCATCCACCAGAATGCCTTGTTGATCCACCAGAGGAGCGCGTCGGGGTTCTGGCATACCGAAGTGGCGATAGATGGCGGCGAGATCAATCGGCGGATCATCACTCAATCCCGCTTCAGACCGCAGAAACGAGACATAGGGCATGACTAAATCGGCCGCTTCCGGGCAATCATATCCTGAGAGAAAGGCGTGGCCGGGATGGCGATAGGGGCGTGGCAAATCAGGCTGACTCACGATTCAACAGTCATCTTGATTACGTTGTACAACAGTTCCCATTTCTCTGGCGTTGTTGGCTGCTGACCCCGATACTTCAGTCGAGCTAGCATCAGCACATCATCCGTCGGCAGCTCCGCCTTTTGGGCAAAGGCGACCAGGCTGGGGGGGAACTCCATCCTCTGATCAATTGTGGCGGTTGAATCGCCGACTTGTTCTTCTTGCATTCCCAAGACAGCGGTCAGCCGATTCATCACCTGCCAGGACAGGTTGGTCGCTTTCCCCCGCTCAATCTGGGACAAATAGTTGCGGGAAATGCCGATGGCTTGGGCCAGCTTCTCCTGGCTCAAGCCCTCTTCGCCTCGTCGTTTACGTACTCTGGCGCCAAAGTCGCTCATAGGCGATCGCTCCCCCCACTTGGGGTGTACAGGATGGGGCGCACCCTCAAAGACAGCGCCAGCAGAAAGGCGCTAGAGATTAAGTTTCGACAACTGTAGTTTGCAAAATAAGTCATTGGACTTTACATCTGATTCGATAAGTAGTACAAATAGACTATGCAAATTGACAACTGTAGTTTGCAATTTAATCCTATCAAAGTTTGCGGAGAATTCCCATGACCCAAATGGCCGGGCAAGATAGCAAGGCTAAAGTCCTTGCCGCCTTTGAGCAAATACTGGCGGCGCAGCGCCGAATGCAGTCAAGAGTCGCGACCAAAGAGGAAGAGGCTGAAAAGGAACGCAATCTTCAAGTTCTGGAGGCGGTCGCCCAATTCACTCCAGATGGGATTGTGCGGGGATTTGCCGACCTCCAGCTCTCATTTGGCGCGGCTATGAACCAGTTATCCGACCAGCTCTCCACAGAAACAGATAAGCTGGGTGATTTGAAGCGGGCGATTGCAGTCGAAACCCAACGATTACAAGACTTACAGCAAACCCGAGTAGTGGCTGACGCTCTGTATATTCTGAATCAAGAACATCAGGAAAATCTCCGCTTGCTGCAAGAACGCATCGCGCGTGAGCAAGCGGAATTGGAGAAAGAGAAGAGCGCCACCCAAAAAGTATGGGGACGAGAACAAGCAGAATTTGAGCAAACCGCCACTATTCAAGATCAACGGCTGGTGCAGGAGCGACAACGACAGGAAGAAAATTATCAGTATGAAACGGGGCGATCGCGCACAATTTCAGATGATGACTATGAAGAAGCCAGACGGCAAGCAGAACGGCAGATTCAAGAAACCAATCAAACCAAAGAGAAACAGTGGACTGAACGAGAAACTGTCCTGGCGACTAATCAAACTAAACTGGAAGAATATCGGCGGAAAGTCGAAGCCTTTCCCCAAGAATTGGAGGAGGCAACCAAAAAAGCGCGTGAGGAAAGCATCAAGGAAACCCATGATGCCGCTAAGGTTCGAGCCAATCTGCTGGAGAAAGAATGGGAAGCCGCCCAACAGGGTTACGAACTCCAAATTCAATCTTTAGAAGCCAAAATTCAAAAGCAGACAGAAGAGAGCAGCTCGATTTCCACTCAACTGCAAACCGCTATGGGGCAAGCCCAAGACCTTGCTATGCGAGCCTTTGCGAGTTCATCTCGTCAACTAACCGGCCAATCTGAGACCGCTGAATGAGGCGTTGTCGATTTTCGTCCTTGTTGTTATTTACCCAGAGGGATGTATGGCTACTAAGAGACTCAACGCTAAAAATACTAAAGCCGAAATTTTGACTGCTTACAATGAACTGGCTAAAGCGAACAAATTATTAGAAGGTCAACTCACTGTAGCGCGAAAAACAATACCTGAGTCTACTTTGAGTCAAAATGGCCAGTCGCAAGCGACTTTGATCAAGGAACCCGTCTATATTGAGCGAAGCTCGTCTATGCAGCAGCCGGAAGTCGAGTCTATTATTGAAGCGTTAAATCGACTGCAATTGAATTTCGGCGGCGCGGCCAGCACGTTGTCTGAACAGCTCATTTCTGAAGTCCTTAAACTGCAAGAAATTCAAGCCTCTGTTGCGGAGGAGGCGGAACAGCTAGAAACCCTTCACAATTTGCAGGTGTCTGATGGCGGTTTGACCCAGTTGATTGAGGAATACGAAACCAGTTCGAGAACATTTCAAGAAGAATATAGCCAGACCCAAGAGGAATTAGATCTGGAACTCGCCCAGGCGAAGAAGACTTGGGAGCAAGCGCAGGAAGACCGTCGCAGAGCCGTTAAAGAACGGAATGACTTACAGACCAAATTACGCCACCGAAATACCAAAGAATATCTCTATAATCTGACCTTACAGAACAAACTCAGCGATGATGAGTATGAACAAGACCAGAAACAGCGCTATTGGGAGCTGGAGGAATTTCAAGAAGCCCAGGAGAAACAGTGGGGGGAGCGAGAAAAGGCGATCGCGGAGCGGGAAAAAGAGTTTGAAGACCTGAAAAATAAGGTAGACGGCTTTCCTGAAAAGTTGGAAAAAGCGCTTAAAAAGGCGAAGGAGGAGGGCAAAGGCATTGCTCACCATCAGGCCAAAATAAAGGCAGACTTGGCAGCCCAAGCAGTGGAAGGTCAAAAAGCGGCCTACAAACTGCGCATCGAAGCGTTACAAGACTCTATTAGCACCCAAAATAACCGCATCGAAAACCTCTCCAACCAGTTGAACGCCGCATTGCAACAAGTTCAAGATCTGGCTGTGAAGGCAATCGAAGGCGCTGCCAACCTCAGTTCTCTGAAATCGATTCGAGAGATCGCGATCGAACAGGCCAAGAACCCCAGTAAAGGTAAGTAACTTTAAGACTTTAAAACCCATGCACTACAGCAAAATTGATTTATCCAAAATTGTCGCCGTGGGCCATAACGACGAGTATCTTGAAGTGCTGCTGGATCAAGGCGACAGCATTGAGTGCGTAGAAATTCCAGCGCCCATCGAAGCCTACGAAGGATTGCAGGACTTGAACGACATTATTGCAGAAGAAACTCTTTCCCTTTCAGCGACCCTCGCCCCTGCCTCCTTGCCCTCCGCCAGGACTCCCTTTGTCGTGAAAGCAGTGGACTCTTCACTGGCGAACTCGATCGGGTACGACCCGGAGCACAATGTGTTGCAATTGGAGTTTAATAATGGGGCGGTTTATCAGTACGAAGACGTAAATGAAGAAACCTGGGAAGCACTGCAGTCCTCATATTCGGTTGGCAAGTTCTACAATCGGGAGATTAAGGGCAGTTACCGCTCGCACCGATGCGATTGAATTAAAAATCAGGTTATTAACCTAAGGCGGGAAATTTTCCTCGGGTCAGAAGTCAGAATCCAGTTCAGGACTGACTTCTGATTTCTGATTTCTGTATTTTTTCTCCGCTGGATTGCCCCGTCTTAAATTGCACGTCGCATTAATCGCAATTAATCATCCACGGTATGCCAAATTGATCGATTAGCATGCCAAACCGGGCGGCCCAAAATGTTTTCTGAATCGGCATTTGTACGGTTCCATTCTCAGCCAGTGCATTAAAGACCCGGTCTGCTTCAGCTGGGTCGTCGATGCCCAGCATAACGGAAATGCCTTTGGGTTCTGCGTATTCTCCAGGCATCCCGTCGGACCCCATCAATACCCGGTCCCCCACCTTTATTTCAGCATGCATAATTTTATCCAGCCAGTCAGTCGGCGTTTGCTCCTCCATCGGCGACCCCTTGAAGGGGAGTAAAGCTTCGATTTTGCCGCCAAGACACTGCTCATAGAATTTAAAGGCGATCTCACATTGCCCGTTGAACGCCAGGTAGGGAGTTATTTTCATCGGACGGGTAGTCATTTTTTGTAAAGGCTAGAGAATAATTGGCTGTCTATGCCATTGCGGTA
>JASJDH010000049.1 GCA_030065175.1 Leptolyngbyaceae cyanobacterium MO_188.B28 | reverse complement strand
CTCAATAGTAATAGCAGAGAACCTATATTCTTCGAATGGAAAATTTCTAAGGATTTTTTCCTCGTAACCTTCAACATCTATCGATAGATAATCTATAACTTTAGGGGCTTGATTCTCTTTAAGGATATCAATTAAGGGGACAGTTTCTGCAACAAAAGTCTCAGCATTGTCTAAACTTGATTCAATTTTTTCTTTGGAGCCATTGTCAGTGCTGGTCTCTGTAATGCCGCTGTAGATATTATCTAGCTTAAACTCTACCGTTTCTCCGGCTTCTCCAACACATAAATTTAAACAAGTGCACTTCCGATTTCGCTTTAAAGTCTTATAGTAATGAGGATTTGCTTCAATACATATTCCTTTCCAGCCAAGTCTCTTCTCTAAGAGAAAAGTGTTGTTTATGGTTATCCCATCAGTTGAACCTATGTCTAGAAAAAAACCATCTCTTTTATTGTGGAAAACTGAGTTCATAACCCAATAATCCTGCATACACTGAGATAGACTTTTTCTATGCCCACTGATGAAGTTCCAGAGTGGCTTTGGACAGATTAATTTTAGAGGCCAATATGTTGCTTCGAGTTCTGTGTATTGCTTTTGTTCCTCTTTATATTCTGAAATAGATGAATAAGCATTTGGGAAAAAAGTATTGACAGCCTCTTTTAACATGATTTACGTCTCCGAGTGAAGTATCAAACAAGACGGTAAATACTACAGAAAAACTTGCAGAATTCAGGATATATAGGCTTTAAAGTGCCTTTTAAATTAATTCAAATTATCCTTTAAATTCCTCCTGAACTACAAGGAATCTGAAGACTATATATTTGCAAATTTCTTTTGCCCTACAAGAGTTATACTCTTTCTGTTTTTATCAATTGTCATTGACTTATAAGTAGGTGATATCCAAAAGGTATAAAGATATGCAGAATAGAAGCGCTGAAAGCCTTATTGGACAATGGCTTATAATTTCCATCCTCAAATCAAAGTGGCATGAGGGTAGAAAAACACGCCTGTGCATTAGAATGTAAACACACTTAATCTATTGGAATTCTATAATTTATGCTGAGTCTAAATAAGTAAAATTGGCTACATTTTTCATGCCCATTCTACTTGCATCACAACTTAAAATATATGGAATTTTGGGGAATCCAGACATAAACTATAATGCGTTAATTATATGGCGATTTTTTTCAAAAGAATCCTGCAAAAATAGGATTGGATCTATCTTTACCCAAGTTTTTGATCGGATGAAGGTTTTATAAAATCCGCCTAAAATTTTAGATGATTATAATTAGGAGAATTAGTGCATTATCGCCTTTTAGTGAGTAGACTCTAGCCTGATTACATTGTTCCAAACCCCTCCACAATAGCCATAATCTCTTCCGGCGAGCGTACTTGACAAGCATGGATACCAAGTTTACGGGCCGCTTCCACATTCAGGAGGCTGTCATCGAAAAAGGCTACCGACTCCGGAGAAACATCAAGCACCGACAGCACATGCTCATAGATTTCATTGCTGGGCTTCATCAGACCAATTTCGTACGACAAGAATAAATGGTCGAAGGGCTCGAAGAACTGGAAGCGATCGCGTAATTTCTCATAGTGAGGCAGGCTTGTATTCGAGAGCAGCGACAGATGATAGGTCTGTTTCAGAGTGCTTACAACCTGATTGCAATGCTGGTTGGGGCGGCGAACAATTTCCAAAAACTCGTGCTGGACTGTTTCTGGCGACACATCCAGATTGAATTCTTGGATAAAGGCTGTCGCAAATTGATCAAAATTGATGCGTCCGGATTCAAATTCGACGGGGCTGCGGGCATTGACCCAGAATGCGTGCAATTCGTCCATAGGCAACGACCGACCGAATAGTTTGCCAATGCGCTCCGCCCACTCGATATCTACCAGCACCCCACCCATGTCCGAGACGATGTGCGTTATCATGCGACCCCTGCTCAATTGTTTCGTCGCTATCAGTTTACTCTGGTGAGAATTTATGTCCCTATTTCACGGCTAAGGGAAGAGTCAGTCAACCTTGGATAAAATCTCATCTTACCGAAGTCAGTTCGGCCCAATGCTGCTTGCCCAGGCAATGGAGGAAATCCCCACAGCAGGTAAGGGGGCATGGAGCTTGAAGTAAATAATACAATTGCGTTACTCTTTGTTACATAAGTTCAAGAAAAGACTTCTTCTAGAACTTGTGATTTACCAAGGAGAAACTATGCAAGTTAAGTGGCGAGAACTCTTGCTGAAAACCAGTATTTGGATAACTGCTGAGATTATGTTGTCTCTGATCGGGCTAGATAACTTGGCCGACTACAGTGAATTCATCTTCCAAAATCGGGTAATGCCTCACATTGGGGAAGTTGTGGCTAACCTCACAACCTCGGTTTAGAAAAGGAATGGCGTCAATCATCCAATTCTTCAATTTCATCTTCCAAATCATCTTCAGTACTGACAGAGTCAACTGCGCCTAAATTCAACTGCTGGCGCACCTGTTGCTCAATAGTCTGGGCAAATTTTGGATCTTCCTTGAGTCGTTGGACTGTATTATCACGACCCTGGCCGATATTATCCCCCTCATAGCTGTACCAGGCGCCCCGGCGGGTCACAACGCCCATTTCTTCCGCCACGTCCAGCAGACAGCCTAGGCGAGAAATTCCCTGCCCAAAAATGATATCGAACTCGGCAATGCGAAACGGCGGCGCCACTTTATTCTTTGCCACCTTCACTTTAGCGCGGATGCCAAATTCCTCAGAGCCTTTCTTGAGGGTTTGAATCCGGCGTATATCTAAACGAACCGAAGCGTAGAATTTGAGCGCATTACCCCCTGTAGTAGTTTCCGGATTGCCATACGTGACGCCGATTTTCAAGCGCAACTGGTTCAGGAAAATCACCGTGCAGTTGGACTTGCCAATGCTGCCGGTAATTTTCCGCAGCGCCTGACTCATCAGACGGGCCTGGAGACCCACATGGGCGTCCCCCATTTCCCCTTCAATTTCAGCCCGAGGCACGAGCGCCGCTACCGAGTCCACCACCACCAGGTCAACTGCAGAAGACCGCACCAGTTGGTCAACAATTTCTAGGGCCATTTCCCCGGTGTCGGGTTGAGAGACATACAGATTGTCGATGTCGACCCCAAGAGCGGCGGCATAGATCGGATCCAGCGCATGCTCGGCGTCGACAAAGGCGGCTATTCCCCCGGACTGCTGCACCTGGGCGACTGCTTGCAGGGCTACAGTCGTTTTACCCGAACTTTCTGGACCATAGATCTCAATCACCCGACCCTTGGGCAAACCGCCGCCGAGCGCCATATCCAGCGTCAAAGCGCCAGTGGGAATCATTTCCACCCGCATTCGGGTTGATTCGCCTAACCGCATAATGGAGCCCTTGCCAAAATTCCGCTCAATTTGACTGAGCACCCCATTCAGAGCTTTTTGTTTTTCGGAGATTGCACTGTTTTTTGCCATATTGATATTGGAAAGGTGAAGGGTTGGGTAGGAAAATGAAGGAAGTTAGCAAAGATGAACCCACTCTCGGATTCTGCTAATATTCGGCGCTTCCCGGCTATTTTGCCCTTATATTTTGCCCTTAACTTAAGGATGAATTGTGGGCAGTTTGAGTCCGCTAGGCTAAGTATAGTACCCTTGAACTAAAGATCAAAATAAATTTTGGGTTTAGTTACAAGTTTGTCCGGTTTAGGGAGGGATGGAGATGGCTATCTAGGTAAGAGTGGTTTCAAAAAACACTCAGTATCAGAACGCAGGCGGTGTGAAGGGCGATTAATCAGAGCCTGCATAGGAGGGAATCACGATGGAAGACAGTAAATTCATACAGATCTCGGCGTTCCCTGGGTGGATCGTAGGGGTTAGTTATGGTCATGGCGGAGGATTTCACTGCTGGGTGATTACCCCTGAGCTGGCGGTTCTGAATGATGGTGAAAGCTACCGGACCAGTGAAACAGCGATGGCGGCAGGGCGTTATCTAGTGGAGCATTCACTGGAACTAGGACCGGAGTATGGCCAATATCGGAATCAAGAGTGAATTAATTTCAAGCGCTCTAACCATAATAAAGATGGCTGTCCACCTCGGTTTAGCTCTTCACACTTCGGCGTTGAGGCTGTAACAGCAAAAATTTTGAAAATATGAATCGCGATGATGTCGAAATGTCGTTGATGTATTCGTTATGGGAGTAGAACCCATGGAAAATTCCGATGGGTCATCTATGGTTTGAGCAAGGATGCCAGCCATTGCAGTATGAGCGTTTTGTTAACCAACGGCTGTCGTTGGGCGATCCAAATCCGCAGGCAGTGCAGCGAGCCACCGAAGTTTTCCATCAGGAGGCCGCTGTCTTGAATGCGCACCGGGCGAATCAAGAGTACCTGGTCAACAACACCCTAACTTTGGCGGTTTTTTCCGTGGCTAGCGATTTGACCTATGCTACAGACGCCCAGTTTCCCTTGGACGACTATCCGCCTATCCGCTACTGGGTACGACTATTTCTTCACCAAAACCATAGCTTTGTTACTTATTTCAAGAGATGTTGTCTGTTAGCATCACGATGTTTTTTCAGATACTTCATAAATGGTGTTCCACCTGTGCCTATATTGGCGTCATTCTTAGCCTTAGCAGCTTGTTGGGCAATGTAGCGGCTAACAAATCCCAAATGCTGGGAACGGAATCGTTCGACTAGAGACACACAGGCATTATATGAATCTCTGAGTTCTCGCACTCGAGCCATGCGGCCTTTGACAAAATTACGCAACGTTGAATGTTTTTCAATTTCCTCCAAAAAGGCGCGGTGTTTTGGAGGCATATAGTTCCGCATTTCCAATAGGTATTCCTGTAAGAGGTCAGTTTCATGACCAATGTTGAACAAAGCGTCCATAGTTGGAATGATAGCGCCCTGCGCACCGGTGGCGCCGCGGAATTGCTGAGGTATTTTGTTATACGCCGCTACTCCTTCATAAATGAGTCCTTCCGGCAAGGCCGGGTTATTTTTCCAACCGTAAAGATAAGGTCGCACCCGATGGTAGAAAATGTAAGGATCACAGGCTTCAGGCATCCGGTTCATCGTGGCGTTAATCTGAGACCAGGCGTCTCGGATATTCCCCAACGCTTTAAGCACAACAGCAATATTGTCTCGGTTAATCCCCTCTAAGAGCATGGGAATTGCCGCTAACGCAGGAGCCGCTTTCGCCTCAATTTCGATGTGAATCAGAATAAACCAGTCTTCATCCAACCCACCCAAAAAATTTTGTATTATCTTGATATTGCCGATAGCGATGGCTCCAGTTTCGTGAATGCGCACCCAATTGTCCAAGGCATAGGATGAGTAGGACAACACGGGGGGGCGGCCTAGTTGTTGAGAAACCTGGTGGAATGGCGCCGCAATATTGCGTGGCAGGATATTGGCAAGTTTTGGCTCACCCCAGACATAAGCGTGAGTCAGGAAGGAATACACTTGCATAAGCCGACGCAGTTGCATCTCGGTCAAAGTATATTCATCTACATGCACTGTAGGTAGACTCTCAATCACCTGGCGAATTCCGCCAGTAGTTAACCACTTGGGCAATTGAGCCGCAGTCTGCTGCAGTTTCCAGAAAACTTCCGGCAACGGAACTTCAACTAGAGAATAGGCGGGCAAAAAGCCGCATTCCGGACTCACATCATAATCTTCCAGTTTGAGCGCCGAGGGAATTTGTTCTTTCAATTCGAGTGTGTGCATAATTCATTCCCCCTTGAAACTAGAGATAACAAATCGGGGGCATTGTGGGATAAAACTAAGTATCTGAAATCAAATGGCGGTGCTTTCAACAACATTTAATGAAAGCCATCTGAAGCAGCCAGAATAGAGTGCCTTAACTAATATTTTATCTCGACAAGCAAATTCTTCCCACTAGAAAAATGAATTAATATTGATTTTAGAAGGGTTTCAATTAATTTCATCAATGCTTCCGATATTGATTTTATGAGGAGTATAAACAATCCAAAAAGGAGAAAATACGGTGTATAAAAAATACTACCGTCACTTCTTATCACACTGTCCAAATTTGCTACACTTTGCTTGTCACAGCCATCACTTTTGGCCAGATGTCAGTCGAGCAGCCCACCTCCGCTATTGGGACGACAGCGCCCGTCTAGCGGATGAGAAGTGGGAATTAATTTTCTCTGAGCAAATTCCCAAAGCTCAGCGGTATATCGCACAGCAGTTGAAGATTAGTCATCCGGAGCAGATTGTTTTTGCGTCCAATACCCACGAACTGATTTTCCGCCTATTTTCTTGTCTGCCGTTTATCGAAGGTCACAAGACCCGGATCCTCACCAGTGACAGCGAGTTCTATAGTGCTCGTCGCCAGTTACTCAGATTACAGGAATTGAATCCTGTAGAAGTGGCGATGATCGACAGTGAGCCATTTTATAGTTTTAGTGATCGGTTTTGCCGACAGCTCGAAAAGCAAAACTATCACCTGGTCTTCCTTAGTCGGGTCTTTTTCAATTCAGGTGTACATGTTCCCGATTGGGAAAAAGTGCTAGATGCTGCATATGCAAACGGAGCCATAGTGGCGATCGACGATTATCATGGCTTCTTTGCAATACCAATCGATTTGTCAGCCTATCAGGATAAGGTCTACTACTTAGCTGGGAACTACAAATACGCTCAGGGAGGCGAAGGCGCTTGTTTCCTCTATTCACCTCCCAATAGCCGCCTCCGACCTGTCTACACCGGATGGTTCGCCGACTTTGCTGGACTGGAAAAGCTTCCCCAGAGGCATGTAGATTATGATGATACAGGTCTGCGATTTGCAGGCGCCACTATGGATTGCACCGCTATCTATCGCTTTAATGCAGTTGCTGACTGGCTGAAGCAGATAAATCTCGATGTTGCAGCTATTCATGCTTATGTGCAGCAATTGCAACGAGTGTTTATCGGTCAGATGGAGCGATATAACCATCCACTGATCAATATGGGCAATCTCATACACCACAATCTACGACAGCATGGTCACTTTTTTGCTTTTTCCATGGACAGTCAGCAGCAGGCGCAAAACCTACGCAAAGGCTTGAGGAAACAACAGGTAATGACAGATGCTAGAGATAATCGGCTTAGATTTGGCTTTGCCCTCTATCAAGATCAAGCCGATATCGAGGAGCTATTCATGCGGTTAGCGAACGTAAAGCTGCCGCCCTAGATGGTTGGGTAAGCCACTGTAGCGCAGGACCATTGGGCTGAAGACGCCGCCAAAAACAAACCCAGGACATTCACTTCTGATCAATCTCCCTGTCAAGTCTGGAAAAGGACTTGTTGAGGAGTGTGCGCCATATCAGGCGGTGAGAAAGGATTCTCTACCGAAATTATAGGACTTGAGGCCCGACTAACAAATGGTTTCGACCCATCTCGACTGATCTCGATCTGATTCGAACAAAATCGACATCACCCAGTAACGGATTATATTCTTGACTGTGGTTTTATTTCAGACGGGCTGTAAGGTTGCGCAAGGATTGACCCTTCATTCCAGTCACCCTGGTTTGCTTGTTCCAAGTCTCTCGCCAATTTGTCCACCAGGTCCTTAGTAACATGCCCCATGGTGAAGATATGGGCATAGTCGCCGACTGTTGAAAGGGACCACTTACGGATAATCCACGACGGCGGTCGATCAAATACAACCGATAATCCGAGGTCATTCTTCCAGGCATTAAATCCCGCCTGTTGAATTCGTCGAGTGGCATAATCCGCCATTTCCAACATCTGCAGGGCTTGTTTTCTAAACCCGTTAAATCCCTTGACGGCGATCGCGTACCAGAGCATTATGGCCGCCAAGCCATTCCGCGAACCCGCCAGAGTTGAATCGAAGCTGCCAATGTAGTCTACCTTTTCCCATTCATAGACCATGTTTTCTCTCAAAGTTATAAATACTGCACAGGGGCAGGGAGCGCCAATCACCTTATGTCCAGAGACCGCAATACTTCCAATCGGAAGACGGAAGTCAAAAATTGGGACTTCACGCCCCAGCTCCCCCCATCCAGCCCCCTCTTCATTTCTCTTCTCTAGGAAGGGGAGAAATAGGCCGCCAAGCGCAGCATCAACGTGAATGTAAAATCGATTGATGTGATGTTTGTGGAGCTGGGTAATAATTTCCTCTACATCATCATAAGCGCCTTTAAATGAGGTTCCCATCGTGATCACGATCAAAGGCGGATGGGAGTCCAAATCACTCTTTAGGAGAGCATTAATCAGCACTGGCGTTTGGATGGCCCCTTCATCTGTAGAGGGGATCTCCTGCTGCGATATCTTAAGCATCCGCAACGCCTTCCGAATTGAGTAGTGAACGTCCTCAGAAAAATATGCAACTGGTGAAGGTTTGGATGCGGTGGATGGGGTTGAAGATGATTCTAGATAAACTCGCCCCGTATAGAGGCCATACATATTCGCTTCAGTTCCGCCACTGGTAATATACCCCCAGTAGTCTTTGTTAGAGGCGTGAAAGAGTTCAGCAAAGAACTCAATAACAGGGCGTTCCATCATCCGTGAGTTGATCCCATAGTTGCTATTGATATAGGGATCGCCCACATTATTGATGTTGAAGTTTAAGAAATCAAACAGGGGCGAGTAGTCAAAATCTTGGTTCACTTGGTATCCAACACAGCAGGAGGCTTTCCGTTGAAAATAATGCTGTAGATAATTGATGCAGCGATGAATTTCGTCCCATTGCAACCCATTTAAACACTTAACCAAAGTAAAGCTGGGAGATGAGACGAACTGACTTTTCAGGGCTTGCATAATTACCCTCTATAACCCCTAAGCAACGATAGTGAAACCAATTTTGAATTAAGGTTAGTAGGACCAATCTGGCGGTAATAACCCTGGACAAGTCAAAACAAAAACATCTCTAATTCCAGTCTTCTCAGATGCGAGGGCTTTGACAATAGAGGTAAAGTGGAAAAACTGATGGTCATTGAAGACCAACAATTCGCCAGGATTAAGAATTTTACTGAAAATTGGGTCGCCATCCTTAGATTTATATAGGTGAGATTCTCCCCCCTCAATATTTTCTCGATTAACGCAGAATACCCCAACCAGATCTACTCCATCTCGATGAATTCCTTCAGGGGCTGGATGGCCAATTTCCCCAGTGGAAGCAATCGTTCTAATTTGATGAACGGCGACTTCATTCAGATCTGAACATAACTTACAGAACTCAAAGAACTCAAAGACTATTTTTTGAAAGTCCTCGAGGTGAATCAGGGCGTCATCGATTTCTGAAAACTCTCTGATAACATCACCTACTAAGGGATTATATTCTTTGCTTTGAAATAAGGGACTGTGGGGTAATTTGACTAAGAGATGGTCAAAGACTTGGAAGCGGGAGAGTCGTCTGAAGCGATAGTTTCCCTCTAAATAGGGATCAGCAGAGAGATCGCCAAAGAAATTTTCAATTTTATCTACATTTACAGAGTTAAGTCGTTCCAAAGCATAGTCAGTAATACAATTGAAATCTTGCGTTCTTAGTAACTTCAGCATTTTTCTTATTTTCCTTATGTCCCATTTTGGGGCAACGTCGGCCCGATAAAGTTAATCGATTTAGCCCCTCAGAGAAGTCGGCGCTTTTCCATTCACCTCATTTCTGATCAAGCTCAAATCAAATTCACGAATTCCTTACTCCAGGGCTGAGAACGCCAAACTGACTTCCATCTCGACCCATTGGAAAAAATCACCATCAGCGCCAATTGGTTAGCTCTTCAGACGGGGGGGCTATAGAGAAAGCAACATTTAGATTTAGTGTCAGTAGTCGAACTATCTGTAATAAAAAGGTCGACCGCCTTGCCCCTGACCGCTATATTCACATCAATAGCTCACGTTAAAATATGATGTGCAGATTGATTTCAATGCTCGAAAAAATAACTCACGTCAGGCATAGCTAGTCGGCAAGGTGATACGTCTAGGATAGCATTGCCATCGGTAATGATTCACAATGCTCAACTGTCACCCTCCGATTATGAACGAATAAGTGGAAGGTGTGTGAAATTCGAAAAAAAACATAATTTTTCCGGCTCCGAAATTTACAGATTTGATTGAACGCCGCCTGAACGAAGGGGGTAATTTACTCAAAGTTAGGTGTATTGCACTTATCTATAGTTTGTGGAGAAGGGTAAAATCCTGAAGATCAAAGGGTTCTCAAATTCGGGTTATTTAGCTGCTTTACTCAAGTGCAAAGGCTTTAATTTTTTGCCGCTTATAATAAAGATTGATGATGGATAAAGTTTGAAGGAAAACTATCTCGCCACTTGATAAATGCAGCGGCATTCAGCCTCAGCTTATAATTGAAGAGGAGTCTTTGTTGCGATCGATCGCGTCAAAAATTGACGCTCCTTTTTGGCGCGCGCACCGTTTCCTCCTGCATATTGTCCTACAAGCGCCCTATCCAGAACGAATAGCGTCAGGATACCTTGATCACCTATCCCAGATCATCTATCCCAGATCATCCAACTCAAATAAGGAGTTTTACGATGGGTCCTTTTGATATTGGCTGGGTCCGCGACCAATTTCCCGCCCTCGCACAAGAGATAAACGGGCAACTCGCCGCTTTCTTGGATGGACCGGGGGGGACCCAGACGCCAGAGCGGGTGATGACGGCGATCAGAGAGTATTTGACCCACTCAAATTCAAACGCCCACGGCGCTTTCGCCACTAGCCAACGGACAGACGCCGTGATCGCGTCCGCCCGGTTGGCGATGGCGGATTTTCTGGGGTGCGATCGCGATGAGATCGTGTTTGGTCCCAACATGACCACCCTCGCCTTCACCCTCAGCCGCTCCATCGGTCGTGACCTCCACGCCGGGGATGAAATCATCGTCACACAGCTCGACCATGACGCTAATGTTGCGCCCTGGAAGGCGTTGGAGGAGCAGGGCGTGATTATTCGGACGGTTGACATTAACCCTGAAGACTGCACCTTGGATATGGTTGACCTGGAACGACAACTTACTCCACGGACGCGAGTGGTGGCGGTAGGGTACGCCTCCAATGCAGTCGGCACGATTAACGATGTCGCTCAAATCGTGAAGCTAGCCCATGCGGTCGGCGCCTTAGTTTTTATCGATGCAGTCCACTATGCGCCCCATGGTCCAATCGATGTCAATGAACTAGATTGCGATTTCCTAGCCTGCTCCGCCTACAAATTTTTTGGTCCCCATATCGGCGTCCTATATGGCAAACACGAGCATCTGACTCGACTCCGGCCCTACAAAGTGCGGCCCGCTTCAGATCAAGTCCCATCCCGATGGGAAATGGGGACTCAAAATCATGAAGGGTTGGCTGGGACGGTGGCGGCGATCGATTACCTGGCTGATCTGGGGCGGCGGGTTTCGCCTACAGTCGGGAATCGTCGTGAGGCCTTACTGTCTACCATGCAAGCAACCCAACAATACGAACGCGAACTCTGTCAGCAGTTAGTACCTAACCTACTTCAAATTCCAGGACTGACCTTTTTTGGCGTCACCGATCCTTCTCACTTTATACGTCGAACGCCAACTGTGGCCCTTCGAATGGCGACCCATACGCCTTACGAAGTCGCTAAAGCCTTGGGAAATCGCGGTATTTTCACTTGGAATGGCAACTTCTACGCCCTTAATCTGAGTGAACGCCTGGGGGTCGAGTCATCGGGCGGATTTCTGAGAATTGGATTGGTCCATTACAACACGATTGAAGAGGTGCATCGGTTGTTACAAACCCTGAATGAAATGGCCGCTCTTCCAGCTCTGTCAAGTTAAGGGCGGACCGTCAGGTTTACTGAGTTGAGGTTTGATTATGATTAGCACGCCCTCTTCTCCCAACTCGGTGGGTGGGATAGATTTGATTCGTGCGTTCGCCCAACTTTTCCGACCGACTCTCGGCATATTTGCGGCGCTGGCGGGTTGCGCCACGGTCTATGCGCTGGATGCAACCGCCCAACTCCAGCAATATCTGCTGACGGCAGGCGTACTAGTCTGTATGAGTTCCGCTGCTTTTGCGATCAATGACTATTGGGATGTAGATAAAGATAAAATTGATCATCCTGAAAGACCGCTGCCCTCTGGTCGCCTCTCGACATTGCAAGCTTGGTGGGCGGCTTTTATTTTGTTTGCTTGCGCTATGATTGCGGCAATTCCACTAGGCGTCTTTCCTTTTGCCCTAGTTTTAGTCAGTACATTTTTGCTATGGAATTACTCGCATTTGCTCACCTACAGCGGCATTCTGGGGAATCTGATTGTGGCCGCGATCGTGGCGTCTGCTCTTCTTCTCGGTAGTTTGGTTGTCGGTCGACCTGGCTCAATGCTCTACCCAATTGGCTTCTTATTTTGTTACATCTTGGCCAAGGAAATTATCTGGGATGTACATGATGCAAATGGCGATCGCGCACAAAGCATTGTCACCATCGTAAATCAGTGGGGAGCCCGAGCCGCTTTCTCCATTGTTTGGGGATTATTGAGCCTATTGATGGGGTCAATCCCAGCAGCGCTGTTGCTGCTGCCGATGGTGCATCCGCTTTTGTTTGCGACCTTTTCCATGATCATGATATTAAGCTTTGGAACAATGCTGGCGCGCTATCAACAACAGCTAAGTGTGGATGCTTACAGTGGGTTGATCCATTGGGGACGGTTAGGAATGCTGTTGGGAATCATAGGATTGTTAGGAACCGCTCCACCTTTGTAACATTGGAAAAAACTTCGCACTGTCCAGTCAACATAAGTCTCTATCTGAAAATTGACTCACATAGGATTCTGAGTGAAAGTAGGCTAAACAATTTTGATTGAGTATATTGTCCATCAAAGTTCAGTCAAGATAGGCCCAAATAACGTTTTCACCTATTTGTAATCCTTAAAATTTTTCCCCTAAAACCCTAAACCCTTACCAAAGTCCATATAGAGTAAAAAATTCTCTGGACAGGAAAAATCCCCAACGAATTTAGTGGATGAAGGCGGTTGCTCTCTCACTAGGGTAGGGGTAGCGCATATTTTGTCCTTCTCCGCTAACTGAGGATTTTTTATCACATCAATCACTTTTAAAGCATAGCTTCCCTGAAACTCCTGTTCCAAAAGAGTATTGAGTTTCTTCAGGGCTCGAATTGAAAGTTGGGTTGTTCCTGCAACATAGAGCTTAAGAATGGATACTTTTTGAGGCATAGTCATTATAGCCAGTTCCTATTGAAGGGTTTACCCAGGGCCTAATGATTCGGAACAATCCTCTCTGCTGAACTTCACGACTGTTCGGTCATCTACCTGTGATGACTAAATTTTAAATTTCCCAAAGAGTTCAAACGACTCTGCACCAGACACAAGTAACAACTTTTTAACGTAGAATGCATCCTCGGGATTGTCTTCTACTAAAAGAACCCGAGTGAAATAATCAGAGGTTTCAGTAAGATTGTCCATCAAATTTAGCTAGGTTAGACCGGGGTGGCTGTTTCCCCTTTTGTAAGTCTTGACTAAATCTTCGCCAACTGGGGAAATACCGAGCTGCGGAGCTAATTTCATTCAAGATTTATAAGTTTTTATTAAGTATTTATAAGTATTGAATAAAAATCAGTACCCTTACATAAGAAATTGCCTCAGGTGAGGCTGGAATGTGAAAAGCGTACTATCAACTATTGGCTAATAGGTACAACAGTCTGCTCTGAGATGGGAATGATCTGAGTATGCTTGTTGATCTCTCCCAACCGATTTCTCTTTTTCAAGCAGATGGGCGTTTTCTCCATGCATCTGAAGTAATCGAGGTGTTCGGCTTTTTATAGTTAAGGACTCAAAAATCAATCTCAGGACACGGGCTTCATCCCTCAAGGAGTTCTATGATAAGCGATAATTCCACGCCTAACAGTTCGGAGTTTACGGAATCAAATGCTCAGAGTCTACCCACGACTCAAGCAGAGGCTCAAGTTGTGGGGGAAACTGATGAGTTAGAGGGGGACTCTCCTGAGGAAAACAGCTTTTTCGTCGTCGGTATTGGCGCCTCTGCCGGCGGGCTCCGCGCCCTCGAAGAATTTTTTGATAACATGCCCAGCGATAGCGGCGCCGCCTTCGTCGTGATTCAACATCTATCGCCTGACTATAAAAGCATGATGATTGAACTCCTCAATCGTCGCACCAATATGGCTATGCATCGTGTCGTAGAGCAGATGCGCTTAGAGCCGAACACCATTTATTTCATCCCAGCAGGTCAAAATCTGGTGGTGGCGAACCGGCGCTTCCATTTGATTCCGCAAGATCGAGGCGAGGGTCGCCTACCTGATTTTCCGATTGATTTGTTTTTCCGGTCATTAGCGACGGAAAGTAAAGAGCACGCCCTCAGCATTGTTTTGTCAGGGACGGGTAGTGATGGGTCGCGGGGGATACAAGAAGTGTCTGAGATGGGGGGGATTGTCCTGGCCCAAGTCCCAGATACGGCTGAGTTTGACGGCATGCCCCAGAGTGCAATCGCAACGGGGGTCGTCGATATGGTGCTTCCCCCAAGCGAACTCGCCCAAGCCGCATACCAATTTGTGACATCGCCGATTGAGCTCCAGGCCTTCCGCAATAATCAGCAAAATCGACTGGAGCCCATTCAACTGCAGCGGATCGTCAATATTGTCGAACAATATGAAAATATTGACTTTACCCAATATAAGCTCAGCACCCTTACTCGGCGTATCCAGCGTCGATGCCTGCTCGCAGGCTATGCGGATCTAGACAGCTATATCCGTCGATTAGAAAGCTCAGAAGAGGAGCGCGGCACTCTGCGCAACGATTTACTGATCACGGTGACTCGCTTCTTTAGAGATGTTGAAGCATGGCAACTGCTTGAAGAGAGTATCATCCCCCAAATAGTTGAACAGGCTACCTCTGACCAACCCGTGCGAATCTGGATTGCTGCCTGCGCCACGGGCGAAGAAGCCTACTCCATGGCCATCTTGCTGAGAGAACGGCTGGATCACTGTCAACCCTCCATCAAAGCTAAGATTTTCGCCACGGATATTGATCAAGTCGCCCTCAGTAGAGCCTCCGCAGGAATATATCCTGCATCTCTAGTCAGCAACCTGAGTGAGGAGCGCCTCAATCGCTTCTTTATCCGTAGAAATGATGACAGCTTCGAGGTGTCACGGTCATTGCGGGAGATGATTATTTTCGCCAACCATAATTTGGCCAAAGACGCCGGATTCACCAATATTGATCTGGTGAGCTGTCGCAACGTGCTGATTTACATGCAACCTGCGCTGCAAAATCAGGTGTTGAGAAACCTCCACTTTGCCTTAAAAGCCAAAGGCTTCCTTTTTCTGGGAGACTCAGAAATCTTAGGGAACCTCCTTGAATCGGAGTTTAAAATCCTACATCGCACGTGGAAAATCTACCAAAAGTTGCGGGATGTTAAGCTTCCTTTGGCAACCCAAGATATCGCCGCACTGAGCGCCAAGTCACTACACATTCGTCCCATTGCGACAAAGCCTCTCCCTCGCTTTGATCCTCTTCTGGAGGACGCCTTCAAAACTCTATTAAAGCAACGCGAAACCACCTGCCTGTTAGTAGACCGACAAGCCCAACTGCTTTATCTCTGCGGAGACGCGCTCAATCTACTCAAAGTGCCCGAAGGTCGAAGTTCCAAGGACATCCTCACAATGCTGCCCCAGCCATTACAGTTGCCGCTCAGCACTGCCTTGCATCGGGTGCGTCAAGGTAAAGAAAAATTCGTGCAATACAGCGGCTTTCAAATCCCAAGGGCTGGGGACAATAACCTGACAGTGAATCTAGAGGTGAGCCAGAAAACGGCCAACCGTTCCACGGGCGAGTTTTTTATGGTAGTTATCTCGCTGGAAAACTCGCCTCAAATCGCCAATTTTTCCAGCCGGGTTGAAGCAGATGCCGACACGGCTCAATACGTTCTGCAGATTGAGCAAGAGCTACAGCGAACCCGAGAAAATCTGCAGGCGACAATTGAAGAGTTAGAAACCAGTAACGAAGAGCAACAGGCCTCCAATGAAGAGCTAACTGCCTCTAATGAAGAACTCCAAAGCGCCAACGAGGAGCTGCAATCGGCTAACGAAGAACTTTACACCGTTAACAACGAGTACCAGGCCAAAATCCAGGAGCTAACGGAGTTGAACAACGACCTGGATAACCTACTAGGTAATATCGAGATTGGCGTCATCTTTCTAGACAACGAATTGCGAATTCGGAAATTTACCGCTACCGCCACCATCGCCTGTAATTTAGTCAAGGCGGATGTGAATCGGCCCATCGGCCACCTATCCCACAATCTGGATGATGTTGATCTGCTCGAATTGCTCGAAAAGGTCAAACAACAAGGGAAAATGATTGAACGGGAAGTCCAGGTCAGGCAACAGGGGACTCACTTGTTGATGCGGATTCATCCTTACTTGAAAGACAATGGAATGGCTGACGGCTTGATCCTGACGTTTGTCAATGTCGACGATATCAAGCAATCTCAGCTGCAATTGGAGGCGATGGAGGCCAAACTGCGCCAGTCCAACGAAATCTTGGAGCAGGAGGTGCAGAAACGCACGGCTGAATTAGCCAACAGTCGGCACTTTCTGGAGTCGATTAACCAGACAACGCCTAACAGCATTTACCTCTATGATCTCAGCGCCAAAAGCTTGGTGTTCGCCAATCGCGCTTTCGAAGCGCTGCTGGGGTATTCGTCAGACGAGTTACACGAAATGGGGGCTGAATACCATCAGCAGATTATCCATCCAGATGATCGGGCTAAGGTTGAGGCGCATCATCACGCTATTTTGCAAGCCGATATCGCCAATAACGCTATTTTTGATATTGAGTTTCAGGTGTGTGATTCGTCCGGAAACTGGCGCTGGCTATACAATCAGGAAGTCATTTTTGCTAACGCTGAGGATGAGCGGCCAACGGTAGTATTAGGCACGGCTGTTGATATTACTGATCGCAAACGCACTGAGGCGGCGCTGCAAGAAAGTCAAGAGCGCTACACTCTTGTTGTTCAGGGGGTTGGAGCAGGGGTATGGGACTGGAATATCCTGACAAATACTAACTATATGTCGCCCCGGTTTAAGCAGATCCTGGGCTACGAAGAGGATGAAATAGAGAATCTGTTAGATTCATGGGAGTCGCGGGTGCATCCTGATGACCTCGATTGGGTGTGTAAGTTGCGCCATAACCACCTGGAGCATCAGACTCCCTACGAGGCAGAGTACCGGATGCAGACAAAAACAGGGGACAATATTTGGATTTATGATACGGCGCAAGCCATCTGGGATGACGCGGGGAATCCCATCCGCATGGCGGGTTCAATTATTGACATTAGCGATCGCAAAGCAGCCGAAGAAAATCTCCGAGAAAGCGAAGCACGCTACCGGCGTCTGTACGAAAACACCCCGGTCATGTTGCATTCCATTAATAGCAATGGCGAACTGATCAGCGTCAGCGACCACTGGCTGCAAACCTTTGGATATGAGCGCAGCGAGGTGATTGGGCGCAAATCAACAGAGTTTTTGACCGCAGAGTCCCAACAGTATGCTAAAGAAGTCATCCTGCCAGAATATTTTAAGACAGGGGTCTGTAAAGATGTGCCGTATCAGATGGTGCGACAAGACGGCGGCATCCGGGATGTGTTGTTGTCAGCGACTGCCGATTGGGATGAATCCGGAGCCTTCGTTCGCTCTCTAGAGGTGCTGATCGATGTCACAGACCGTAATAAAACCCAGGCTGAACTCACTCGTTACCAAGAGCATTTAGAGGAATTGGTCGAAGACCGTGCCGCTGAAATTCAGCAAACCAACCAGGATTTGCAAGCCGAAGTCTTAGAACGTCGGCAAGCTGAAAGTAAATTGGCGAAACGCGCCAAGGCCTTAGAGCAATCCAACGCTGATCTAGAGCAGTTTGCCTATGTCATTTCCCATGACCTACAAGAGCCGTTGCGAGCGATGACCGTCTTCTCACAGCTGCTGGGGGGGCGCTATCGCGATCAGTTAGACTCAACTGCAAATGAATACATTACCCATATCGTCGAGGGAGCCCTCCGCATGCAGGCGTTAATTGATGGCATTCTGGCCTTTTCACGGGTCGCTCATCAAGCTAGGCCCCCTGAAACTATGGAGCTTGAAATCGAGCTTGAACAAGTTCTCGCAGCGGCTATAAAAAACTTAAGCGCCGCCATCGCCGATTCCCAAGCCACAGTGACCTACGACGCCCTACCGAAACTTAAGATAGATAAAAACCAGATTGTTCAGCTGTTTCAAAACCTGATTGGCAATGCCATTAAGTTTCGGGGGGCCGAGCCGCCCCGCATTCATATTACCGCTGAACATCAACTGCACCAATGGGTCTTTAGCATTCAAGACAACGGCATCGGCATTCCCAAAGAGCAGCAAACGAGAATGTTCGCCCTGTTTCAACGCTTGCACACCCGAAAACAATACGAAGGCTATGGAATCGGTCTGGCCATCTGCAAAAAAATTGTGGAGCGGCACCAAGGCCGCATCTGGGTAGATTCAGAGCCGGGAAACGGAACAACCCTTTATTTCACCATCGCTACGAATAAGGGTTCAAGCAAAGGCGATCCCTCTAAGGACAGAACCTTAAACGATATCAAAACAAAGTTAGATAAAAGCCTAAACTTTCTCATTTAAAGTAAACGACTGAAAAAGCGACTGAAAAATGGAATTTAATATTCTCCTGATAGAGGATTCACTGACGGATGCAGCGATTATGGTGACTGCTTTTGAACGCGTTGGCTGCTCTGGACGCATTCAAGTCGCCCAGGATGGGATCGAGGCGATTGATTTTTTAGGACAGATGGCGCTCAATGATGAGGTGGGTTTACCCCAACTGATTCTGCTTGATCTCAATTTGCCGTGTAAATCGGGATACGAAGTGTTAGATGAAATCAAGAAAAACCCCCGATGGCAATGCATCCCAGCTATCGTACTCTCCAGCTCTTCAACCTCACTTGACATTACCAAAAGCTATCAACTGCGCGCCAATGCCTATATCGCCAAACCGATAACCCTTGAAGGGTACGAGTTGGTTGCTCGGCGGATTCACGATTTTTGGCTACAGACAGCAAAATTGCCGATGTACTGAGACTTTATCTCTTTTGGGGCGAGTGCATAAAAGGCTACTTGACTAACAAAAACGATGGAATGATTATGCCATCGTAATGGTTCGACACAGCTAAAATAGCGCTGATTTTAAAGACTGATTGAGCGCCAAAAACTTCCTATTTGGCGCGTTACGCATCGGAATCATTGTTGACGTTGGGTTTCATGACTTCACCCCAACCTACAGAGAATCTTTTGTCTTTCAACCAGGCAAGAAAGCATCTTGGGCTCTCAGTATCCTCAGAACATTGCGTCGACATACTGTCTCAGTGAATTGCGTATTTCCACTGGATTGAAAATCGCGTATTTGCACGACCTACGATATCTCTCCAGGCTTTCTACAATATAGATTAGGTGTGAATCACGAACTTTGTCCAGAAAGATTCCATCCCAAAATCCACGTTAAAAAACTCTTACAGTATGTAATTTTTAACCACTAGATCATTAACAAACCTCGATAAGAATCATCTCACAAGTTATGTCTGTACTTGAGAATGGGGTTATTTAGCCTGGCGTTGCTCAAACCCTCTCTCTATTGAGTTAAATCCCGGAAGGTACTGAGCATGAGAGCAAATATTGAGGCGCTGTTAGTTGAAGACAATTGGTCGGATGCGCAGCTTTTTGAAGCAATCGTCAACTCGTCAGAATTGGGAAAGCCTAAATTGCATCATGCCGAACGGTTTGACGAAGCCGTGACTGTGCTTGGGAAAAATTCCTTTGATGTCGTGTTGCTAGACCTCCATCTGCCCGATGGTCAGGGCTTAGATTTGATTAAGCAACTAAAAAAGCTTGCTCCTCAGACCCCTATTATCGTGCTGACAGGCCTGCAGAATCAAACCATTGCGACGGCGGCGCTCCAAGAAGGCGCTCAAGATTATTTAGTTAAATCAGATACATTCTCACCCAGGCGATTAGCGCAATTAGGATACGTAGATGTCGGAAATTTATTGGTTCAGCGACTTCAATACGCGATCGAACGGGCAGAATTAACCAAACAGCTAGCAATTAGCCAAGAGCGCTACGCCTTAGCAGTGGAGGGGGCTAATGACGGCATTTGGGATTGGGATCTGAAAAATAATCAGGTTTACTACTCTCCGCGCTGGCAAGCGTTATTAGGACTACACGGCGTCGGCGTCAGCGATAGCCCAGATGAGTGGTTATCTCGTATCCATCCACAAGACCGTAAGTCTTTTGATCAAAAGTTCCAGGAGCATCTTGCAGGTCGCCAACAACAGTTTTACTGCGAATACCGTATCCGCCACCAAGACGGTGACTATCGTTGGATGCTTACTCGAGGCATAGCGCTGTGGAACTCAGCCGGAATCGCCTATCGGATTGCCGGCTCCCAAACCGATGTGACTTCCCGTAAATCACTAGAACAGGCTCTATATGAGGAAAAAGAGCTGGCTCAAATCACCCTTCACTCGATTGGCGACGCCGTCATTACAACCGATGAGCAGGGACATATTAAGGACTTTAACCCGGTTGCTGAAAGACTCACCGGTTGGCAAGCTAAGGAAGCCAAGCATAAACCGATCGTTGAGGTTTGCGAAATTGTGGATGGCAACACCCGCCAGCGACTGAAAAATCCGGCTATTCGAGCCATAGAGGAGTGTCAAGCGGTCAGTCTCAGTAACCATCCCACCTTGATTTCAAGAACGGGTGAAGAGTTTGCGATTGGGGATTCGGCAGCGCCGATTCGCTCAACCAATGGAGAAATTGTGGGAACGGTGTTGATCTTTCATGATGTAACAGAAGAGCGGGGTCGATCTAAACAACTGGCCTGGCAGGTCTCCCACGACCCCTTGACGCATCTGTTCAATCGCAAAAAGTTTATTCAATGCTTGAATGACATTACTGAGGAATCGCGTACTAAACGCTTACATGTCCTATGTTATCTAGACTTAGACCACTTTAAAGTGGTTAACGATACTTGCGGCCATGCAGCGGGGGATAAGTTGCTGAAGCAGGTGGCAGACTTGTGGCTCAACAAAATCCGCAAATCAGATGTTCTGGCCCGATTGGGAGGAGATGAATTTGGATTGCTGCTTTACGATTGTGATCTAAAAAGCGCCATTAAAATTGCCACTTCATTTTGTAACGGTATTCAGTCTTTTCGTTTTTTGTATGAAGGCAAAGTTTTTAATATCGGTGTCAGTATAGGTGTGGTGCCTATCACTTCCAAAAGTATGAGTACTGAGCAGGTGCTTCGTTTAGCTGATGCAGCCTGCTATACCGCAAAAAATAGGGGACGCAATCGAGTCCATGTCTACCATCCCGAAGATGCTGATATCGCTCAACAGGCTGCTGATACTCAGTGGTTTTCGCGCATCACAGAGGCTCTAGACACCGATCAATTTCGGCTTTACCACCAGACAATCACAGCTGCAAATGCAAACTCTACCGATACAGAACTCTGCGAAATATTATTGCGACTGTCCAATCCACAGACTGGGCAGATAACCCCACCCACGGCATTTATTCCCTCGGCGGAACGATATGACCTGATGCCTAAAATTGATCGCTGGGTGGTAGAACATTTCTTAGATTATTTATCGGCGCATCCCTCATTACTGGACAAAATCTACACTATCAATCTGTCTGGATCGAGTGTCAATGATGATACCTTTGTCAGTTTCCTAAAGCATCAGCTAGCGCTACATCCCATCGAGCCTAAGCAGCTTTGCTTTGAGATTACTGAAACGGTCGCCATCTCAAATCTTCAAAAGGCGGCTGACTTCATTATTGAACTCAAAAAGTTGGGGTGTTGTTTTGCATTGGACGACTTTGGCAGTGGCATGTCTTCCTTGCCTTACCTCAAACAATTACCTGTCGATTACTTAAAAATTGACGGTAACCTGGTCAAAGAAGCCCCTATCGATAAAGTTAGTTGCGCCATGTTGGAATCAATTAATCATATTGGGCATGTGATGGGATTAAAAACGATTGCCGAATATGTTGAAAACCAATCCATCTTGGAGAAAGCTCAAGAACTCAGCATAGACTATGTTCAGGGCTATGAAATTGCCTATCCCCAACCGTTAATGCAAATTTGAACCATGGCCCACCCAAATCACGATAGATAACTCTCGGATTAGTTGGGCGCCCAACCTTCTTTAATCGCTCGGGCTGCGACAGGGTGACCCCATTGTATCCAGTGAGGATAGGTCTTCGACGGCTGAGTTAGGCTGTCTAGCAACTGGACTTCATCGAGCGATAGGTTGAGCTTTGCCCCCTCTAGATTGCTTTCCAGTTGACTAAGTTTACTCACCCCAACAAGCAGGGTGTTGACAAAAGGCTTTGAGAGAATCCACGCGATCGCTGCCTGAGCAGGCGTTGCATTGTGCGCCGCACCGATCTCAGTCAATTTGTCGACCACTTCGAAGCCCTGCTCCACATCAATGGGTGGAAAATTGAAAGTTGCTCGCCGACCCTCACCTCCGGCTGGGGTGTCCCTCGTGTACTTACCAGTCAGAAATCCCCCCGCCAAAGGTCCCCACACCATAACGCCGAGGCCAGCTTCTCTAGCTTGAGGAATGATCTCCCGTTCGATGTCCCGACCCAGAAGGGAGTAGTAGACCTGGGTAGCAATGATGGGCGCCAAGCCAAGTTGACGTTGAGTGGCCAACAGCTTTTCAGACTGCCAGGCAGAGAAGTTACACTGACCTACATAGCGAGTTTTGCCTTGTCTCTGAAGATCATCGAGCGCACGGGCGGTTTCCTCTAACGGTGTAATTGAATCGTAGTTATGCAGCAGAAACAAATCCACGTAGTCTGTTCCCAAGCGGCGCAAGCTGGCCTCGCAGGCATCGAGGATATGTCGGCGAGAGAGTCCGGCGTGGAGAACTGCAGGCGCAGTTGGAAAGAATGCTTTAGTCGCCAGTACTACATCCTGTCGCCGCTTGCCGAGGGCTCGCCCTAAGATTTCTTCAGACTGACCAGCCGAATACATGTCAGCTGTATCAAAGAAGTTGATTCCGGCGTCAAGGGCGCAAGCAACCATCTCCCGCGCTTCTGCTTCACTCACGTTTGACTTGAATCCGCCAAATTCTTGGTCCCCGAAAGTCATTGCGCCAAAGGCCAAGCGGGACACAACCAAGCCAGTGTCGCCAAATTGATTGTATTGCATGGTCGCTCTCCGTAAATGATCTTAATCAGGGCGTCTAATCGACAGGAAACTCAGGGCCAGCTCAGGGACTCTTCGTTTACCAAATGAAATCATTCAAAGCCATATATCTCGTTAACCTTAACAAAAGGGGAAAGCAAAATTAACATTGGAAATCCCTAATATGACTGTCCGTACTTTTTTTCGAGCCGTTAAAGTCGAGAGCGCCCAACCGCCTTACGACACCATCCACCTCAAAGTCCTGTATCCAGCCCGAATGTCGGGGAGCGACCTCGAACGGAATCAGGGCGCTGTGCCCGTCAACCCAGAGCAAGCCCCCTTTCCGATCGTAATTTTCTTCGGCGGCGTCAATTGTGGCCCGGAACTTTACCAATGGCTAGCGGTAAAGTTGGTTGAACGGGGGCTAGTTGTGGCCACCTTTGGCTGGGTGGCGGAACCTTGGCCAGGGTTAGTTGGACTTACCCCTGGCGTTGATCTTGCAAGGTTGGCCCCTGACGCCTATGGCGCAGGTCCGACGGCTTCAGCATTACCCGCCCTGCTGGCGGAGCTGGAACGCTTGCAGACAGAGGGTATTTTGGCTGGGATGCTGGACTTGCAGCGGGTGATTATAGGCGGTCACTCCGCTGGCGGCGCCGTCGCCATCGAAAGCGCCGACCATCGCTTTTTCCCAAATGTGACTGCTGCGTTCGCCTACGGAGCCCACACCGCTGTTGGGGAACAAATGGGCTATGAACCAGCGACTATTTTGCCTCTGCCGGACTCTCTCCCCCTGCTGTTGATGGGCGGAACCTGCGATGGCGTAATCGCGAATAGCAGCGATCGCTATGGGACGGTTTGGCAGGAGGCGACAACCCCAATATCTCTCACCTTCAAGGAAGGGATTACAGGAGGACGCGATGACAGCTATCTGGTGCTCATAGAAGGCGCCAATCACTTTTCCCTTGCTTATCCGTTCGACCCCACGACAGGTAGACCCTTTCTGGACTTTCCAGCAACCCAACCCCAAGACCAAGTTCGTTCTCTGATGGCGGAAATAATTGGTCTGTTTATTGATGCTCATGTTCGCCATCAGCCATCAGCATTCCAAGAACTTGAGCAACTCCTGAATGTCGCTAACCCCCTGATTGCATCCTTTGAGCGCAAGTAGTCTCTAGACACTCGATTTAGTATCGCCGCCACCCCAAGACGAGTTTTTCACTCACAGATTTGTTAGCATCTCTTGAAGGCGATCTAGACTTGTCATTAGATTTTGCCCCGGTCCCCACCCCAAAGCGCCCGAACTAGGATATTGGTTAATTCTGGGCCAAAAATCTTCTCTACTAACAGATTAGCTGGGTCACGTTCCGCAATAGTACGGCGCACAAACAAATCGCGCTCAGCTAAAGCCACCCGCTTGTCATGAGGCACAGATTGCGCTTCGTCAACCCAAATCAACCAGCGATCCAACATCTCATGAGCAACAGTTCGGGTCAATTCGAGAAATTCCTCCGAACTTTTGCCGGTATAGCAAAGGCTGGTTGCTGATAGAACCTGTCGTATATACGTACTCTTACTGATAAAAGGCGAGAGACGTGGATCTGATTGCAACATCAGATAGGTTGGGTTGGCAGGTTCATAATATTGATCCAGGTATGCCAAATCAGTCGAAAGATCTGTTCGCGCGACGTAATCTATAAAGAGGAAACTTTCAGGAATCGTAGCAAATGCAAATGCCAGATGGGGAACCCGGATGTGGGGTCCTAGCCAAATGGTTAGATGCATATTGCTAAAACCCGAACTGGGGTTTTTTAGCCATGAATGCACCAACCAGTCAATCTCTGGTCCAGAAAAAGCGTTGAACGATCCTTTGGCCTCGCCAATAGGTGAAGAGTCGGACTTTAGCTTTGTTGTTGAGGGATCTGGATGCAGCTCGAATTGAACCTCTATCCTTTGACGGAGTTCAACCGACAAATCCCAAAGCTTTGCAAAGATTGTTTTGTTATCAATGTTTGATTGCAACTCAGCCATTGCCAACCTTCTCCTATCAATGGGTAAAGACTTGGATTGTTAAAATTCTCCGGTCAGGGAGCGACTCAGACATCCACTTTTAAGATAAGAGGTCACAATCGTAAAGATAGACTGGTTGATATAAAAAGATGCGAATCGTCTAACAATTAACCCGTAAGCATAATGCGAGGAATTCCGAGGGGACAGAGGTCGGGTTTACGAATTTCAAATACTCCGCACCATTTCGTGTCCTCCTCAAGTTTCGGCAATGGAATTTCATTTTTGAAAGGGGCTATGCGAATGATGTATTCCAGAAAATCGAATTCTTCGCTATCAACATATTCTTCCTCCAAGTAAAAATTGAGCCATTCCGGATAATCTTGGTCAGGACGGGTTCTTTGCCACCAGCCTTCAATGGATTCATCTTCTGTAGATATACTCCGCGCGATAGAGGGATGGACTTTTTCGACGGCCCTAGATTCGGTATTCTAGGCATTCATAAGTGTGCCTCTATCCATCCCAGTGAATCATGATCCAAGTCGAATTTAGCCCA
>JASJDH010000607.1 GCA_030065175.1 Leptolyngbyaceae cyanobacterium MO_188.B28 | reverse complement strand
CGGCAGCAGAACCCGGATGCTTCCATCCTCTATGGTCCAGACATTGTCGTCGGCCAACTCACTCAGATCCACCCCCGCCCTCACTTCGCCATAGGCCAGGTAAAGCAGATTGGTTTTGCCAATGACATAGCCCACTAAAGTGCGATCGCTACTGGTGGGAACGACGGCTTCCATTGCGAAAACGGCGGTGGTGAGTTCGCTGGCTTCCCGAATTTGACGGACCACCACAGACCGCACATCGACGGTGTGCTCTGGTTCTGGCGGTTGAACCATCAGCATCACCCCCTGGAAAAAGCGATCGCCAAATCGCCATATGCCGACTGCCGCCAGCAGGGCGACCACCATCACTCCGCCTGTGAGGATGGATAGTAGCCCTTTCAGTATTTTGAACGGCATGAGCTGGGGTTTATGGCCCTCCCGATTGAGAGGAGCGCGATCGTAATCGTCGGGCGTTTTATTGTCAGGTTTTGGAGGAGTAACATTCCGCATGGCGGCCAACCTTTAAGAGGACTTGGCAGATAACTTGGCAGATAACGCAGGCAAGAGGGTCATTCAAACTATAGCGATTCTTTTGGGGATAGACATTATGTAGTTCATTTGAACTATAGCAGATCCCTTTTCCCTACGGCTATCTAGTATTCCCAAATGGGCGCAGGCTTCTGCGCCCATTGGCTTTAGGTTAGATATCCGGTTTAAACGCTAACCCGCTCAAACGCTAAATCTTCGGTTCAAACACTTTGACGGTGACGATCTCACCGTTATCAACGGCCCAGTGGGCGAATGAACCCGCGACGTCGCCGTTTTCATCCAGATCGCAGGAGCCGGAGGCGCCGACATAGTCGATGTCCTCGCCATTTGCGATCGCCGCCGCCGCCTTGGCCCACTCGCCGGGGCCAATCTCGATTCCTGGACCATTCGCGACATCGCGGAGGGCGTCGCGGATAGAGGCTCCGTCGGTGCTGCCCGCCTGCTCAATCGCCAGCGCCAGGACCATCATGGCGTCGTAGGCGGTATCGATATAAGGCTTGGGGGGAAGCTCGCCGTAAGCGGCTTGGTAAGCGCTTTCAAAAGTCTTAAAGGCGTTACTGTCGGTGGCCGCCTGGGCCACCGTGCCAAATGCGCCATTGAGGAATTCAGCGCCAATGGTGTCGATTATCTCTGGAGCCTTGAGGCCGTCGGAAAAGACAAATTTATCAAAGAATCCTTCCTCTAACGCCTGCTTCAGAATGATTACGCCATTCTCAGGATATCCAATTAAAGTCAGCGCCTCGGCTCCTCCATCCGCTAATTGAGACAGTTCGCCGCGATAAGACGCTTGACCCTGTTCATAGGGACTTAACCCGGTGATAGTCCCTCCATTTGCTTCGAAAGCGGCTTTAAAGCTATCTGCTAAGCCCTCGCCATAATCATTGTTAATGTAAATAACCGCTAGCTTCTCTAGACCTTGTTCGCGGGCCACCTGGGCTAATGCAGCGCCTTGGAAGGCATCGGACGGAACGGTTCTGAACAGATAGTCGTCGTCTGATAAATCGGTGATGACTGGAGAGGTTGACGCGTTCGTAATTTGGGGAATGTTGTTTTTACTGGCTATGCTCTCCGCAACGGGAATGGTGTTGCCGCTAGAAAGGGCGCCAATAATCGCCACCACACTTTCTATTGACACAAGCTTTTGAGCGGCGTCAATGCTCGGTTGGGCGGCAGTTTGGGTATCCCCCACCTGAACGGCTATCGGTTTGCCCATAACGCCCCCTGCACCATTGATTTCGTTGAGGGCCAGGTTAATGCCGTTTAAGGTGGTTTCGCCAAAGGCTTGCAGGTCTCCTGTCATGGGCAATAGGGCTCCCACTTTGATCGGGTCTCCCGTCGGAGCGGTTGATGTGGGTGTGTTGGGAGAAGTGGAGGCGCTAGGCTGGGGGGCGGTTTGCTGGGGGCCGCACGCGGCTAACATTGCGGTTAACATCGTCAAGACCCCAACTTGACGCCAGTGGTATTGACGCCAGTGGTATTTATGATTCCGATGATTGACTGCCATGGATTCCTCCTTGAGTTGTCGAGCGGCGCCTGATCAAATCAGCTTCAACTCGCTCCGTAAGTCGAGTTTTGGCTTTTGTAGCTAATTTATGTAGGGACAGGTATGGACTATCAACTTGAAGCAGGAAAGCATCCTTGAGGGAGAATACAGCAGTCGGGAGTCAGAATCCAGTTCTATAAATGACTGATGGGTTCTGTATTCCTTCCCCGTCGGATTTATCCAGCTTAAATTGCGCGCCCAGCTATATATTTCTGTTAAACCAGCAATATGTAGGTTCTTTAAAGGACTTGCAAGCAAATAGAATACCAACCTTTCCTAAACTTCGACTGTTTGGATACTCAACTTAAAGCAACCTGCAATGGCCAGAATAGGGGTAGGTTAAATGGTCATCTAAAATTGATCTTAAAGGGCTATCTAGAGAGGTAGTATTCGACGATTGCTGCACATTGAAAACATTTCCAAAAATTTTTCGGGAGTCCGCGCCGTTGACGGCTGCTCATTTGGGGTCGAAGCGGGTAAGATTACGGGGCTGATTGGACCAAATGGCGCTGGCAAGACAACGCTATTTAATATCATTGCGGGTTTTATTAAACCCACGGGCGGACGGATCGCCCTGGACAACCGGAACGTTACGGGATTACCTCCCCACCAATTGTTTCACCATGGGTTAGTGCGGACGTTTCAAATCCCTCGCGAATTTGGCCGCATGACCGTCTTAGAAAATCTGATGCTGGTCCCGTCTAATCAGGTGGGCGAAAATTTACTGACCTCCTGGTTTCGTTGGGGACGGGTGGGCGACCGCGAAATCGAAGTGCGCGACAAAGCAGAAGAGGTGTTGGACTGTCTGCACCTGAGTCACCTCCGCCACGAACTCGCCAGCGACCTGTCAGGGGGACAGAAAAAGCTGCTGGAATTGGGCCGCACCATGATGACAGACGCCAAGGTGGTGCTGCTGGACGAACCCGGCGCTGGCGTCAATCGCACCCTGCTGGGAAGGTTAGCTGAAGTGATTATCCAACAGAACGCCGAGCAAGGCCGAACCTTCTGCATCATTGACCACGATTTGGAACTGGTGGCGCGGCTATGCGATCGCGTCGTGGTCATGGCTGAAGGTAAAGTCCTATGCCAAGGCTCCATGGACGATGTTCGCCAAAATCCACAGGTTCAGGAAGCTTATCTAGGGACGAAGGTGCAGGCGGCAGTTGAGACAAGTTCCCCGGAGCCTCTTTGAGGGGAGATGGGGCTAAGCCGTAGTGGATGGGATCTAAGCCGTAGGGTGGGCATCGCCCACGCATCTATTTGGGGCAGTAGTAGGTGAGCGGCGCCCAATAACCAATGGCGAGTAACCAAAATCCAAAATCTAAAATCTAAAATCCAAAGCTAGGACTCAGAGGGGTAACACAGTTTCCTTGCCTACTGCCTACCGTCTATTGCCTACCGTTTATCGCTTATCATCTGCTGTCTTCCTAAAAATCCATACTTAATGTGACAATTAGATGCCTAACAGCTTGGAATTCAGCCTGGTATGACGACGACAAGTCTCTTAGAAATCCGAAATGTATACAGCGGCTATCGTGGCGTAGATATTCTTCAAGGGGTCAATCTGACGGTTGATAAGGGTGAAATGGTCGTCATCATTGGACCAAATGGGGCTGGAAAATCAACGGTGCTGAAGTCGATTTTTGGTCTGGCGACGGTTCGTCAAGGGGAGATTCACTTTGGCGATCGCAACATTACCCGGCTACGCAACGATCGTGTTGTCCGGTTGGGCCTCTGCTATGTGCCCCAAACTGAAAATGTATTTCCCTCCTTGACAGTCCAAGAAAATTTAGAAATGGGCGCCTATGTCCGCACCGATGATTACAGCGCCCAACTGGAGAAGGTGTACAGCCTATTTCCACCATTGAAAGAGAAGCGTAAACAGGCTGCCGGAACCCTTTCAGGCGGGCAGCGGCAGATGGTGGCTATGGGCCGAGCCCTCATGGTTGACCCCAAACTCCTGTTGCTCGACGAACCCACTGCTTGACTCTCCCCCCTGTTTGTGGAACAGATCTTTAGCATTGTTAAAGATATCAATCAGCTGGGCGTTAGCATTCTAATGGTGGAGCAAAACGCCAAACAGGCCCTTAGCATGGCCCATCGAGGTTATGTCTTAGCCATGGGCGTGAATCGGTTTGAGGATACAGGAAAGAATTTGCTAGCGAATCCCAAGATTGCTGAGATGTTTTTGGGAGGATAGGGGAAGCAGAGGGGCAGGGGAGGCAGGAGAAGAGGATGTAGAGACGCAACATGTTGCGTCTAGGGAGTCGGGAGGATGGGAGAGATGAGGGGATGGGGAGGATAGGGAAAGGGAAGGAGGGGATTCAGAAATCTCCTCAGAAGGCCTGAATCCACTCCAAGACGGTGTACTCAGTCCAAACGCCGCCTTCCCAGTAAGGATCCGCCTCAACTAATCGGCAAACAGTTTCCTTATCTGCTGCGTCATAAATCCCAAAAACCTTGGTTAAGTCTTTGGTGGGACCCAGGGTGACCAAAACGCCTTGGTCCTTTTGTACCTGCAGTCCCTTCAAATGGGCTTCCCGATAGGGGGCTCGTTTCTCAAGCACATTCTCACAGTAGCTGCCCCACATCACATACTTTGGCATAATTCAAACTGACCAATCCAATATCAATGGCCTCAATATATAGCAATTCCGACGTCAAATTTAAACCTACTCACCTGCCGCTAACTTCGCCTTCGCCTGTCGCCAAAGGGCTTCCAATTCTTCAAGGCTAAAATCAGACAGAGGACGGCCAGCGGCTTCTTCAACTTGGGAGAATCGTTGAATGAACCGGCGGTTGGTTCCCTGGAGGGCTTCGACGGGGTCGAGGTCGTGCCAGCGGGCGATGTTAATCAGGGTAAATAGCAGATCTCCCAGTTCGGCTTGCTGGTTGGCTTTGCTTTCATGGGCGATCGCAGTTTTCAGTTCGCTCAATTCTTCCTCAAATTTGTCCCAGACCCCATTCACCGTATCCCACTCAAATCCCACTGCCGCCGCCTTTCGAGAGATTTTCATTCCAGCGGTCAAAGGCGGTAAGCTACGGGCGTAGCGTTTGAGTTTAGGGGCCAGTTTATTAGGGTCTTCGGTATCCCCTTTTTCAGCGGCTTTAATTTGCTCCCAGTTTTGACGGACCTGTTCTACCGTGTCAACTTCTACATCGCCGAAAACATGGGGATGGCGACGAATCAGTTTCTCGCTGATGCCTTGCGCCACCTGGGCCAGTTCAAAATGCCCCGCTTCACTGGCGATTTGAGCTTGCAGTACTACTTGCAGCAGCAGATCTCCCAGTTCTTCCGCGATCGCAGCCTGATCGCCCATTTGAATCGCATCAACCACTTCATGGGCTTCCTCGATTACAAACGGCGTTAAACTTTGCTGCGTTTGAGCCAGATCCCAAGGACATCCTCCATCGGGCGATCGCAATCGGGCGACAACATCAATTAATTGTTGCAAAGCAGTGAGATTAGGAGACATAGACTTTTAGCCGTAGGTAAAGGGTCAGGAAAGCGACTTTGAACAACAGTAAGCCATCCCTATTTTTTAACATCCTCCCCATCCTCCCCAGTTATGGGATTTGTCAAGTATTTGACATACGACTCCACAGAAGGTCTCAGAACGCCCTTCCAATAGCTTGACGGACATAGATAGATGATGGACAGGTTCAGAGAAACAGATTGACGCCGT
>JASJDH010000048.1 GCA_030065175.1 Leptolyngbyaceae cyanobacterium MO_188.B28 | reverse complement strand
CAGGGGGGGAATCGATCGATTTTTAGTCGGTCGCTGCGGCGGGCGTTGGAGGAAATGAAGGCGGCGGGGAATCAGGGGCTGCTGTTTATCCATCGCCGGGGACATAGTCGGTTTGTTTCTTGTCGCAGTTGTGGGCATGTAATGGAATGCCCCAATTGCGATGTGTCGCTGGCGTACCATCAACCCTATGCCGAGGGGGAGCCGACATTGCGATGTCATTACTGCGGGTATGGGCGATCGCATCCGCCCCACTGTCCTGAATGCGGCTCGCCTTATTTGAAGCACTTTGGCAGCGGCACTCAGCGAGTTATTCACGAAATTGATAAGCAGTTTCCTGACTTACGTTGCATTCGGTTTGATAGCGATACAACCCGAACTAAGGGCGCTCACCGCGCTTTGCTTACCCGCTTTGCTCAGGGTGAGGCGGATTTACTCATCGGCACTCAAATGTTGACGAAGGGATTGGATCTGCCCCAAGTCACGTTAGTCGGCGTCATTGCAGCGGATGGCTTGCTGTATATGGGGGATTACTGGGCCAGTGAACGAACGTTCCAAACCTTAACTCAAGTAGCTGGTCGCGCCGGGCGGGGCGATCAACCAGGACAGGCGATCATCCAAACTTATACGCCAGAGCATCCGGTAATCGAGGCGGTCCAACGCCAGAACTATGAAACATTTGCAGCACAAGAGCTAGAACAACGTGAGGCGCTGAGCTATCCTCCCTATGGCCAATTAATTCTATTGCGTCTCAGCAGCCCCAACCCCACCACCGTGCAGCAAACGGCTGAAGCGCTTGCCGCCGCCCTAGAACGCCCCATCGACTCAATCGCATCTCAACCTCCTTACAAAATACTGGGTCCGGCCCCAGCGCCGATTCTGCGGGTCGCCCGGCGTTACCGCTGGCATATTCTCCTAAAACTGCCCCTGCGGACCCAAGCGCCGGATCTCACTTTTCTCCGTCAGTTATGTCCGTCTGGAGTCAGTCTTACGATTGATGTGGCTCCGCTGAACTTAGCGTAAGGGGGCCTTGCTGTTCTTCCGAATTGGCGCCGATCCTGGCAAAATACACATGCCATTGTTTTTCCGATTCAACTATATAGCGAAGCTCAGTGAATCTCATCTCAAATATCCCCAGTTCGTTGTCAATGTTGATGACAGCCCCATTGCTAGGGTTTCAGTTTGCATCTCCGGGCCCTATCCTATTTGAGTTGGGTCCCTTAACCATCCGTTGGTATGGTTTATTAATCGCTACCTCTGTTTTATTAGGACTCACCTTATCCCAGTATTTGGCCCAGAAACAGGGGATCAACCCTGAACGAGTCGGCGATTTAGCCATCTGGTTAGTGATTGCCGCCATTCCCTGCGCTCGCTTGTATTATGTGCTGTTCGAGTGGCAAGCCTATGTTGACCGACCAGCAGATATTATCGCAGTCTGGAAGGGGGGCATTGCAATCCATGGGGCGATTTTGGGGGGCTCTCTCGCCGCATTCATATTTGCCCGCCTAACTCGCATCCCCTTCTGGAAATTAGCGGATGTGGTCGCCCCCTCTCTGATCTTGGGGCAGGCCATTGGGCGTTGGGGCAACTTCTTCAATTCAGAAGCGTTTGGTCGACCCACAAACCTACCCTGGAAACTCTATATTCCGCCTGCCCAAAGGCCATTCAACTACCAAACCGTTGAATATTTCCATCCAACTTTCCTCTATGAGTCGATCTGGAACCTGGGTGTTTTCATTTTCCTCTTACTCCTCTTTTTCTGGGGAGTACGTCATCCTAACCGTCTCAAAACAGGCTCCCTAGCGATGATTTACTTGGTTAGCTATAGCCTTGGCCGCATCTGGATCGAAGGCCTTCGAACCGATAGCTTAATGTTAGGCCCATTACGCATTGCCCAGGTGGTAAGTTTGGTTGGCATCAGCTTAGGAATAATGGGTCTGGTTTGGCTTTACCGTCTGGGGCGTCCTTTGCCAGATGTTGTTTCAGAGACGGGTCAGGAGTCGTAATGGTAAAGATAAAAAAAGCCCCAGAGGAAATCCTCTGGGGCTTGGAATCAGGGTGCATCTACCGTTCCACTCTTCGGCAATGTAGGAAAGTGATCCGAATCAATTTGGCAAAGCTTTACTGATTTTTTACATCCGGAGGGTCTGAAGGGGTTAATATAAATCATCGATATTTTTTCTTTGCGTAGGGAACACTTTCGAGTCGGTACAGGGTGTCAAGCTTGAGAAGTGTTTCCTAATGTCGGCATCTACCCAAAATATCTGCTAAATTCCGACAGCTTTGGGCGCGAATTGTAGGGGTTTTCGAAAGGTTGCCGAAGTAGTTTCAGGTAGCACGCCTTTTTAATTGAGTATGGGCGTCTCAAGGTCAAAAAAAAGCCCCAAAGGAAATCCTCTGAGGCTCGGAATCAGGGTGCATCTACCATTTCACTTTTCGGGCTAATGGAGTCCAATCCGAAGGGATACGGTTAAATTCACCTTTTATTTACATTCAAACGTCAATAAGGGGTAATATAAAGTTTCTATTGCTGGATTTCTTTGGCTTCTTGAAACCTATAGTGCATAGTCGCCAAAACGCACCTTTGTAAGGCTAGAGCGTCAAGAAAAAAAGCCCCAGAGGAAATCCTCAGAGGCCCGGAATCAGGGTGCATCTACCATTCAATTTTTCTGAATGTGGGTGGTCTATCCGTAGAGGTTCAATAGATTTCCCTTGAACTTTATATTCATAAAGATCCGGAATTCTGTGAAGTCATTTAGGTTGAATCTCTATCTTTCTTTCCGGGACTTTAGCTTATCGTCGCCAGATATGAGTCTCTGAAATGTTAAGCGCAAAAAAAAGCCCCAGAGGAAATCCTCTGAGGCCTGGAATCAGGGTGCATCTACCATTCAACTTTTCTGGCATTAGAGGGGTAATCCGAATCAAATTGATAAGGCTTTACGCATTGTTTACATTTACAGGTCAAAATAAGATTAACGTAAAGTCCTTGTCGTCTAATTGAGTTGAGGTAAACTGCTTTGGGGATAAGCGCAGGCGTTAGAAAGTATTGAAGACTGACTTATTTCTCCTGAGTGTTGTTGTATTCCATCAAAGTGAATTTTCCACTTGAAGGGAGTCGCCAAGATGTATCCAACCAGCAGATTTTCGTGCGACAAAAAAAGCCCCAGAGGAAATCCTCTGAGGCTCGGAATCAGGGTGCATCTACCATTCCACTCTTCTTGGCAAGAAGTGGTTTTTCCGGAAGGTAAATGAATGTTTTCTTATTTTTATATTCACCCTTCTAGGCCAAGACGACATTTTATAGTGTATTGTTAAGGCAATTTCTAGCGTCATCTACCTAACAGCGTCTAACCAAAAAAAAACCCCAGAGGAAATCCTCTGAGGCTCGGAATCAGGGTGCATCTACCATTCCACTCTTCTGACAATGGATAGGTAATCCGAGAAAGTGTAATCAGCTTTACTCACTCTTCACATTTGTGTTTTTAGGCCAAGTTAGGATGAACTGTTGGGGACGTTGAGGAACAGATGAAGGTCAATTTGAAGCTCGAAAAAAATCGGATCAGGAAAGGAATCCAGAAAGCGGCAATCATTGGGCAACTGGATGTTTGTCTTCCTAACCGCTGTAGCGCTTCGCCTTGCTTTTAGAGCATTCCGCCCCGGGGGGAAATTCACTGTTTTAGGTTGATATCCCACTGAATATTGCACTTCGTAAGTTAAGAAATCTAGTTCCTTTTGGGTTCTCCAGCAGATACTGAGGCATCCTCGGCTGGATGACATTCCCCCTAACCTTTCCCCACTGTCTACTGGCGACAGGGGAATGTTAGTCTGGCATCTTCGCTGAGTATTACCTCCTGGCCTCGTTTCCTTATGAATCCTTCCCCTTTAATGACTGCTTCGCCTGATACCGAAGCCTCCAATGGTAGGCAATCTGTTTTAAAACCAGCGGTGTATATCGTTGGCGCTGGCCCGGGTGATCCTGATTTACTAACCATCAAGGCCCAAAAGCTGCTAATGCAGGCTGATGTGATTTTATTCGCCGACTCCTTGGTGCCTGCGCAGATTTTAGACGGTGTTAAACCTGACGCTGAGCGAATTGGAACCGCAAATAAAACCTTGGAGGACATCTTACCCCTAATGATTGAGCGGGTGCGATCGCACAAATCAGTCGTTCGTCTCCATTCCGGGGATCCCAGCCTCTACAGCGCCATTCATGAGCAAATGCAACGCTTGGCGGAGGCAGAGATTCCTTTTGAGGTCATCCCGGGTATTAGTGCGTTCCAAGCCGCTGCAGCCAAGCTGCAAGTGGAGCTGACAGCGCCCGGACTCGTGCAGTCCATTATCCTCACCCGCATCAGCGGCCGCACCCAAGTCCCGGAAACCGAAGAACTCTCCACCCTAGCGGCCCACCAAACCAGTCTCTGCCTGTACCTCAGCGCCCGCCATGTCGATTCGGCCCAAGCCAAACTCCTGGCCCATTATCCCTCAGACACCCCCGTTGCAGTTTGTTTTCGGGTTGGGTGGCCGGATGAAAAAATCTGGGTTATTCCCCTGAGCCAAATGGCCAGCCTGACTCACCAGGAAAAGCTAATTCGCACAACCCTCTACGTCATAAGTCCGGTTTTGCGGGGCTTGGCTACTATACAGGCGCGATCTCGCCTGTATAGTCCAGATCACCACCATCTGTTTCGCCCCCGTTGAACAAGATCCTTGCTTCGAAGGCTAACACTTCACGGGATAATGGAAATTGAGTACATCCTTTGAGTGCATAAAGCCCTATTAAGTTTGCCATCTAGTCCACCATGAAGAAGTATTTAATTGCAGTTCTAGAAGATCGGATCAAAGCAGAGGAGGCCTACTCAGCGTTAGAAGCCGCCAATTTGCCGATGGGCGACATCGCCATCCTGGGCAGAGGGTATAAAACGGCTGATGAATATGGATTAATTGATCCGGGCAAAGAAGCTTGGAAACAGACTAAATTAATGGCTTTCTGGCTGATTCCGTTTGGCTTTGGAGCGGGTTTCCTATTTGATCTCATTACCGGACTAGATACCTTCCCTTGGGCAGGTCAACTGGGTAATCAAATCCTTGGCGGCATATTGGGCGCAGGGTCCGGCGCGTTGGGCAGCTTCTTCATCGGCGGCGCTGCGGGCGTTGCCTTTGGGGGAGGGGACGCCACAGCCTATCGCAACCGTTTAGATGCGGGTAAATACTTGGTGATTGTTAAAGGCTCTGAAGGCTTGATTAACCAGGCCACCCGAATCATGCGTCCTTGTCGACCTGAAACCATGCAGGGGTATACAGCCCCTGACGACGATTAGAATCCTTGACTTATGCCTGTTCAATGACGTGACATGTTGCTTCGATAAAGCAATATTTGAAGTAAGGGATTTGCCAATCAGTAATCTCCCATCTAACCATCCACCTGCCTTTTGTTGGGACTTTATTTCGACGCAACTCCCGAAGGGGTGCAGACCATCTCTCAAGAAAAATCAAACCTGATTTTTCGCTAAAGTGAGAAGTAATCCTATAAAACGAAGTCGTTATGAGTGCAAATACCATTCCGCTTGAAGAAGTGGCTAAAAATCCCCTACTGATTGCTCAAGATCTTCCTCCCTTTGAATCTATCGCGCCGGAGCATGTGCAGCCCGGTATAACTCAGTTGTTGACTGAACTTGAGCAGGCGTTAACCGAATTAGAGGCAAATTTAGAACCCACCTGGAGTGGATTGGTTGCCCCCCTAACCCGCATTGAAGAGCAATTACGGTGGAGTTGGGGTGTGGTAGGACATCTGATGGGCGTTAAAAACAGCTCAGAACTGCGAGAAGCTTATCAGGCAGTACAGCCTCTCGTCGTCAAGTTTGCTAATCGGATGGGGCAAAGCCAACCCATCTACAACGCCTTTAAACAGCTTCGCAGCAGTCACATTTGGAGCAGCCTGGAATCCGCCCAGCAGAGGATTGTGGAATCCGCTATTCGGGATGCGGAGTTATCGGGGGTGGGGCTCACTGGAGAAGCGCGGGAGGAATTTAATCGAATTCAAGAGGAACTGGCGGAACTCTCTACTCGATTTTCGAATAATGTGCTAGACGCCACCCAGTCCTTTAGTTTAACGTTGACGGACAAACGCGACGTCGAAGGGTTGCCTCCTAGCCTGCTGAGTTTAGCCGCGCAAACGGCTCGTACTGCCAGAGATAGCGAAGCCACAACCGAATCAGGGCCCTGGCGGATTACCCTTGATATTCCTAGTTATCGGCCTTTTATGCAGCATAGTCGACGACGGGAATTGCGCGAAAAGCTTTACCGAGCGTATATTACCCGGGCTTCATCGGGGGAATTTGATAATACTCCGCTGATTGGACGGATTTTGGAATTGCGTCAGCAGAAGGCGGAACTCCTAGGCTTCAAAACCTATGCAGATTTAAGTATCGCCCGCAAAATGGCTGATTCAGTGGACGCGGTGGAAACCCTCATGGAAGAGCTGCGTCAGGCTAGCTACACGGCGGCGACAAAGGAGGTTGAAGATCTCAAGGCGTTTGCTAAAGCCAAGGCGGCTCCAGAAGCTGACAATCTAATGCACTGGGACATTGCCTTCTGGTCCGAACGTCAACGCGAAGAAAAATTTGATCTCAAAGATGAGGAGCTGCGCCCCTATTTCCCGTTGCCTCAGGTATTGGCAGGCTTATTTAAACTGGCTAATCGTCTGTTTGGGGTAAACATCACCGCTGCGGACGGCCAGGCCCCTATCTGGCATGAGGATGTCCGTTACTTTCAAATAGCAGACAGTTCCCATCAACCCCTGGCCTATTTTTATCTTGATCCCTACAGCCGACCAGCTGAAAAGCGAGGCGGCGCCTGGATGGATGAATGTGTGAATCGGGCTAAGATCCCGCAGAAAGACGGCGCTGCTGTACGCCTTCCCGTCGCCTATCTAATCTGTAATCAGTCTCCCCCGGTGGAAGGTAAACCCAGCTTGATGACATTTCCAGAAGTGGAAACGTTATTCCATGAATTTGGCCATGGCCTGCAACACATGCTAACCCGGGTGGATTATCCAGGAGCTGCGGGCATTAACAATATTGAATGGGATGCGGTGGAACTGCCTAGCCAGTTTATGGAGAATTGGTGCTATCACCGCCATACACTGCTGGAAATGGCGCGCCACTATGAGACAGGTGAGCCTTTACCCGACGCCGACTATCAAAAGCTCTTGGCGGCTCGCACCTACATGACCGGCAGCGCTATCCTTCGCCAAGTGAACTTTGGTTGGCTGGACATAGAACTGCACCATCGCTACCAACCCGGCGGCCCAGAAACAATTTGGGATGTGCGCGATCGCCTCGCCCAGCAAACCACTGTCCTTCCTCCCTTACCTGAAGACTCTTTCCTCTGCGCCTTTGGCCATATCTTTGCTGGCGGGTACGCCGCAGGCTACTACAGTTACTTCTGGGCGGAAGTTCTGAGTGCAGATGCCTATTCTGCATTTGAGGAAGCTGGGTTAGAAGATGAATGCGCTCTTACAGAAACGGGTCGGCGTTTCTACGACACAGTCCTTGCCCTGGGGGGCAGCCGCCACCCCATGGAGGTCTTCAAAGCCTTTCGAGGACGTGAGCCCAGCACTGCGGCATTATTGAAACATCGCGGTTTAGTCCCGGCTGGATAAAGAGATTTTCTGCCAGTCAACAACTACGGGGCTGGCAGAACTACGCCCTCTTTCTCAACCTTAAAGTTCGCCAAAATGTATGCCCAAATATTGGCATTGGCCCCACTTTGAAACCCTACCGGAAAGCTAAAGCATATCGTCGGATGGAAGAAGCCGCCCCCAAGTCACAGGCGAGGACAAAGTTATCATGAGTGTCTCGAGTTTGTCACCTCAAAATTGTTACCTTCGCCATAGAGAGTTTTACCAGGCTCTAAGCTCTAATCCAGAGCGCCTACAGCCGCCCCTTGGCGGCTGTAGACAACCCATTACAGTCGTTTCAGCCATGCCTGAAGGCCACCTCGGTTTGCCTAACTTAGCATGAGTTGCAGACTTCCATCTAGCAATTCATACGTCGGATCAATTGCGACCAAGTTTAAGATTCCCGCTCCACTAGAATCACATTTTCAGTCACCTTCTCAAAGGTATCATCGTGACTGATGACAAAGAGCTGACTGAAGGATTTGATCCGACCGATGGCTTCCGCCAAACTATCACGGCGGGGTCGATCCATATTGGTGGTAGGTTCGTCAAAGAAAGCGATGTCGATGTCGGCTAAGATTTTTAGTAGCGCCAGACGAACAGCCAGGGCGGCGCACATTTGCTCCCCGCCAGACAGATTGATAAAGCGACGACTATGGGCGCCTTCCTGCACCAGAATCTCGTAATTTTTTGTCCAGGTTAGGGCGACGTTTTGTCGATTCAAGAGTTCTCTGAAGAGGCGATCGGCTTCCCGAGAAATGCTTTGAACATAACGTTCGGTAATCCGGGGACCGGCTTCCTTGAATACCTTGCGCGCGAAATTGATGAAGCGTTTGGTGCGTTCTCGCTGCTTGAGGTCGAGCTTAACTTGATCGCGCTTCTCCGCCGTCGTTTTCAAAACCGCCAACTGTTGATCAAGCTCCTGCAGCAGTTTGCTTTGCTGGGGCAAACTACCTGAGATCCGATCGGCTTGGGATTTGGTCTCGCCGTAGGTTGACTCCAATTGCTGTAAACGCTGTGGGTCAAATGATTTGGCCAGTTGTTCATAGGCTTGCTGACGTTCGGTTTGTTGGGTTTTGAGCAATTCTAACTCCGCGATCTCGGCTGTCAACTTCGCCTGTAATCCTGGCTGCGTCTGGGCGTCCTTTTGGTTCTGCAAATAGCTGAGATACCCCGACTGATTGGCCTGTCTCAACTGGTTTTGGGCCGAAATTTTAACCGTCAAATCAGCAAACGCCTCGATCTGCGAATCCAGCTCAGCCAACTCCTGCTGAATCTTTGCTTGGACCTGTTGTCGGGTCTCATAGTCCGCCTGCACAGCATCACGCTGTTTCAGCGTCCGCGCCAACAACCGACTTCGACCCCTTGGATCTTTCAAGGCTGCGATAGCCTCCGCCAATTGCGCAGACTGGGTTTGCAAACTCGCTTCAGCCTTGAGTTGTTCACCCAGTTCGGTCAGTTTCATTTGAAGGCGTTGCTGTTGTTCAATTAACGCCTGCTGATTCGCCTCTTTAGTGGGCAGGGCGACGAATTCAGCTCGTTGCTGATACGCTTGTTTCAAGGTTTGGCGAATCTCTTTGAGTTGCTTCTGGAGTTTTGGCGCAGAGACCTGTTCCGCTAAATCCTGCAGAATTTCCGTCACGGCTGTCACCGTTTCTTGATTTAGGGTCACCCCAGCCGAGATCGCACTGCGCGCCGAATCGACCGCTGTCGCCAATAGCGGCGGACTTTGCTGCAGCAGAGTTTGCTGTAAATCCGTTAATGTTTGTAACGCTGCCTCTGCTTGAACCTGATAGCGATCGCCCTTTTCCTGGCTTTGGCTGACCAGTTGCTGCAGATCCGCTTCAAACTGCTTCGCTGCTTCGATTCGACTCAGCTGTTCTTGGAGGCGATCTCGCCGTTGCTCCCACTCTGGAATTTGCTGGATCATCGACGCCAATTTCTTTAAGTATTGGATTTCATTCCCCAACTGTTCAATTTCCTCAGTCAAGCTGGATACACGGTCCTGCACTCCCTGGCGCTCCAACTCCACTTGGCGCAAAACTTGCTGCTGTTTGGCAATCTCTGCTTGCTGCGCTTCCAACACGTCTTGTTGACGCACCCCAGACTGCAAACTTTGAATTTCCAAGTCTGCTTGGGCAAAGATCTCCAATTGCAAGGTCAGTCGAGTCAAATCCGCTTGATGGGTTTCCAGTTTTTTTTGGCTTTTTTGACGCTGTTTGAGCAAAGCCTGGTGTTGCTGATTCTGCTGATCGAGCAACTGTAGGGCTTCCTCCGCCGCCAGAAAAGCCTGGTATGGTTGAAGCTGAGCATCACAGACATCGACCGCTTGATTAGCGCGCTGTAGAGACTGTTCCAGAAATGAATGGGTCTGCTGCTTAGCTTCGATCTGAACAGTCAGGGTTTGCAATGCAGCTTGGCGTTGTTGCACCTGTCGCGCCTGGGCCAGACATCCCTCTCGCTCTGTCTGTAATTGAGCTAGAGCGCTCTGTAACTGTTTTAGCGCTTGTTCACTTTGCTCAATTTCTTGAACCATCACCAGGCGACGATGCTGTAAATCTTCCCAGTTTTGCAGCGCCTCTTCATAGCGCGCCACATCTCGCTCTAGTTCTTCGACTTTAGCCTCAGCATACCGCCTCAACGCATTGGTCTGTTTGTGAACCGCCTTGTATTCTTCAACCTTTAAAACAGAATCGAAAACGGCTTTGCGATTTTCAGCGGTCTGCAGAAAATCGGCTGTAAAAGTGCCCTGAGGCACCCCCACCGTTTTAGCGAATACTTGCCCCAAGTCGGTGTTGGGAGCCACCCCCAAATGCTGCCTTAACCAGGGCGTCACCTCATCTTTGATGCGGGTGTAAGGGAGCCTCTGGTTAAGTTGGGGATCGTAGAGGATGTAACCGCGATTTGTACAGCGCTGCACCTCATAGGTACGCTGATCGCGACTGGAAACAAAGGTCACCGTTGCTTGGGCGCTGCCGTCGCCATTGTGAATCAAATCTTCCTTGGTATAGTCTCCTTGATAATTAAACAGCGTCCATGCAATCGCCTCAATGATGCTTGTCTTCCCAGCGCCGTTTTCACCGCAAATCGCATTCGTCCCCACTTGAAACTGAAAATGGCGATCGCGATGCGTCTTAAAGTTTTTCAGCGTAACGGAAAGGATTTGGACCATCAGACAGGGGGCTGGAGGTAAAAGTTAGGGTGGAGAATTTACTACTATAGGGCGAATTTTGGATTTTAGATTTTGGAATTTGGATTGGAATAGGTGTTCGGGAAGGACCCAATTTTGCTTTAACTGAACATATCATACAAATGTACTATTTACTTACAGTTTTTAGGTCAGGATTTTTAGTTGCAGATCTCAGTTTCTAACATCACATCCCTCATCTACCCATCCACCCATCCACCCATCCACCCTAATTACCTCCCACAGTCACGCAACCTTCCAAAGACTGAGGCTTAACCATCCAGACTTCAATCACCCTATTGGGTTCAACCCACTGGCCAATGGACTGTACTTCTACTGGCGTTTGGCAATGGCCTAACATGTCCTGCACAGCTGAGCGGGCCATCATCTCTATGGCTGGATGTGAGGTATGCCTGGTAGTCATTAGGGTCCTTTGATCAGAAGGGGAGAGAACACCAGTTTCCGAGGGCTGTATTTCAGCAGGTGAATTAGGTGAATGGGAGCGGTTTCGTTTGGCGGAAATCCTTAACCCATTCGATTGTTGAGAATGTGCCGCCAAATCTGAAGAGGGCGCCATAAAACCGGCATATGCATTCGTGATGTCTGTCGCCTCTTCCAAGGCAATGGGCGTCCCATTGTTAGGATTCGGATTGACTAGGGGATGAGAGGGCTCAAGAAATTCTTGAGGCGGGGGACTTGCCTCATTCGCAACTTGTATGGAAAAGCTTTCTTGCATTGTCGACAGCGCCATCCCCGCCAATAAAGCGGATGGGGCCAACAGCCTGATCGCATTGTGCTTGAAACGATTCTGCCGGTGTTGTTTGCGGCTGACAGCGATGTAACGCTGGGCTAAGGTTGAGAGCTGAGCCCGGTGATTGGCTAAAAATTGCTCTGCTTCAACCAGGCGGCTTGCGCCCAACAGATATTCAGGGTGAGTCGGCTGCCCCTGCTGCCCCCATTCCTGGGCTGATTGTTCTAACCCTCGCTGTTCCCTTACAACATGTCGCTGGTGGTTGAGCCATTCCCGCAGCAGCGGCCAACTGCGAATCAAAGATTCATGGACAATATCAATATACACGGGAGAACTTTGGGGAACGGGTTCTGCTGGAGCAGGATTCTGTAGAAACCAAGAGGATAAAGCCGATAAAGATGCTTTTGTTTGGTTTTGAGTGGGCCAAGCAATGGAGGGAAGGACGACGGTTGTCACCTTGGGCTCCTGGGGATGGGGTTCCGGCTTCTGGGAAACTGACGGATTAAGTTTGGGGCTATCTTCAGCTTGGTTGATCACCACCAGCTTAGCAGCGACCAGTTTTTCTAAGGTTCGCTCAACGATGGCGGCTGGAAAATCAGCATTGATTAATTCACTCTTGCGGGCTTGTCTACGACTATCTTGCGAGCCTTCTCCCAAGGTGCACAGGGTGACAAAGATCCGCTGCGCCACTTTTTGTTCTTCTGGGGCAAGACGCCCGATGACATCTGTGGCGCGCTGATTGAGGATATTTCTAATTCCCCCCAGCGAGATATAGCTTTCCAGGGTTAGGCGAGAAGTTCCATTGACCGGATCAATTTCACGCCGCTTCCAGAGTTCAAACAACGTGTGCTGAATTAGGGGAAGCTCACCAGGCGTTCCGGTCACATCCAATAACAGGCTATAGATCAGGTTGGGATCCAGTTCTATCCCAATCATTTGAGCCGGTTTAGTAATAGTGGATTTTACTTGCTCATAACTCATCGGTGTGACGAGTACGGTATGGCGCCGCACGTGTTCAGCTAGCTCGGGATAAGGAGTCAATTGGTCAATACAATCCGCCCGCAGCGCCATGACAATCCTAAGATAGCTGGTTGGAGTCTGCAGCGCCTCAGTTATACAGTTGATAAACTGTCGTCGTTCGGCTTCTCCTTTAGTGTCATGGCGATAGGCGAATACCTCTTCAAACTGATCGATCACCAACACCAACCGAGGTTTATTTCGACAGGAATCAGATGGGATCGAGGGGGTTTGTTCCAAACTGGCTTGAACTAACTGGGCCAATCCTCTGCCCCCATCTTGGAGGAAAGTCTCGGCTCGACGGAGTTCTTCCGCTTTTTGCAGCCCCTCTGCCTCGGGATCAATAAAACTGGCCGCTAAGCTCTTGAGGGGATGTTCGGTGGGGGTGAGGTATTTAATCTGCCAAGCTTTGCTGCTAGGAATCACTCTTCCTTGCCGCAATTGATGCATCATCCCGGCCCGCAAGAGCGAGGTTTTACCGCTACTGGAAGCCCCGACTAACGCACAGAATTGATCTGTGCGGACTTTATCCAACAGTTGCTGGACTAGAACCTTTCGGCCAAAGAAGTAATCAGCGTGTTTTTCATCAAAAGCAGAGAGGCCCTGATAAGGACAGAAGGCGAAGGAGAGTTGGCGCAGTTTATCTAGAGTGGACTTTGGTTTAGTTGGAATGACCCGACTAGACCCTGTCGCTCGGGTAAGAATGATTTCACTGCCAGAGCTTTCAAATAGAGGCTGCTGAATTTCTCCCTTAAGCTGCTGACTCACCCAATCCACGATGGCGTGACCATTCACCATCCCGCCATCAACCTTATAGGGATTCAAACCCGACACCAGCGCTTGAGTAAAAACACTGTGGAGGCTATCTAGCGACTCATAGGCGGATTCATATTCACGGGACGCCGCCATGAACAATCGATCCGTGCCCTCCCTCGCTCCGGGATCCGCCTCCAGGAAGTTCAGCAGTTCACCGCTATGGCAACAATCAAGCCAAACAATTCGCTGACGAACAGGACTCTTCTGCAACAGCCGACGCAGCCAGAATAACGAGACGCCGAAGTTGCCTTTGCTTGGGTCAGTGTCGCTGGTGGCGAGATACCCCTCACGAATACCGGCCTCTCGATGAATTCCATGCCCTGAGAAATAAAATATAGCGGTCTGGGGAATGTTCTTACCTTTTGGCTTAAAGAGACGAATGAGCGCGTCTTCCAACGCGTGGCTAGTGACACCGGTGCGGTTGCCAACAGTGGGCTTACCCGCTTTAATCACTTCCGGCATCCGCTGCACTCGAAATTCACCGTGGGTTTGTAGGATATCGGCGATCGCCTCTGCATCTCTAGCAGGCGCCTTCAGCGCTGGCAACGCCGGATAGCGATTAATTCCAACAACAAGAGCATCCCGGGACATGTAAAAGCATCCTGAAACAATGATTTAGCATAGCGGCTAGTAATTTTTGACCTGCGAGATTCGAGATCGACCAAGCTCTTTTTCGCCACACATAGCAAGTAGCAATTGCTTCAAATAGGATTTAGATTTTCAGACAATCTCTTTGAAATGCAATCACCTTCTTTTACACATTAACTGCGCATTTATCACTTCGGAAGAGGGGCGCAACCCCTTTCAAAAATCCCCAAAAAGCCCTTCTGGAAAGGATCTTAGTCGTAAAATCACCATCAGAAAGAATACTTAATAAAGATTGTCTAGCGATCAGTTGACACTCATCTTATTTTGTTATCAAAACCTTTTCCCCAAAAGGTTTCAGCGCCTAGATCAATCTGTTTGAAGGAATGTGGCGGACTCCTAATTATTGCAAGGAGGGAAGTGCTGCAATAAATGTATTAATAAATACATTGTTAAATCGTCTGAGATGATCTTCAGAAAAAACTAGCGCTATGTATCACTTCCCTGGAGAAATTTTCAGCCAAATTCAACAGAAATTTTATACATACTTGATTACTGATCGCCAAATCTTGACTAAAAAAATGGATATTTTCAAAAGTAGGAAGATCCGCTACGGGTAGCGTCTAGAATTCTCAAAACTTAGGTTTCTGATACCATCCATAGTATACCCCTGAGAACTAAGGTATTTGATTAGCGAGCGTTGTCGCCAAGAATCACCTTTTTCTGTTTCAATTGATGAATTATCCCAACCCGCCATAGAGAGATCCCTCCGCGACTGGAAATCTCAAACATCGCACAGGATAGAGCTATACGTCGTTTTTCAACAGTTGTCGGGTCAAATCTTCGTGGCCCCAATAGTAGTTAGCGAACCATTCATCAAACGGAGAGAGTCCTCAATAAGGGCGGAAGGAGAAGGAGAGTTATTGCAACTTATCCAAAATAGAGATGGGTTTGATCGGAATGAAGTTGAAAGGTCTAGTCGCGCACGTGACAAATGCCTTGAAAGGTGTCTAATCGTCAAGAACACGGTCAGTGAATTCTCGTTTTCAATACTTCGATGAAGTCGTAATTAATCTTCGATGGTGTGAAGGTGATGAGATGACGTATTGCCGTCTCAGTTGCTTTCAAATCCAACATAACTGGTCATTGATTGGGCTTGGAGAAGGGTGTCAGTCTCCACCATTGGAATAGATTAAAATATCTTTCTGATCGAATTGTGGGTCTACCAAAATGCAATTTCTCACTACATACAGTGGCTTCTCAAAGAGATTAGACGCTACAGACAGCGTATTTTTTAAAATTTGTCAAAATCCCAGCAAATAGACTGAAAGCAGTTTTTGGGCGTCCAGATTTTACCTGTAACATCAGAGCAGAGTCGCCAGAATGTTAGAGCCTGTCGAGTTATGCCCCAACTTATCAAACCACAAATATTGGGCAGGGGTAGAACATTAGCGTCGTTAATCTGGCGCTGGCGTAAGATAGGGCGCTGAAAAATACGCACCCTTTGTTTAGGAAACGATTACCTTAATGTGAGACGTTATCTTGGATAAACAATACAGGAGGTGAACATCAGGAGTTAGCTCTACACTGACTTCTGCATTTCTTTCTCATCAAACTTTATCGCCTGAAATCATATACCCTTAATAATTTGTAATAAGTTTCAGGGCTAGGGGATCGCTGAATCCCCACTAAAGTCTAGATAATAGCTTTAGGTACAATTGGATAAGTTTTTATCGGCTTGAAGAGATTGTGACTGATTTTCTTCGATGAGTGTGTTCCCTAAAATTTAGTTACTGCATTCCTCAGACTGGAGTCTACATGGAGATTGAGCAACAAATTAATCAACAACGCGTCAAGCACGTCGTCAGTAGCTACCAGTTAGAAGGAAATGAGGAGGCTGAATTTGGAGCCTTTTTGAAGCAGCTTTTGCAAAAATACCCATCGACCTTAATTGAGCTGGCGTTAGTGGAAATTTTGGTGATGACTTGGCTAAGAATCCCGCCGATACGGGGAGTGGAGTTTTTATTCGAAGTGCAAAAAAAACTTCAGGAATGGGAATCTCAGCCCGTCATTAGTACGATTACACCCGCACAATTTCAGCAGATTACTGGATTAGACCCTCAGCCGATCTTTGGGTTGCCTCAAGCCTCAAAAATACAGCCAATTTCACGCTCTTTAACTGATTGACTAGGAAATTTCAGCGGCCGAGCGATCGCCCCTATGCCGATGACTGCAATTCCACGTCTCTGCAAAGTTTTGGCGGCGGCTAGCGCCGTTGAGCCAGTAGTGTAAATATCGTCCAGTAAAAGCACAGATGGGTTGGTAGACAAGCGCTTAAACGCCTGACCTATTTGAAAAGAGTCGGCCAGATTGCGTTGCCTTTCCTCCGCAGTCAGGGAAAATTGAGCTTTTGTTTGTCTCACCCTCACTAGGCCTTTGCGGACCAACGGTAATCCCGTTGCCGCACAAAAGCTCTCCGCCAGTAGGTCTGCCTGGTTAAAGCCTCGTTGCCTAAGCTTAAGGGTGTGGAGGGGAATGGGAACCACCCAAGGTGAACCAATCCAAGGGTGGGAAGAGGTTTGAGTTTTCCAATCGGAGGTGTAGGTTAACCAGGCTTCTCCTAACCAATGCCCCAGCAATTGAGCAATTTGGGGTTGATTTTCGTATTTCAGCGCTGCGATCGTTCGCTTCAGGCTGCCTTTGTAGGCTCCCCAGGCAAATAGCGGCAAATCCCCTTGCCAAGTCGCCATAGGGTTTGCTAATCGGCACCGGCTAGTCTGTCGTTGGCAATCTAGGCAGAGCGCTTTAGCCGTCGATCGGCCGCATAGGGGACAGTTAGCCTCAAGAAATAGGTTTAGAACGGGTGCGACTGAACGAATTAACCACTGACGCATATGTAGCCTGATTGGAATATAAAATATAGTCAGTCATGGGGGAGCGGCGGTCTTGGCTCTTTAAGGAAAGCATTCATCTGCTTATGACCTCTCCAATCATCGATTGTCGTTCTTTTCCCCTGATTCGGTTAGCGTAAAAATAGCGAAGTTTAATTTAGATCGTTAAACTTACCCCTAAAATTCAGCCTGTGCATGGAAAAATCGCCTTTAGGATTGGACACCGTCAAATTAATGAATTGTTTTCATATCAATCTTTTTATCTTGTTTGACCCCTTGCCGCCTAAAGCTTAGGGAACATTGAAGTCTATCTGCTAAAAAAAACTAGGAGCAGATCCTGGGTAGCCCATTGCAACCTCGCGCGCCATCTAAGGATCTGTCGCCAAAATGTTGATTGATTGGGTCCTTTGGCGAACCCACCCAATCTGAGCCGACAAGGGAAAACAGACGCTTGCAATGACAGATTTATATGGACTCGATCAAATTCAGTCCTCCGACCGTTGGTTAGTTGGAGATAAAGCATTTTATCTGAGCACTTTGAGGCGTCATGGTTACCCAGTAATACCGGGCTATGTGATTTCGGCAAGGGTATTTCGTGATTTTTTGGAAAGCATTAACTGGCTAGAACCGCTGTTCGCCGATTTGCCGAATTCTTCTCTCTACTTGGATATCAATAATCCAAAACAGCTCCAAGGAATTGCTCAACAAATTCGGCAAACCATCACAGGAGCCCCGTTAACTCAAATATCTTCCCTTGCTCTGGCGTCGGCGCTTGATTGCTTGAAGTCACCGGCAGTGATTTTACGCCCGTCAATTAATATTGGAGCGACGGTTGATCCAACCCTCACTGCCCGTACAACTGGTCTATTGGAGAGCCAAATTTGCCGGGCTAGACCTGAAAGTGTATTGATTCATCTCAAACGGGTTTGGGCGGAGCTATTTAGGGCTAGAAGCCTTTTCTACTGGCAGCGTTCGCGGATTCAAGTGCAACAAATTAATCTGGCTGTTTTGATCCAGCCGCTATATGCTGCTAGCGCTGCAGGCAAAGTCGAGATGGGTGAGGTGGAAACGACCATTCAATCCGTCGATGGCCTGGGCATGGCGCTGGTCAGAGGGGAGGTCATTCCGGATCGCTATCAAATCTCATCTGTTGACGGCTCTATTCAATCTCAGAAACTCGGGCATAAGACTCAAATCTATCGAGTTGCCGCTCCATCGTCGACTTCTCCTCTGAGTGCAACCGGGGATTGTCTCCAACTTGAATCTGTATCAGAGCCGTCTCAATCATATACGTTAACGCAAGAGCAACTGGCTACCCTCATTCGCCTAGCTCAGGAGATCAGTCCTCAGCTTGGCGCTTCTCTCCTCATGGAATGGTTGGTTTGCCCCACGGCTGACTCGAGTGAAGCTCAGGTCTGGATCACGCAGGCGAATCCTTGGCGTCCCATCAAACCAGACTCTCCGCTTCAAGCGACTCAATCTTCAAACGCCTCCTTGCCCGAATTCGCCCATGACGCCGCTGACCTCTTTGTGGAAGGGATCGCCGCGTCCCCAGGTCAAGTCATGGCGCCCGCCGTTGTTATCCCTAACCCAAATCAAGCGCCCACACAGCTCCCGCCCGGAAGAATTATCGTCGCTTCGACCCTTTCTCCGGATTGGCTGCCGTATTTACAAACTGCTGTCGGGATTATCTCAGAACAAGGCGGGCTGACCAGCCATGGCGCCATCCTAGCCCGTGAACTGGGAATCCCTGCGATTGTGAACGCCGCTGAAGCGACTCGTCTGATTCAACTGGGAGAATTAATTTTACTAGATGGCGATCGCGGCGCTGTCCATAGGACTCCCCCAGAATGGAAAAAGACGCACGCTAGCCGCAAAAAGCCCCATATTGGGCGACAAACTCTAAAAAAAGGCGCTGCGCCTCCCATTGGGTTAGATAAATCGACGGCTCCCCCCATTGCGACTCAGTTAATGGTGAGCTTAAGTCAGACAAGCACCCTGGAGGCGATTAAACATCTTCCGGTGGATGGAGTTGGCCTGCTGCGCTCGGAGCTGATGTTAATCCAAGGGCTTGAGCGAATGCACCCCAAGCAATGGCTGGATACTGGAAAACAGTCCGAATTGCTGAACAATATCACCCATCAGATTTGTCAATTTGCCCAAGCCTTCGCACCTCGTCCAGTCCGATATCGTTCTTTAGATTTACGCTCCCATGAATTTTTATCTTGGGAAGGCAGTCCCCCAATAGAACAAAACCCGATGCTGGGGGTAAGAGGCGCCTTAAGCTATCAATTAGATCCCCGCATGTTTGATCTAGAATTAGAGGCCCTCAAACAAGTACAGCAGTTAGGCTATAGCAATATTCAATTAATCTTGCCTTTTGTACGGACGGTGGAAGAATTTACATTCTGTCGCCAACGGGTTAAGGCGGCAGGATTGTTTGAGGCGCCGCACTTTCAACTATGGATGATGGCGGAGGTCCCCTCTGTCCTTTTTCTGCTGCCAGCCTATATCCGGGCAGGGGTTCAGGGGGTGGCGATTGGAACCAATGATCTGACCCAATTGTTGCTAGGCATCGATCGCGATCAAGCTATCCTGTCCAAAGGGTTTAGTCAGCCGCATCCAGTGGTCATGGAGGCGATCGCCCAAATTATTCAGATGGCTCGGCAAGCCGGTGTCCCCACTTCTATTTGCGGTGAAGCGCCTGCCCGCCACCCTGAGATGATCGCTTCCTTGGTCAATTGGGGCGTGACATCTATTTCGGTTCCCCCCGACGCGTTAGAACAGACCTATGGCGCGATCGCTAAGGCTGAGAAGCAATTGAATTCAGCCCTTCCCCAATCTTCGAATGTGAGTTAAATATCGAATCTCATAGGCCATGGCTTAATCAAAAAGGTTTCATGGTTAAATTGTGCCTAAAGCAGAAAATTGCCTAATAAGACCTAATAAATAGTCTTTTCAAACCCATGAAACGTAGACAACTGATCAATTACGCAGCGTTAGGAACCGCCAGTGCTGCAGCCCTAAGCGCCTGCGGTCCAACCTCGACCCCCACTGCTGACTCCTCTGATTTACCGACTGTTCACTGGCGGATGGCGACCAGTTGGCCCCAATCCCTCGACACGATTTATGGAGGCGCCTTAACCGTCTGCGATCGGGTGAGCAAAATGACCAACGGACGGTTCACCATTGATCCGTTTGCAGCAGGGGAAATTGTGCCTGGGCTTCAGGTGCTTGACGCCGTCCAAGCGGGCACAGTTGAATGCGGACATACCGCCAGTTACTACTACGTGGGTAAAAATCCTGCTCTAGCGTTTGGCACCGCTGTGCCTTTTGGCCTTAACGCCCAACAGCAAAACGCCTGGTTTTACTATGGAGGCGGTTTGGAGATTATGCACAAGCTATATTCCGATTTTGGCGTGATCAACTTCCCAGCAGGCAATACAGGAACCCAGATGGGCGGTTGGTTTAAGCAGAATATCCAGTCTTTGTCCGACCTTAACGGGCTCAAAATGCGAATTCCTGGTCTTGGCGGCGAAGTCATGAACCGCTTGGGGGTTAATGTCCAAGTATTACCTGGGGGAGAGATTTTCTTGGCGTTGGATCGCGGCGCCATTGATGCGGCTGAATGGGTCGGTCCCTATGATGATGAAAAGTTGGGTCTACAAGAGGCGGCTGAATTTTATTACTATCCAGGTTGGTGGGAGCCGGGTCCAACCCTTGAAACTCAAGTGAACCTAGACGCCTGGAATAAATTACCGAAGGAATACCAGGAAGTCTATAAAACGGCGGCCTATGAAGCCAATATTTCGATGCTGGCAAAATACGACGCTCTCAATGGTCCAGCCTTAAAACGGTTGGTGGATGGGGGAACCCAACTGATTCCCTACAGCGATGAAATCCTAAAAGCCGCTCAAGATGAATCATTTGCCTTTTTTGAAGAGAAAGCCAGTGGCGATGCCGCCTTCAAGGAGGTTTATGAACAATGGAAAACCTTCCGGGAAGGGGTATACAACTGGAATCGCGTAAATGAGCTTAGCTTCTCCCGGTTTGTCAACCAGTAGGAAAAGACTTAACTTACCAAAAGGGCGCCTTTTTGAGCACTTTATATGTGTTAGTCGCCACAGTTTGTTGCTTTTTTGCCCCGATTCTGTTACCCAGGGTTTGGTAGTTTAATTCCAATCTAGTTAATGTGCTAGGTGCATTTTCCCAGTGTGCATTTTTCCCCAGTAGTTAGTCTCAAACCGCTGGGTAGCGATCGAGACAGCTCCTCATGTTTCAACGAACATCATCATTTCGCCGCTCCTATGCCTGGGCGGCTTTTTTTGTTAAAAATCAATACGAGTTTGACAGTGTGTCTTTTGAGGGCGGGGGACTAGATATGGTAGCTTACCTCGGGATTTGTTAAACATTCGTACAAAATTCATACAAAACTACGGGGCAGCCTAATGCACATGGTGAATGATCCCCCTCACATTGGTGAATCTCCCGCCAATCGGTTTTATCGAACTATCTGGCGCTGGCATTTCTATGCCGGACTATTCGTAATTCCCTTTATGTTGGTGCTTGCAACAACAGGAATTATTTATCTATTTAAACCCCAGTTGGACGCCGTGATGTACCACCGTCAGATGTTTGTTCAACCGAGTGGGGGGATAGCGGCCTATACCCAGCAACTTGAGGCGGCCCAGAGAGTTTATCCTGATGCAGCCATTTCTAAATTCACACCCAGTGTCGCCGCTAATCGTAGTGGTGAAGTTGAATTGGTTACCTCCGATAACCAGACCTTGACAGTCTTTGTAAATCCCTACACGACTCAAGTGCTAGGGGAACGCAATGAGGACAATAACCTCCAAGCGAATGCTCGCCGACTCCACAGTGAACTGATGATTGGGCCGGTTGGCGACTATCTAATTGAGCTAGCCGCTTGTTGGGGGTTAGTGTTGTTGGGGACAGGACTGTATTTGTGGATTCCCCGGAATGGATTCTCACTTTGGGGAACTTTATTGCCGCGACTAGGGAGCCAGAGCCAACGAGTATTTTGGCGGGATCTACATACTGTACCTGGCTTCTACAGTATGTTGCTAATAGGGTTTTTAATCCTGACAGGTCTCCCTTGGACAGGTTTTTTGGGGGAAACATTCGCTCAGGTTTGGAATCGTTTTCCAGCCCAAATGTGGGATGACTTCCCTCAGTCAACTGTACTCACCGGCGCACTCAACCGAAATGGAATCCAGTCTGTGCCATGGGCGGTTGAGCAGTTTCCCATGCCTCAGTCTGATTTACTTGATGAGCATCCTTACCAACCGTTAATGGATAAAACGCCTGCAAGTAAAGCAGTTGAGGGAAATACGCCAGTTACCCCTATAAACTTGGACTTTGTCATCGCGCTGGCGCAATCGCAAGGAGCGCCTCCCGGGTTCAATGTCAGCTGGCCGGACGGCGAGAAGGGTGTCTACACAATCTCAGCTTTTCCAGACGACCCCACCCAAGAGGTGACAATGCACATTGACCAGTACAGCGGTAAAGTGTTGGCGGATGTGCGCTGGCGAGATTATGGTCTGGTCCCCAAGGCAGTTGAACTAGGTATTGCGGTGCACATGGGCAAATATTTCGGATTGGAAAACCAACTGTTGATGTTGGCTGCTTGCCTAGCCGTTATCTTGCTATGTGTCAGTGGTGGAGTGATGTGGTGGAAGCGGCGTCCTGTTAGACGAATAGGAGCTCCGACAATACCGTCCTATGCGCCGCAATGGAAATTACCGATTGGCATTATTGCAGTTTTGGGCGTTGTGTTCCCTTTGGTTGGATTTTCGCTTGTAGCGGTCTTGCTATTGGACTATCTAGTGCTTTCCCGCATTCCTGTATTGCAGCGGATCTTTAATTGAGGTGAATAAAGTCGCCGAGTACAATAAATGTTCACCCAAGGTGCAGTAAGCTTTGGGGGGTTGGCCAACAATGCTAGCCTTGGTAGAAATAATTGCAAATTCAGGGGGCAGAGTTCCCAAGGAGAAATTTTCCTGATGGCGCTGACTCAATTAGCATCTGAAAGAGTGCTGACCACCATCAATGGCGAACCAGCAGTTCCACTAGAACATATGCCCCAGCAGTGGCGTCGAATCGCAACGGGTGATTGGATGAGTGAGCCGGGTGTATATACGGCGATGGCGCAGGTGTTTCTGGCGAAGCATCAGCAAGGACACATGCTTTTTTTGGAGCGTTCTGAGGTTAAACACCTGAGGCAGGCTTATTGTGAAGGCAATGGAAAATTAGCCTATGAAGCTGTGGAACATTATGGCGAGGCGTTTTTGCCAGAGAGTTATCCAGATTTGAAGCAAATTCAGAGCGAAGTGCGATCGCACAGTGCCCAGCAAACTGAGCGATTAGGGCTGGTTAATATCGTGAGCGATCTATTTGAACTGCTCGGGTATGACGTGCCCGCAACCTTCTACTGGACCTTTTTACACCCTCTGCAGCGTTCAGATTTATTTGAAGTTCGTTCATTCCGCTTTAGTGAGCAAGATATCGCGGTGGCGCGAAAATTTGACGCCATTCTGCACGGTGGATATGTCTCCATGTTACGGCGCTTGATTGATAGCGTATCGAGCCGCCATGGCTACTTTATTGAGCATGGATGCGGGTGTGAAAACCACCTGGCTAAACTGAAGCCCTGCGATTCTCAGTTCGATTACTCAATCCCCAATGAAACCCGACGGAAAACCCTCCGCGCTTTTTTCTGGAGTGTAATGGAGGAATATATGCTCTTTGAGCAAAGGGCGGCTACTCGGCTGGTTTACGCCGACAATCTTGATCTCTAAAGAGGTCGAAAAAGTATGAAGGTAGGCAGGGGTTGGAGCGATTCCTTTGGAAACAAAGGGTTCTGATTTCCTGCTTATCTAGGATGTACGATCGCGTTGATTCTCGCCAGTGAGGTAATTGTGGGGTGAGGGGAAAGAGGTGCGATCGCCTTTAAACCAGCCTCTAGTCATTGATTTGACAGCCTATCGAACAGCATTCAGGACATACTGCTGCAATCACCTGACGATACTTACTTACCATTTGATCAAAGGAAAATTGTTTGAGGATTCGGCGGCGACCCCATTGCCCCATTTGGAAACGGAGCTGTTCATTCTTTAGCAGTTTCTCTATGTCTGAGGCTAAGGCCGATACATCGCCACGGGGAATCAAAAGGCCTTCATGACCATGCTTCAATGCCTCAGGAATTCCACCAATCTCTGAAGCAATCACAGGCCGTTCACAGGCCATTGCCTCGCCTATAACTAGGGGTATGGTATCGTTAAGGCTCGGACAAACGACTACATCAGCGGCAAGGTAGTAAGGCCAAACAGTCCTCTCAATTTTGACAATCTCTACTTTACTTTCGAGTCCTTTATCGCGAATGTCTGCCTTGAGTTCGTTGAGGTACTGAATTTCGTTTTTGCGGAGATAGCGCGCGCCCACGATCAGGAGTTTGGCATTTCGCGCAGCCGCTTCATTGTCTTGGCAGAACTTTGCAAATGCTGATAAGGTCAGCTTCTGCGCTTTACGCTGGCAAACAGTGCCGATATGAAGAATAATGGCGTCGTCTTGCTGATACCCCAAATCCTTGCGAGCTTCTGCCTGCGATAAGGAAACTTTAAAGGTGTCGATTGGCTCCGTCGGTATGCCATTGTAAATTACCGCCGCCTTTTCTTTAGTGAAGAGGTTTTCATAGAGCTTGTGTTGAGCTTGGGACGGAAACACAACTCTGTTGGCTTTGGCAAAAGCTTTGATAATGTCCTGATAAGGTGAAAAACGAGAAAGGGGGAATATTTGCTTCTCATTTTTTTGATTTTCTTCCTCTCCATCTACCCCATTAGACATGAGAACAATCCCATTTGCATAATAGCCAAAGTTTTGTCTTGGCCACATCTCATGGATTACCCAAATATTGCGAATTGAAAGTTGCTCACAAATTAAGACCACATGGGCAAGCATGATAGTACTAATAATTGCCAAGTCGAAACGTTGACTTTCCTTCAAACGCTTTTTTAGATCCTCACCATCCTCAGTCTTCAGGATATGGGTGGGAAGCCCTCTCTCTCGAAAATCTTGCTCAATGGGTCCTGAGATGGGCGAGAAGATTTCGAATTCTAAGTCTTCACTCAGACCTTCTAAGAGGTTTAAAAGAAACTTATTGGCTCCATTTCTTTCCAGGTTATGGCTAAAAACAGCACACTTTTTCCGGGGATTTGCTGGAGTGCAGATCATCTCCAATTCCGAAGATAATCTGCCTTGATAGTGTTCAACTGTTTCTTGACTCTCCACGTTTTCTATTTTCACTAAGGTTGTTATCTCGTTGTGGATGCGCCTTTTTGATGAGATGGAGTAAGCAGTTCTAGAATTTGCTATGCCGAATTGTTTAGATAATTGTGATAAGGCTTACGAATGACAAGAGACATACACCCTTAACACATTTTTACCCCCTCATATACAACCCAGAATCTGTACTCCAGAGGTGGAAAATACCCTTTTAGAAGAGCAACACCAACTTAACGGAGATAATTGAGTCAAAAACCACAAATTCCTAGTTTTTTCCCGGAAGCTATTATTGAGTTTGACTAGTATTGCTTATTTGACG
>JASJDH010000606.1 GCA_030065175.1 Leptolyngbyaceae cyanobacterium MO_188.B28 | reverse complement strand
GCTCTGTTCCACACCCACCATTCGAGCAATATGCTGGCGCGCTTTATTCAGGTGATGACTGGCTGTAGCGGCTTGGGCGTGGATTCCCCGTTGCGCGTTCCCCCAGTTCATCGCATTTGTAGCGGCTGCAATGGCGTGAGGAGATCGAGGCAGGGCGGTCGCAGCATGATCTAGATAAATCGGGGTGGTCATCGCTTAGCCCCTTTTCTTTTTAGATTCAACAGTTCTCTGACAGCCTGAGACACAATTTTAGGGGCCTTGGTGAGGGCTGCTTGCCGTAGGGTAAATCTCACCTTTGGATCGCCAATAATGCCAGTCAATAAAAAACGACCTGGGCAATCAATCCGGAAAAACGGTCGGGGAAGATCGCTCAAAATGGTTTGGCGGCCGACATCGGTTAACCGTTTCAGATCAGCTATTTCTGGGGGGTGGGGCAGGTTAACCTCAACAATTCGGTGGTCTCCAAAGCAGTCAACCACCATCACTAACTCCAAATTTTCGAGATGGAGGCATGCCACCTCCCGAGTCGATGTCATGACTGAGGGTGTTCTAAAGAGTGCGAGTGGTTACAAATCGGCACATATCATCGCCCATAGTGCGGCAGGCTATCTCTTGACAGCGAAAGCTACCCGGACTGTGGAAGATTTCTTGGAAATAATCAGGGTTTAGGGCAGGCGCTTGACGAATATCGCCCTGGTAGAGCAGGTTCATAATACCGGCGCAGCCTCCCTGCGCCAGGTAACAGCGAGGTCGCTGACTACGGGGATAATGACCGATCCAACCGGCTGACTCATAACTATTCGCAATGGAAATTTCTAGCCGTTCCCCAGGAATCAGCTGTTCAAGCCGCCATTTACCCCAGCCTAAACTGTTAACGACGGCAATGACGCCATAGACCCAGTCGTCATCGGATTCAATCATCGGCGTCACCACCGCTTCCCATTCTTGGGACAGCATAATGCCGCCAAAAGTATAGAAAGCGCAGAGCATACCGGCTTCAATTAAGCCAGCTTCTGTCTGGAGGATGGCTTCCGGGCGATACTGTTCCACCTGTCGCACTGCTTCGAAGGAGCTGCGGTTGTAAAAATCGGCGTAGTGGCGAGTTAAATATAGCCCAAAAGCTGGGATTAAGCCATCTTCATTCCCGATCAACGGCAGGTGGCTACAGGCAGCCACCACCGCGTTTTCATCAATGGCCATGGGTATCTTCTCCGTCAGAGACCTCAACCACGAATCGGCAGTTGGCGTCACCCTTCGCCATACAGTCGGTTTCTCGGACGGCGACCTGTTCTGGCGCCAGGCCATAGGCAATTTCCACTAAGGCTTTCAGATAGCCTTCAATAAACTGGCATACGGGCGTTTCCCGAATTCCATACTGAGATAGCCACCCAAGGGCGTAGTGGGAACTGTTAGAAACAACCACACCACCTGCGGAGGTTAACTGTTGGGCGTCAAAACTGCCAAATCCTAGCTGTTGAAACAGGGTTCGGCCCTTTGAAAAGCGAGTTATAACGGCGTCATGGGTGTCGATCAGATGGCGAAGCTGCGATCGCACCGCCGCCGCCGCGGTTTCTCGGAACAGACCAGTAGCCTGATCTCCCAACGTTTCCTCAATCGCTTTGTGGACAGCGCAATTGTAATAATGGCAGTGAAACACCATGTTACTGCCTGCCAACCGAGCTTGATTAAGCGCCGGATTAAATTGCACTGGAAAATCAGCCATATTGCCGCCTACAGTGGGGGGTTTAGGTTAAGTTTCCCTGCTAGACGCGCTACCTATCATCCCCCCTGAAATCTCTAGACTGATCATCATTAGTGATGATAGACAGCCCTAATGGGCATATTAAAAACAGGCGTCTTGCCTCTATCTATCACCTGTTGCTATGCAGCCTTCAGCTCTATCCCGCCACTATCCCGCCAAATCAGCAGCAGATTTAGACCCGCCTCTCCAAGCCCAGATTGCTCATCTCAGCCAGGAGTTGGATCTGACCAAGCAAGCCCTAAATCAAAGCTACGACCAATTGCAGTCGGTATATTTTTGGGCGGAAACCACCGATAACATCAATCGCGCCACAACCCTAGACTCCGTTTACGCAACGACCCTCTTGGGCCTACAACAGGTTTTTAATACGCCTCAGGCGGCAATTTCCTTACTGGATGCGTCGGATGTATTTCAATGGCAAGGCCACAGTCATTTATCGACGAATTACCTGGAGACAATGGCTGAGTATTGTCCTTGGACAAACCAAGAAATCAACCCTCAGCCCATTGTAATACCCGTTGTCGCCAGTCCAGATCTGCCAGAACGAATCCTGCAAAAACAGCGTTTCTTACTCTCGGAAGGGATTCACACCTTGATTTGGCTGCCTATGCTGCAGCAAGCCCAACTCATCGGTCAGTTAGGTATTTTCTACAGACAAGTCACCCCTGTGGATGATGCGCTGATTCATCTGGCGCAAATCTTGGTGAATTCTATGGTGTTTGCGGTTGAGCGCAAAAAATCTGAAACACAATTGCGGAAAACTCTAGAAAAACTGCACCAAATGCAAGTCAAATTGGTGCAGAATGAAAAGATGTCTAGCTTGGGACAGCTTGTCGCGGGTGTGGCCCATGAAATCAATAACCCGGTCGGTTTTATTTACGGCAACCTCCGCCACATCGATACCTATGCCCATGATCTGTTAAAACTGGTGCGGCTCTATGATCAGCGCCAACCTAACCCAACTGATGACATTGCCGATTTGATCGAAGAGATTGATTTAGCGTTTCTGATGGAAGATTTTCCAAAAACCGTGAAATCAGCTCAGGTTGGCGCTGAGCGAATTCGAGAAATTGTTAAATCCCTGCGAACCTTCAGTCGTTTGGACGAGTCCGACCTCAAGTCGGTTGACCTGCATGAGGGGATTGACAGCACCTTGATGATTCTCAAGCATCGTTTGAGGGCGGCCGATCAGCGTCCTGGAATTGAAATCATCAATGACTACGGTCAATTACCTCTGGTGAGTTGTTACGCCAGTCCCCTCAACCAAGTGTTTATGAATATTTTGGCCAACGCCATAGATGCGTTCGATGAGGCGCACACTCAGGGGAAAATCGCTGCATCGCCCTGTATTACCATACGCACCGAGGTCTTAGAGAGAGGCGATATTCAAATTTCAATTACTGATAACGGTCCAGGGATTCCAGAGACTGTGTTACCCAAAATTTTCGATCCTTTCTTCACCACTAAAGCGGTGGGCAAAGGGACAGGCATGGGAATGTCCATTAGCTATCAAATTATTACTGAAACCCATGGGGGTAAGCTGACCTGCACTTCTAAACTGGGGATGGGCGCTAAGTTTGTGATTCAGATTCCCAGCCGACAGGAGTGATTGTCGTGGGACTGAAGAATCTCGGCATGCCGGAGAATTGGTATTAGGAAGAGGAGATTTATGATCTGGAGCGCGATCGCTCTTGAAGAGTTCAGTCTTATTAGACGGAAAATTTCCTTCTGATAATAAGTTAGATATTAAGAGCTTACCGTAGGTTGATGATTTCCAACAAACTGGCTACAGACTATTGGACATTCACATTAACGAGTTTGTTGCTCATAAGCTCTGCGGCGTGTAGCGATGTATTGGCTCAAGGGTTACCTATTGAAGACCCCGTTCATTCTTCTGTTGAAGCGAGTTTCCCAATTGCACCCAGGTTGTTTTTAGATACGACTCTGTTAACTGAGATTCGATCAGCGATCGCAATTCCTGGCTCTCATCATCACATTGCTTTTGCAGCCATCAAAGATCGGGTGGATCGAAATGACTGGCGTATTTATGACGAAAATCCTGATGATGGGAATTGGAATTATGCCCGTGCTTGGCTAGCTCGTGAAGCCTCATTCCTATACTTGATTACGGGGGAACAAGCCTATGCCCAGATTGCCTTTGACTCTCTTTATACAATCCATAGCGATCCTGATCCGGATGGGCGTATTCCAGAAGCCAATAATGGGCTTTCTCGAGCGGCTACAGGGATGGGATTTGCCCTAGCTTACGATTGGGCGGCAAGTGGCTGGACGCCAGCACAACAAGATTACATACGAGACAAAATCCTGATTGCTCTGGAGGCTTGGCGAACTTACAAACATGCTAACTTTGCAGAACCCTTTGGCTCCAATTGGGTTTCAGTTTGTCGAGGGTCTGAGCTGATTATGATGCTGGTGATCGGCGAAGATGTGAACCAACCAGAACGATTTAGTGCGCTGAAGCTGTGGCTCAGAGAACACATCAAAACAGCCTATGGCAATACCGGACTAACCCAGGAAGGACAGGGCTATTTGGCTTATGCTGGCGGTTTTTTGATGCCCGCAATCTATGCCTTGCGTAGTATTGGTAATGCTTTTCTAGAAGATGTCTTAACGGCGATCAATTTTGAGCAATTGCCTCTTTACGCTGGTGTTTTTAATCCACAACAAACATCACTTCAGTTTGGTGTTGGTGGTGGAGGATTAGACCCTGAAGGCTTTACTAGCTTTTTACTGGATTACGCTTCTCCGGATATGCAGCCTTACTATCAATATTTTTACGATCGCTATCGAGGTCTTGCAAATTCGGCCCCTGCACATCAGAAGTTTGACCATCGTCGAGCAGGCTCCGTATGGTCATTACTGTACTACCCCACAGATACCCTTGGCTTGAACCCTACTGGCATTTTGCCGCGGGCGATCGAGGATCGGGAAAAAGGCGGCTATCTCTTCCGCAATCGCTGGCAGGATGCGAATGATATTCTAATTGCCCTAATCGGTGATTTTACCCATCATCGGCGAAGTTGGGATCAGCCTGAAACCTTTGGGTTAAGAATACACGCCCACAACACCCAATACTTTGGTGGTCCTGCAAAAGAGCGGGATGTTCAATATTACAGCAAGCTGCTTATTGATGGACAAGCTGGTAACCCTGCTGACGTGGGGGGCGCCGAGTTTTTTGAGGCGCGAGAAACAGGTGGTTATGTAATTGTTGATGGAGGCAGTGCTTATGGCAACCTGGGAGTAGAGAGCGCAAAACGGCACCTTCTAGTGGACTTTTCTGATGATGAGAGTGCGCTCATTTCAACCCTTGATCAACTGGCTGCCATAGAAAGTCATATTTATACCTGGCAAGCCAACCTAGGCGCCACGGCAGATGATGGCGGCATTACTGTCTCGCTGGGTCAGGAAGGAGTTGTCCGAACCTTTCTGCTCCAAGGTAACAACAATAGCTATTTGAAGGGATGGATTTTGTCCCCTCATGACATCACGCTAAGAGCGGGTGATCCACTCCAAATTGAAACCGAAGGCGCGACAACTAATCTTTGGGTTGTAATGCAGATTGGTACAGGACTGCCTCCCATTGCTCAGGTTACTAGTTCTGATCTTGCTACTGATCTTGCTACTAATTTAGATGCTAATTTATACTTGGATAACATTCGAGTCTACTTTGATACAGACCGTAATCAAATTGTGGCTGAGTCGGTAAATAAGCTCTTGTAGCGATGGTGTGAATTGTCCACCATCACTACAAAAGAGAAATGAGCAGACCTAACAACGCGCCGCAACGGAGGCGATGGATTGTAGAGGCGCATTTTTCTCACCGAAAGTGCGATCGCCGATCTTTTAGGGTGCGTTCCCTTGTGCAACTCCTACTACCCCACCGATAGATTTTTGGGAACGCACCATGCTCATGAATTTCTTGAAGCAAGCGGTTGCAGCCTAACAACGCCCATGCACACCGACCGCCGAGAAGTTCTCTGTTAGAATTCAAAGGTTATCTGCGGCAGGTGATGGG
>JASJDH010000605.1 GCA_030065175.1 Leptolyngbyaceae cyanobacterium MO_188.B28 | reverse complement strand
TGGGCTAAATTCGACCTGGATCATGATTCACTGGGATGGATAGAGGCACACTTATGAATGCCTAGAATACCGAATCTAGATCGTTCGAAAAAGTCCAGTCCTCCATCGTGCGGAGTATAGACAGAGGCGCGTCACTCATGCCAGACTCCTTAACCGTGAGCGGAAATAGGGACGATAGAGGCGATCGTGGCGCAACACGACGGCATTGCCCTGCAAATTCACCAGTCCCATGCCATTGAGTTTAAAGGCGAGCATCGGTCTTAGCTCCACCGGGCGATCGGTCAGAATCACTTTCTCAAAGTCAGCAGCCAAGTCGGGATGTTGCTGCAAATTCCACAGATGCCGCCGCAGGTGTTCGCCATAAATTCCGGCGTCGGTGGGGGCTTCCGTCAGCAGTTCTGGCAACGTCGCGTCCTGTTGCGCCAAATGATACAGCGCCAGACGCACCAGATAGGGATGTCCACCCACCATATCCATCAATGCCTCCACATCCCCCGCGCCCCAACGCAAGCCATGCTTGTTCACCAACTCCTGCACCTGCGCAGCGCTAAACTCCGGCAGGTCCACCGCCAACCCTACATTGAACGGCGAGGAATTTGTATCCAAGACCACATAGGATTCCGTGGAATGGGCGATCGCTATCCGCAGCTTACCCCAGGTGTCATTCACCTTGGCCTTTTCGTTCCAGGAGCGCAACAGGGTGAGAAATTCCTTCGACACCGCTTCGTAGGGAAACAGGCGATCGAGTTCGTCCAGCCCCAAAAATAAGGGCGCATCCAGCGTCGATAACACCTGCTCTTCAAAATAGTCGGTACAGTTTTCCTTGGGACCAAACAACGCTTCGTCCCAACAGTCCGTCACCTGTTTCGGAGATATCCCCAATTGCTTACTCACAGACGCACACAAGCGTTTCAAAAACAGGCTGGAATCGGCGAACGCTCGTTCATCCGTCTCTAAAAACGAGATCGTCACCGGGCGATAGCCCAACTGGACGGCGCGATCGCGGATCCGCGCCAGCAGGGAGGTTTTGCCCATCTGTCGCGGCGCTTTAATCCGCACCAGTCCGGCGCGATGCTCGATCTCTTGCAAGCAGCGGGTGTCCCAAGGTTCGCGGCGGATATAAAACTCGGAATTCAGCGGCATCGTGCCGCCGGGCAGCTCCAGATCGGCGACGGGTAGCGGTGGCCGACCATCGGCAGGCGGTGTCGCCTCAGCAATCGGCTCCGCTGCGATCGGCTCTGGAGCGACCCCCACAGCCATTAACCCAAGCAGGTCTTGCACGAGGCGGGGGGTATCGGCAGGCGATCGCCAGTCCGACTGGGGAATGGTCTGTAAGGCCCGCCACAATTCTGCATGGAGAGGATAATCGCGGGGTAAATTGACCCGAACCGGCAAAATCACGGGCTTCCCCTGGCGCTCCCAAACCTGTCGCGCCGTTTGCGCCTCCCCAGCTATTCTGTCACTGCCTGCCGAGGTCTCAGACAATAACAGCAGCAGGTAATCGCAGCGTCGCAATTCCTGGTCAATCTGGGTGACCCACGGGTTATCCCAGGTGAGTCCTTCAGCAGCCAGCACTGGGGCATGTCCCGCTGCTTTCAGACGCTCATAGCAGGCTTGGGCCAGATCAGCCTCGGGCGCCTGATCCCGATAACGGATCAACACCCGCTGACTCGCAGCGGGCTGATCGGTCGCTGCGGATGGCCCCAGCCAGACGGGAGTGTTTTGCTCCGGAATTCCCGCCAGTTGAATCGCGTTACAGCCAAATTTGTAGGCCACCTCATAGGGCTTGCCTGCTCCCAGCGCATCATAGAACCCCACAGCGAACTCGATGGCCGCCCGGTCGCCGATGGCTTTCTTCATGCCAATCACATAGGGAATATGTTGGGCGATCGCTTCCGCCTGTTCTTGGGAATAGCAGGCATTGAGCAGGACACACTCCACCTGATCGGCAAATAATTCGAATAGACCAGACAATGCCGACCCATTGACGACTTTCACCCGCCCCGTTTCATCTTCAAACACCAGCCCTTCTTCCCCTTCGCCATGTCCTGAAAAATGGACGATGTGCGGCTCGTGGCGTAAAATCAGTCGGCGCAGATCGCGATAACGCACTGCGGCAGCCGTCTGGATGGTGAATTGCGATCGCTGCTTGGCGCGGAGCAGTCCGTCTTCAATCTCTCGCATCTCTTCGTCCAGACGCACCTTTGGGGTGTTCTTCGGGTTCGCGGATAACAGTAAGAGTTTGCGGAGATTGCTCATCTCAAGAGTTAATATCCACCGTAGCAACTCTACTATACGTTAAGAAGTTTTGCTTCTTACAGTTCAGATTCCGCTAATATCTGCGATACTGCAGCAGCAGATTTATAGTATCTGGTGTGAATTCTCATGACCTATCAGGATGCTCCAGCTTCAGAAGAAATTGCGGCTGAATGGTCAGAAACTCCTCCCTCAGTTAAGTCCATAATGCCAGGGTTCAACGCGGTTTTAAAGATCAATTACCGGGTCCGTGGGCTCATCTTAGACTACACGTTGATGGCCGCTATCTTGGGTTTGATGCTTACCTACAGCCGCGAATGGATTAGTGGTAAATGGTTTGACGTCGTGGATATTCTAAGCCTGGGATTGCTGAATTTAAAGATGATTCGTGCGATTGGAGCGTCCTGGGGGAATCCCAAGGGACAGGGCGCGTTTGCCGTCGCCAGTAGCCTTCTCGGCGTTTTGGGGGCATTCGCGATCGCCATTATGGCCCGGTTGATTGTCTCGATTGTGGGGTTATTTATCCCATTGATTATTATTCTCAGCCGAGCTGTTGGGCACGCCACTCTAACGTGGGCTTTAGGGCGGGCGGCCAATCAGTTTTTCCTCAGTACCAAACGAGTTAACTTGTCCACATTGAAACAGGCGATCCAGAGCCATCAGCGCGATCAGAATAAATCAGCTAGGGGAAAATCATGAAATTCAACCGTCGGGGGCTTTTACTCGCAGGCTTAGGGGCTGGCGTCACAGCCGCCAGCGCTAAAGAAAATGCCCGTATCCAAGCAGTTCAGAAGCACCAAGACCTCCAAGCTCTGGCCAGGGAGACGCTATCTGACGAACTCAGCATTATCGAATCGGCTTACGCTTCAGAAGCTGATTGGGATAATGAAGTCGAAAAGCGAAGAAAGCTGTTGTCGGCGATCAATCTTGCCCCTCCGATCCAACCCTACAATCGTGAGCGTTCGAAACGGATGATTCACTTTTGTAAACTGGCTGTTCAGCAGTACAAGACTGGACGGGCTAACCCCAACTATGACGGGGCTATTAATCTTTTACCCGCTTATCGCTCTCGACTCAAAGACTACAGTCAACTGACCAACTTCACTAGCACACAAGAAATCATTGAGGACTACTTTAAACCGGAGAACTCGCCAATTCCTCCCAATCCCAAAGACAATTCAACTCCCTTAGATCAAACTTTTCAGGCGGTTGAATTAACACTTCAAGATCGGGTGCGGCAAATTCTGCAACACAAATACCGCCTGACGGTCTTCTCTGGTATGGCCTTGACCTCGAAAGATCATAATATTTTGGTGTTTCGAGGCACCCAAACCCAGACCGAATGGCTGAAAAACTTGAATGCAGCGCAGAAACAGTATGTCGCGGCCTCGGGGCAAGTTTACGGTGAAGTGCATGAGGGTTTTTTGCAGGTTACCCAGGAGCTTAAGCCATCGGTCGCTGAAGTCGCCCAACAGCTCGATCCGACGATTCCTTGTTACGTGACGGGGCATAGTTTGGGGGCGGCGATCGCGACCCTCGCGGCCTTCGAATTGGTTCAAGCCGTCCCTCAGCTCAAAGACCAAATTCAGCTTTATACCTTTGCAGGTCCCAGAGTGTGCTCCCCCACGTTCGCCGCCCACTATAGTCAGCTCATCCCCAATGCTTACCGCATCGTTAATTTAGCTGATACGGTGCCGCTGGTTCCCCCAGTCACGCTGGGCGATTCCTACGTTCATATCGGGCAAGAATGGTCCTTTTTAGCGCAGTTTGGCGATACTCTCTTGAATCACGTTGTGGATACCTACCAGTTGGCGCTGGAACAGGAAGCCGAAACCGATCAAGTGGGTGCGGCTATGCGGCGATTACAATTTAAATAGATTGTTTTTCGATATTGTATAATCGGCCTAAAAGCTTGAGTTTAGCCGACTATCCATCCCCTAACTTTATAGTCTTAGGCAGGTTGCTATGAAAATGGAACGCCCCAATGCTAAGCCGCTATCTGCTGAAGATTTAGCCCATCTTGAGAAATTGAAATCTGTGATTGAAAAGGCACTGCAAGATGGTAAATTTTCAGTCAACGAAATTGATCGGATTCAGTCCATCATATGGGCCGATGGCAAGGTGACTTAACGCTCTTCAATCACTCTAGGCAAAGGAAAACTGAGACCACTCCTTCGGAGCAGCTCTTGGGATAGCCCCTTCGAAGAGATTCATAATCGTGATCAGGGTTGAAAATCCGAAGGATAATTGTGGAATTGAAAAGACTTTTAGCCAGGGTTTGATGAGATTAAAGAATATAAATGGTTGAATCACGAGACGCAAATTATTCAGGATATTTTTCCACCCTTTTCCAGAGTCCCACCAAGCATGTTTTGAGAACGTTGACCGAATGTTATCCGTCTCATCATCCTCGTCTGAAAGGTCATTCGGGTTGAGTGCATCAGAATGCAAACTGACTATTAGATAAGCACTCATTACGACTTCCCACCACTTCTCAATCTGTGAGTAATCAGTGACTCGAAAATCGGCCCAACCCAACTCATTTTTGCTTTGCTTTAGACCGTACTCAACCCAATTTCTTAACCCATAATAATTGCCGACCTCTTTATACTTAAGCCCTTTTATCTTCGTCATCACATACCAAGTAGAATTCTCAGGTAAAGTAAATGGATCGGTCGTGATTTGCCAATATTGAATGGCTCTGCGTTTGCCAAAAATAATTTCGCGGATATAACGGTTCTCCTTCTTGCCATTAGAGAAAATCCGTTCAAACCCTCGCCAGCGGTTGTATCGTACTCGCTGTCCCTGAGGCAGCCACATTCCATAGTCACTGCGAATGGCCACAACATACTCGAGCTCTAATTCATCTAATACGCTAATAAAATTGCTCTCGCTTTGACCATAAAGGCAATCAGCTAAAACCAGCTTGAACTTAAACCCCATTGCCCGCAATTCTCGAATCATCTGAGCGGCTATTTGAGGTTTACTTCGATAGACATCCCCGGGCTCTAAACACTCTTCAGGTTTATACACTTCAAAGGTTAAAGGAAATGTAATATTCTCCCATACCCCATAGGCCGTCACCGCTACGATTCCATTCTCGATCTTGCCTAAATTTCCGATATATTGGCGCTTCACATAAGCAGTCGTACTCCCTTTTTTACGGTCCCCTGTATCATCAATAATTAAGGTGATTTCTCGACCATTCAGCATATCCAAAATCACCCTCAATCTTTGTCTCTCTAATGCCTTGACTGACCAAGGAGATTCTGTCAAGAAATGATGCAGCGATTGTTCATTCTCAAGCCCAACCACTCTCGCTATAGCTGGTAGAGTCTTACGTTTAATATCAGAGATCATTCCGACATGAAGGTGCTTAAAGGCCTCAAAACTTCTGACTTCAGGAAATAGGGATCTATAGAGTTCACAGTAATCATCCACAAAGCTCACGGTGGGCTTCGCTATTCTTGCTCCAAACATAGATGCACCAAACGCTTCATACCTTAAGCTTAATTTTTATCCCTTCGGAGTGATTGAAGAGCG
>JASJDH010000604.1 GCA_030065175.1 Leptolyngbyaceae cyanobacterium MO_188.B28 | reverse complement strand
CGAGCAATTGTTAACCACTCATTTATATTTCTGACCTAATTGACCTGATTACACCGCTTGAAAAGCCTACAATTCCCTTCCAGAAGTATTTTCAGGATTATTAAGAAAGATGCGATTAATGGATAGCTTTTGTAAGGGGGATTTAGGGGGATCCAGCCAGCTTTCACAACCAGATTCAAGATCTGTGTACACGGTAGCCCCTCGGGTGAGGGTGAGGGTGAGGGGCTTTCAGCTATCCACAAAAAAGTTTTGTCAGTCAATCAGCCCCAGGGAGAGGGATTTAGGGAGAGGGCGATTGCGGCGGCGCAAAAAAACATTCATCCCTCTGGTTCAGCAACGCCTAAGCTTGACAAAGTACTGGAGACCTCTAAAGAAAAATTCAAGGACCCAATTGTCAAGGTTTAAACAATTTCTGTGAGAATCAATCCCACGAGTTGATGGTTCTTAACACTTATCCTTTTCCGTCCCTATCATTCATCCTAAGGTCAGTACAGCTGGAACTTGCGCTTCATATAGCAGAATGACAAAATCGGGGCTCGACTTTAGCTGCAATGCTGGGAAGCCTTTCACCGTAGGTTATTCAGCCCTTCAAGCTGAGTTCGCTAACGCCAACTCTTTCGACCCCATACCTACCAGCTTTCTCTAAATGTTTATTGTCGCCTCCTTCCTGTTACCCCATTGCATTTCCTCAAATAGCAGGGGGATACCCCGATTGTCTTCAGTCAGTTGTTCCTTTTTCCAGTATTTGGTCTACAATGCCCAGCATTCTTTGTAGAGAGGCTGTATTAGTAGAGAGGCTGTATGAACAAAGGCGAACTAGTGGATCAAATTGCAGAGAAAGCAGGCGTATCTAAAAAGCAAGCGGACGCCGCCCTAACCGCTATGCTGGAGAGTATCGTTGAAGCGGTTAGCCATGGCGACAAAGTGACGTTGGTAGGGTTTGGCTCCTTTGAACCCCGTCATCGACAAGAGCGGCAAGGCCGGAATCCTCAGACCGGCAAAGAACTCACGATTCCAGCCACGACTATTCCGGCCTTCAGCGCGGGCAAAGCTTTCAAGCAGAGAGTGGCGGCCTAGGGCGAGGCTGCTGTCTCCGCAGGAGAGGGATTGAGCAGAATCCCAGATTAGTCGGGGAATGAGCCTTTGCGATCGCTATGCTCCCTCCGCCAATATAGTCGAGCCCCGGGTATGATGCGCTCCTTTCTGAGCAACTTGAGGGCTCGTTTTTAGATATGGACTTAATCGTGGATGCTCCCGTCGGGCATCGTTGCGCCAGTCAGGATAGCATCATCCAGATTGGCCTCATCGAGCTTAACTCCCGTCAGGTTGGCTTCACTCAGATTCGTTCGGAGGAGGGTGGCTTTCAGGAGATTGGCTCCACTTAGGTTCGCTCGGCTGAGGTCGGCGTCATTTAGGTTGGCTCCACAGAGAATAGCCCCACTGAGGTCAGCTTTGTAGAGGTCCGCCCCCTTCAAGATCGCCCTGTAAAGGTCGGCCCTTTGCAGGCTGGCTCCTTTGAGATCCGCCTCATCCAGATCTGTATTAATCAGATCCGCCTCTTTGAGATTAATCTTGCTAAGGTTGGCGTTCCTCAAATTCATTCGGTTAAGACTGGGATTGACGCTAGGATTCTGCTGTCTCCAAAGATTCCAGTTGGCGACACCGCGTTCAATCAGGTCAAGAAGTTCTTCATGGCTCATAGTAGTGGTCGTCATCACGATCTGCCTCCTTGGCAAGGTCCAATGGCTAATGACTGACTAATCTGACCTTAGCGAAAAAGTGTGAGGAAATTGTGTGACTATGTGCGATCGAACCGGAGTTGCTAATTTTCTCCCGTCAACCTGTGCAAGCGAGTGTAATCCGGATCATGGCAACCTTCCCAAAGAAAAGTCGGTCTAACTGAGAAGATCAAACTGTCAGCCTGGAGTTATGATTTCGACGGATTCTATTCAGCTTCGGCAAGTCGGCCATCTGTCAGTGGAACAAGCCATTGCATATCTGCGGCAGTTAAAGATTAACGACCCTCCCCTCTGCCAGCGGTTGATCACCTACGCCAGCGTGAAACCTGGACAAATAAATCCATTGCATCTGGGTTTGGGCATAGATGGGGTGATGCAGGCTAAGCAGCAAGGCATTACCCTAACGGCTGATGACTTTTCTCCGGCGGTTGAGGCTATAGATAAGGGCCAGGTGTTGATTGAGCGTCTCTTGGATTATGTCAATCCCAATCTTCAGGCTGCTATTTGTGCGCTTCTGGCTTGTCGAGCGTTTAATTTTGATCTCTATTGCAGGCTGGCTGAGGCGCTGAATTTTTCCGTCTGCCAAGCAGACTTTGAGTCGATTCTCCGGTTTTCATGGGTGTGGCGGGCGGAAGAGTGGGGACAAGGCTGGCATCGGGTCCATGAGCAGCTACAGCAGTCAAACTTTGCCCAAGACAATGAGCAGGTGCGGCAAGCCCATCGGGTATTGGAGCAACACTATTGGCGGCAGGGGAATGTTGCAGAGGCGATTTACCACACCAATCAGCTGGATTGGGCTCAGGGAATTACAAACTGGATTGAACAGTTTATTTCGGCGTTACAGGCGGATCGACACCCCGTCTGTAGTGACTTATTGGAAATCCGCAATGAGCTATTCATCGACAGTCATTTTCAACTGGGCGTCATCTTTCAGTTTGAGGGGGACTATTTTGTCAGAATTGCCCAATATGATGTTGCTGAGCAGGTCTATTTAGAAGCCATTGACTCCTATCGTCAGTCTATGGCTGAGGAGTCTAACTACATAGAAGCTTGTGAAAATGTGGGAGGCGTATTCATTAAGTTGGGACAACTCCAGGCCGCATTATCCAGACATGAAGAAGCCTTGCAAAACTATCGGCAGTCAATTAGTACATATGACCGCATTCTAAGTCTCGATCTCAATAGTAATTCCGCCTATAACAATAAAGGCTTGGCTTTGCAAAGTATCAGCCATGTCCAAACCATTTTATCCCGATATGAAGAGGCTATTTCTAGTTACCACTATGCGATCGCCAATTACGACGAAGCGCTTAGGCGGTTGCCTGAAGAGTATCATCTTTTGACGGATCAAGCGATCGCGCTACAAGATCTGGGAGAATTACAAGCCTGTTTGTTAAAGCCAGATCAGGCCATAGAAAATTACCAGAAGGCGGTTTGTGCTTGTAACCGGGCGCTTGATCTTAAAATTGAGTTTACGCCAGCCCATGTCAACAAGGGGATGGTGCTTTCCAGCTTAGGTGAATTACAGCTCAAGCTAGGGGACCCGCAGCAAGCTTTGGAGAGTCATGAACAAGCGGTTAATGCACTCAAGCAGGCCCTTAGCCTTGCGTCTGACGATATTTATATCCTGAATCACTTAGGAACGACGCTGCATCGGCTGGGGTTCTTAAAGGAAAAATTAGCGGCCTATGAGGATGCTGCAATTGCCTATGAACATGCTGTTGATGTGTTTGGACAAATCCTCGAGCAGTCGCCTGAGTCAGCCCAAGTGTATGACAACAAAGGGCGAGTGTTGCATAAATTGGGGTTCCTGCAAGCGAAGTTAGGCAGCCAAACGCAAGCAATGCAAAGTTGGCAAGCGGCCTTAGCTGATTTTTCCCACTCCCTAGAGATTTCCCCGAATAATGACGATATTCGGAATCTCCAAGCGTTACTCCAAACTTTTCTAGCAGGGTAAAGAGCGCCCCCCTCACAAGTTCTTCAATATCTTTGTCTATCCTAGGAATAGCCTGAAGCGGTGTCGTGTGTTCCCTACTCCTGTGATCGCCTCTATAGCGTCGCACAGAGGTTTCTCAAGCCGCGTAGTTGAAATGGTTAAGTTTGCCAATCATTCACGGGCAGCTAAGATGACTGACCCGGTGGATGAATTTCAAAGCCAACGATATCAAATGGTGCGTCAGCAAATCCGGGCGCGAGGCGTAATGGATAAAGCCGTGCTTAAGGCGATGTTTATGACCCCTAGACATCGATTCGTTGACGACTCGCAGGCTCAGTTCGCCTATGCAGATAATCCACTACCGATAGGCTTTGGTCAAACGATCTCTCAGCCTTATATTGTCGCCTATATGGTTGAGGCGGCCCAGATTTCACCCACTGATAAAGTGCTGGAAATCGGGACAGGCTGCGGCTATGAAGCTGCCGTTCTCAGCCAATTAGCAAACGTTGTCTATACCGTTGAAATCATTCCCAAGTTGGCGGAAGGCGCCCGTCAACGCCTCAGCCAATTGGGCTATGCAAATGTCCATGTAAAAATTGGCAATGGCTATCAAGGATGGGTCGAACACGCCCCTTACAATGCAATTCTCGTAACCGCCGCCCCCCCTAAAATTCCCCAGGCCTTGATTGAACAGTTAGCGATTAAGGGGAGATTGATTATCCCGGTCGGAACCTGGCTCCAGGACTTGATGGTGATTACGAAGACAGAAAACGGTTTGCTCAAGCAGATAACGATTCCAGTCCGGTTTGTCCCCATGACGGGTAAACGATTTCCTAAAGTCGCCGCGGAGGAGGACAGAGATCGATAAACAATCAGGAATTAGCGTAAAAAAAGAACCTCAGTAGAAGTCTGTAGATAGCTTATCAGGATGTTATTTGCTGCAAGCATCGCATTGGGTGATAGGCATCTAGTTTGCAGTTTGAGGAGGTAGGCGTTAAAGATTAGGCAGTGGAAAAACCCAACCTATTTACCATACTTGATATCATGATTGCCATCTTTAAAATTCAACCTCAATATCTATTAATTGCCCTTCACGAACAAATTTTATCAGGTTGTTTATTTCTTTCATGACATAGCCGTGAGATTCAGGATATTTCCACCAATTATCAGGTTGATGGTATATGTAATCAGCTGGATGCCACGTATACTCTATCCATTTTGGATAATATGTTTTAAGGGTCAACATCCCTCGTCTATAGTGCCAGGGAATACTGACAATCAAAAGTTTTTTAACAGTATGGACGCCAAATTTCTCTTCCAATACAAACAGAGAAGCTATGGCGCCATCTTTCGAATGGTTTGAACGATCTTCAACTAAAATTCTGTCCTCTGGAACGTTATGCTTTAAAGCATTATCCCGCATTGTCCAGGATAGAGGATAAGTATATTTTCCATATCCTGAGCCGCCAGAAAATAGAATATAATTTGCACACTTTAAATTAAATAATTCAACCGCCTTATGTACTCGTTCAATACCCCTTCCCCCAAATGTAAAAATACAATCACCTTGTGTTTCATTGTTTCCAGGCTGGCCAAATAAAATTTTTGTTATTTGTTCTTTTGATAGATTTTCAACATTAATTTCAGATAATTTCATTGTTCTGTCAGTACAAATACGGAGAATACAGGAGTCAGAAGGCAGTAGGGAATCCGGTTATCAGCTTCAAACGGGAGTTGTCCCCGAGGGAGAATACAAGCGCCAGGAGACAGTTCGGTCATCAGCTTTAAGCGGGGAATTATCCCTGAGACAGGATATACGTCGAGAAGTTTAAAGCCTTCAATCATTATGGTCCTTCATCTTCTATCTTCTTTGGCTGCAAAATCATGTCGCAAAAATACTGTAACAGTTCCTCTAAAGGGTACTGTTATGTTCCTATTTTTTAAGGCGCACCTATGGCATAACTAAACATCTGAGGTAAGCCACTGGTTTTACCAGTGCGACTTGAAAAGCTTTGAGCGTTCCGGGAGTAAAGTAACTCCCACGGTGGCTTGATGAGCCAATATCCGTAGGAGGAAATAACAATGTCGGAAT
>JASJDH010000603.1 GCA_030065175.1 Leptolyngbyaceae cyanobacterium MO_188.B28 | reverse complement strand
CGCGATTCTGGACAACATCGATATTCGGAAAGCAGCGCTAGAGGAAGCCGAAGCCAAGGTGAAAGCGGCCCAAGCCAACTTGAATCAAGTTAGAGCGGGGGCTAAGATAGGCTCTATTAACGCGCAACGCAACAAAGTAACCATGTTAGAGGCGCAATTGGCGGGAGATATCCAGGCCCAAAGCGCAACTATTGCTCGACTAGAGGCCGAGGCGCGAAACGCTGAAGCGGAGTATCAGCGCCATCAAGACCTCTATAATTCTGGCGCGATTTCAGCCTCCCTGTTCGACACGAAACGTACTCAAATGGAAACGCTGCGTGAACAGCTACGGGAAGCCAACGTTGCTTTAGACCGCACAGTTAATACCGGGCGAGCCCAAGTTCAAGCTGAAAAACAAACACTGCTCAGCATTGCCGAAGTTCGGCCAGTCGATATCGCCGAGGCTGAAGCCAAGGTGGATGAAGCTTTAGCGTTGCTGAGCAGGGCAGAGGCGGACTTGGAGCTTGCCTATGTGCGATCGCCAGTGGATGGACAAATTTTGAACCTCCATACTAAAGCCGGAGAAATTGTGGGAAGTCAAGGCTTTGCCGACATCGGCCAAACCCAACAAATGTATGTCGTGGCTGAGGTCTACGAAACCGACATCCGCCATGTCCAGATTGGCCAAACAGCGGCCATTATCAGTGAATACGGCGGGTTTACCGGTGAACTGAAGGGGAGTGTAGATCAAATTGGTCTGCAAATTGATAAACCGGGTACGACTAACGATGATCCAGCGGCTAAAGCAGATGTCAGGGTGGTAGAAGTTAAAATTCGCCTCGATCCAGAAGATAGTAAGCAAGTTAAGCATCTCAACAAATTACAAGTTCGTGCATCGATTGAAATTTAATCAAATGACCAATGACCAATGACCAATGACCAGTGACCAACGACCAATGAGCCTACCGATGAAGAGTTGGTAAATCAAAAAATCTTAAATATAGAGTCAAAGGCGCTATGGGCATTTTGACTGTATCGAGCCGCTAGTCTTAATCAACTCGGAGTGATATTGATGCAAACCCAAAAAGTGATGGCCGCCATTAAGCCATTTAGCATACTACTCTCATCAGCGACTCTGTTAGTGACCAGTTTGCTCTCCCCACTCCCCAGTCGTAGCATTGAGTTTCCTTCGACTGGCAACCGAGGCGGTCCAGCAAGAACAACGGGCGGAGGAGTTCGGGGCGGCGACTGTAGTAGTAATGTTGCGCAATCCAATCCAGCATTACCTCTGACTCCATTACTGCCGCTGAATGCAAACGGCGAATATCAAAATACGTTTGTTGATGATTCAGTGATGATGCAGTTTTATGTGCCCGATGGAATTGATAATCAGTACGCCGAAGTTTATGTCGAGGATCCAGATACGGGTGAGGTGATCCATGACAAGATTTTCTTCCTGACTAATTCGCCTAAAATTCTCCAACTGAGTTTCCCCGCTTTATCAGAGGAAACAGGCGAGGCTCTAGAGATTGATAAAGATTATCTTTGGGAATTTTCTATTATCTGTGACTTCCGCGATCGCGGCCTTGATATCTATACCTCTGGCTATATGCGCCGGGTCGATGCGCCGACTCAACTCCCTTCAACCCTTGAGCGAAAGGAGGATTGGACAGTCGCCAAAGCTGATAGATATGCTCAAGCTTCGATATGGCAGGAATCCCTGCAAATTCTAGATCACTTGAAATGTAACTCTCAAGAGGAATGGGCAGAGTTTCTAAATTCTGTCGGATTGCATGGGGGAATTACGGAAGTCAGTCTTAATCAGTGCAGCGCCGAGTAAACCCCTTAGCGCATTGGATGAGTCGCCATGTGGACAACGCTGCGAAAAATTCTTTGGGAATGGCGGGGTGTTGTCATCACTACTCCCAGTATCGCTGGTCTGGTAATTTTGCTTCGGCTAGCGGGTCTATTGCAAGCTTGGGAATGGTCTGCTTTTGATCAATTTATGAGATTGCGTCCGCCTGCGCCCCCCGATGATCGGGTAGTGATTGTGGGGTTGGATGAAAATGATGTGGGGTCCCTGGGACAGGCAATTATTCCAGATGGCGTTTACGCTGAGCTGATCAAGAAACTTCGGATCCAGGAACCACGGGCGATCGGACTGGATATTTATCGAGACTTACCGGTTGAGCCTGGACATGCTGAACTGGTTGAGGTGTTTAAAACCACCCCAAATCTGGTGGGTATCCAAAAGGTGGTGGGTGAAGCTGGACGGGGAACTGTCGCGCCCCCTCCTGTTTTGAAAGAATTGGGGCAAGTGGGCGCCAATGATCTGGTGGCTGACGCCGATAACACTGTCAGGCGTGGATTAATCTCCGTGAACGATGCAACCGGAGAAACGGTGTACAGTTTGAGTTTGTATCTAGCGCTGCTTTATCTGGCGGCTGACGGCATTACCCCGAACATGGTAGAGGGCAGTGAAGACACCTGGTGGTTAGGTCAATCGCTGTTCAAACCTTTTGAAGCCAATGACGGCGGATATAGTCGAGCGGATGCAGGCGGCTATCAGCAGTTAATCAACTATCGGGGACCGACGGGCTCCTTTGAAACGGTGTCTCTTATGGATGTGTTGAATGATGAGACGCCGTCAGATTGGGCGCGCGATCGCATCGTTCTGATTGGGGCGGTAGGCGAGAGTTTCCAAGATGTTGTCTACACCCCCTACAGCAGCGGCTTATTAAGCCTCCCAGAACCCATGTCGGGCGTGGAAGTGCATGCGAATTTAACCAGTCAAATTATTAGCGCCGCGATTGAAGGACGTCCGCTGATTCAATTCTGGTCTGAGCCTTGGGAATGGGGCTGGATTCTCCTGTGGGCGGGAATTGGCTCCACCTTGATTTGGCAGACTCGGAAAATCGAAAGCGGACTTAACGGATGGCTGCAGAAAATGACGGTTGGGGGAACTGCGATCTCTGTTCTACTTGGCTGCGCCTACGGTGCATTTGTCATCGGTTGGTGGATTCCGCTCACGCCCGCTTTGCTTGCCTTAGTCGGATCCGCCACGGCTGTCACCGGATATCTGGCCCATACCGCTAGTGATATTCGGAAAACCTTCGGTCGTTACCTGAGCGATGAGGTGGTCACCAATCTACTGGAGAACCCAGACGCCCAGAAACTGGGAGGAGAGCGACGCCAGCTCACCATCCTCACCTCAGATCTGAGGGGGTTCACCGCCACTGCAGAGCGAGTATCACCCGAAGAGGTGCTGAAGGTGCTCAATTTCTATCTGGGCCGCATGACAGATGTTATTACTCGCTACCAAGGAACCATTGATGAGTTCATTGGCGACGGTATTCTGGTGTTATTTGGCGCGCCGATCCGTCGAGAAGATGATGCTCGGCGAGCGGTGGCTTGCGCTGTAGAGATGCAATTAGCCATGACTGAGATCAATCAGACCGTCAAGACCTGGGGATTGCCGGCATTGGAAATGGGCATTGGCATCCACACGGGGGAAGCCATTGTGGGCAATATCGGGTCGGAACAGCGGACCAAGTACGGTGTGGTGGGGAGCGCCGTAAACTTAACCTATCGGATTGAGTCTTACACCATCGGCGGACAAATTTTAATTTCTGATCAGACCCTTCAGACCGCGGGCTCTGTTGTGCAGATTGACGGACAAAAGCAGGTTAAACCCAAGGGGGTTCGGAGTCCTATCACGATTCATCAAGTTGGCGCTGTCGGCGATCCCTACAATCTGGCCCTAGCCAAGGAAGAAGAATTGCTTCTGCCTTTAGATGAAGCGATTCAAGTAAAATACTCAACCCTGAGTGATAAACACGTGGGGGCGGCTTGTTTCCAAGGACAGTTGGTCCAGCTATCGGAGAAGGGCGCTTTAGTCAGGTCTGCCCCGATGGAAGAGGCATTAATCAAGCCTCTCACCAACATCAAACTGAATTTATTCGCCAGGGGTGACTCAACTGTGATCAGTGAAGATGTTTACGCCAAGGTATTAGAAAAACCGACCGCCCCGGATCAGTTTTACATCCGCTTCACCGCTAAGCCGCCTGCTGTTGACAGCCATCTCAACACTCTTTATAAAGCCCTTAAAGCGTGAGATAGAAAACACATGAGGCTACTCTTTTTGGGGTCTGGTTCAGCCTTCACAGTGGGGGCGGATAATTTCCAATCTAACCTGCTTCTGATCAGTGAAACAGGCCAGAAACTTCTTTTAGACTGCGGTTCTGATATTCGTTTCTCGCTGCATGCCGCGGGTTTCTCCCATCGCGACATTACTGATATCTATATCAGCCATCTCCATGCCGATCACGTTGGCGGATTGGAGTATCTGGGGTTTAGCGCCCTATTTGATCCCGCCTGTGAAAAATCTAATCTCTATGTAAGTAAAGAGCTGGCCAGTGAACTTTGGGAAAGAACCCTTTCCGGAGGAATGCGCTGTGTGGAGGGAGATATCGCCACCCTCGACACTTTCTTCACGGTTCACCCGATTAAATCCCAAGGACAGTTTATCTGGGAAGGGATTCAGTTCCACTTGACGCCTGTTGTTCATATCAACACCGGGTATTTTGTGATGCCCAGCTATGGCCTATTTTTTGAGATCGCGGGCGTCAAAATTTTTCTCACAACCGATACCCAACTCTGTCTGGATACAGCGGAATCGTATTACAAGCAGGCCGACATCATCTTTCACGACTGTGAGACTTCTAAGTTTCCCAGTCCGGTCCATGCGCACTATCAAGAACTGGTGACTTTACCCGCCACGATTAAGCAGAAGATGTGGCTTTATGGCTATCATCCAGGGTCTCTGCCTGACGCCAAGGGGGATGGCTTCTGTGGATTTGTCAAACGCGGACAAACCTTTGAATTTCACTAAACTCATCAATCGAAAATATCAACAATTGAGATATCAACCCACAATGGAATATAGGCATTGAGCGCCAAGAAATCGAACGACAGGTTACGCTACCCTACGGATGGATTCCCATCTGCGTGGGAATAACGCCTAACCCTGGCGATCATTGCTATATGTCTAAATATCAAATTCGCCAGCAGTATCCTTTAAAGGAGGATTTAGGGGGAACGAGCCATCTTTCACAATCAGTGTAGAGGGCTGTACACACCCTCCGTTGGAGTGCGAACCAGCCACTAACGAATCCTAGATAGCGTTAGCCCCTGACATCACTGGCATAGGGGGCGTTGGCGAAACTTGATTGACAATTTCGGAAACCACAAGTGCAGTCAATACGAGCATCAATATCGTTGAAAAGAATTCAGATTTCATGTCAGGATTATCTCCTTTTAGGGTTGCGGGTTTAACGTGAGGGATCAGAGACCAACAAGGCTTCTTTACACTTGTTCATTGTGAATTTTGCCTGCGTGGGTCATACAAGCGCCATCAATAATGTCTCCTCTGTGGAGGAAAAATCCTGGCGCTAGCTCCGCTTAGATTCAGGGTGAATAAGACCGTGAACAGATAAACCTAATTTGATAGATTTAAGTCTATCAATAAAAGCAAAGCCATTGATTAAAATCTAATCATTAAAACACTTTGTATGCAACCACTAACTGTGTGATCATTTCCAATGGAAAGGAAAAGAAAAACTTATCGGTTAAGTCTTTAGCTGCAACAAACCTTGCGACACGACTTAAAAGATGAGAAAAGAGATGGGCGTCTCGAAAAATTGATTTGGCTATCTCCGTGGTGCAATCCCTTAGTGGTGCAGAAAACTCCTGAAAGCATTGATATATAAGCAGTCACATTGGAATATGACTGACAGGAAGGGGGATGGTATAGGATGCTTAAGTTCCC
>JASJDH010000602.1 GCA_030065175.1 Leptolyngbyaceae cyanobacterium MO_188.B28 | reverse complement strand
GCTCTCCCTTGCTTGTTTGGGGTTAATTCAAGCTTATGGGAAGGCGGTCACCTGACGATTGCGCCACACTATCCACCATAGGGACATCCACCCATCCACCCATCCACTCCCTATCCCCCTATCTCCCCATCTCCCCTGCCCCCTCATCCCGGTCTTCCTGCCCAACCAAGACTGTTCGGCCTAAGGGTCCGCCTACAGCAGATGAAGGCGCCGTAGACTCCAGCCAATCAAAAATTTGATCCAACTGATCCAATGTCACCAATCCATACCGCCAGAGAATCATCGGCAATTGTCCCCGATATTCCTGATGGCGAAGCGCAATTTCTAGCGAATCAGACGGAACAGCAAGGTCTTCCTGCAAGAAACGAATGAGTTGGGTCTGCGTTGTGGGGTCCATCGGCTTGGTAAAAAATCATCGCGGGAAGGGAGAATGGCCGCGAGCCATTTCTGGAAGATTATCCACCTTAGACAGTAAAGGTGAAGAACTCGTGAGGATACACCGAGAAAATGCTTAAAAATACCTTCCTGAACAGAGGCGCGATCGCAATATCACTTGGGCAGACGCAGGTTAAACTGTCGAAGGTAGCTCACACCGATTTGCAGTATAAGCCATTTGAGCGCAGTTAGTTAGAGGTCAATTTTTTTATAGTTAATGATTTGGGGTTGGAGGGCATTCAAAAATAACTTCATAGATTTGGGGCTGTGTATGACTGTCAGGCTCTTCACTTCCCCCTGAAGTTATTCCTACACAGCCCCTAACTGAATCAATGTCCGTCCTCTGTAGTTCAGCGATTAACGGAATGTTACGGATGACAACAAAACAGATAACTGAACCTCGCCTTCAGCCCGCAACTCCGAACGATTTACCCCTAATTCTACGCTGGCTTCAGGAGAACCATTTGCCCAGCTCAGATATACCGACCCGACTGAATGCGATCTTTCTCTACCGGATTGGCGCCGAGGTGGTGGGCTTGGGCGGCATAGAGCAGTTTGACGCCTATGGGTTGTTGCGCTCCGTCGTTGTGGCCCCTCCTTTCAGAGGCAAGGGCCTGGGTAAGAGGCTCTGCCGAGCATTGCTCCACCAGGCGGATCAGCAGGGAATTCGAGAGTTATATCTGTTGACTGAAACCGCAGAGCGCCTGTTTGAAAAGTTAGGGTTTCAAACCATTGAGCGGCGAACTGCCCCGCCAGAGATCCAGAAAACCACCGAATTTAGTCAACTCTGTCCAGCCGTCGCCACCTGCATGAAGCGAGTGTACCCCCATGAAAAGCCCCTTCCTGAAATCCCTGAAGACCTGGCGTCAGATTTTACAGGCCCATAAGCCGCTGGGCTGGGCTCAGCTGTCCCATCAGAAAACGCGGCTCTTAGTCGCCGTAACTGGGGTGGCGTTTTCCAATATCTTAATTTTCACCCAGTTGGGAATTCGAGCCTTGTTGTTTGATGGCGTCACCCTGTTGCCGGATAATCTCAAAGGTGATTTGTTTTTGGTGTCGGCCTATGCGCCCACGATCGACTGGGGAACCTTTCCCATCATCCATCTCTACAAAGCGAACGCGGTTGAGGGAGTGGCGTCCGCCAGCCCTTTGTATATCAGCACCGCCAATTGGGTTAACCCGGAAGACTTGCTCCCGTCAAATCCGTCCGATGAAGGGAGTGAGAGTGGCGATGGGCCGCCTCAAATCACGCTTTTTCCGAATCGTGTTAAAGTCTTGGCTTTGAATCCAGTGGCCCCTGTTCTTGATATTCCAGAAGTGAATCAGCAACTCGATCAACTCAACGCCCCCGATGTGTTGCTCTTTGATCGGTTAGCTCAAGAGAAACTAGGGCCTGTTTCAGGCCTGTTCGCCGAGACTGGCGAGGTGATTACCGTGATGAATAATCGTCGTGTTCGGGTGGTGGGCCTCTTTAGTCTGGGCAGTAATATGTTTGATAACGGGCATGTTGTGATGAGCGACTGGAATTATGCCCGTCGCCGCGGTCGGGACAGCCTGTCGCGGGTCAATATCGCTAGTCTGACCCTAGACCCTGGAGCCGATTTGTTGACGGTTCAAGCACGCCTCCAAGCCCACCTTTCCAAAGATGTTCGAGTGCTGACCCGGGAAGAAGTGGCTGAGAGCGAACAAAATTTCCAGGCGTCGCTTCCTAACGGTAAGGTTCTGAGTTTTGGGGCGGCGATGGGCTTCATCGTGGGCATTGTGATTGTGTACCAAGTGCTGTATACCGATGTCAGCGATCATCTACCCGAGTATGCCACCCTTAAAGCCATGGGCTACTCCGATCGCGCCCTCCTGATTGTGGTGCTTCAGGAAGCGCTAATCCTAGCAGTTATCGGTTTTATTCCAGGCTTCATTACCTCCTATTGGGTTTATGGTCTGTTGACTCAAGTGACCCGTATCCCCTTAACCATGAGGGCGGATGTCGCCTTCCAAATATTTATCCTGACCCTGGTGATGTGTATCGTCTCCGGGGGGATCGCCATGAATAAGCTGCGGTCTGCAGATCCGGCGGATTGTTTTAGAGGATAGCAGTATGGCCCCGATTGTGTCTGTTGAAAATCTTACCCATGCCTTTGGGAAGGGCGCTCTGCGTAAATCTGTGCTGATGAATGTTGAGTTGGCGCTTTATCCCGGTGAAGTCGTGATTTTAGAAGGTCCTTCGGGAAGTGGTAAAACCACGTTGTTGACGTTGATTGGGGCGTTGCGTTCAGTGCAGCAGGGGAGTCTTAAAATCCTCGGCCAAGAGCTGCATGGGGCCCGTAAGCAACAGCTGATGAAGACCCGGAACCAAATTGGTTTTATTTTTCAAGCGCACAATCTACTCGCTTGTCTTACCTCCCAAGAAAATGTCAGCACGTCCCTGAAGTTGCACAAACATATTCCTAAGCGAGAATATCGGCCCCGCTCGGAAGAAATTTTGAAGGCGGTTGGACTAGGCGATCATATAGACGCCTACCCCAAGAATCTGTCTGGGGGACAAAAGCAACGCGTTGCGATCGCCCGCGCTCTGGTGAGTCGTCCCAAACTACTTCTGGCGGACGAGCCAACTTCATCCCTAGATAGCAAAACTGGTCGAAACGTAGTGGAGATTATGCAACGGCTAGCTAGGGATGAAGGGTGCGCTGTGTTGTTGGTCACCCATGACAACCGCATATTAGACATTGCCGATCGAATTTTGCACATGGAAGATGGACGAATTGGGAGCTAGCAGCTGGGAACGACGGCGACCCCCCATGCTAAGCATACTAACTAAGAAACCCGACAATGTGGATCCGATGAAACAGACCCTTGACCCGTCAGAATGTCATTTTTTCCATGGTGAGACGTTCCGCTAGTCGGCTTAGAATCCGACCGTTTAATCAAACCGAATACGAAGTGTGTTGTGAAATACATAGGCGCCAAGAAACAGGCTCCCAAAATGATGTAGAAGGCGATTAGGGCGACGATTAACCCATCAACCATATTAAAGGTGTTGGAATCTGAACGGTCGCTATTCTGGGAATGGGCGGATTTCATATATGAGGGATTAGGGGAAAGTACAGCAGCAGGAGAGAGAAGGGAGAGGTTCACCATATCTTTACTTGCCAACTCATCGATAAACAGAAACTTCATCTCAGGGACCGCAAATTAAGCAGTCTTTGTAAAAAACTCATCAAGGGGTAATGATGCATCGACTGTAGGCAAAATAGGCATCCTGCATTATGGATAAAACTCATATTTAATAGGTATTTCAACTCATCAACCGAAGTATCAGAACAGAGAATACTTGAGCATAATACGGAGAGAGGCCCCAAATTCCCGGACAAAATTCGCCGTCCGGACATTTTTTTGTTAGAGTTTCATGTTTTTCTGACGCTTCATATCCGATGGCAGCTTAAAATTTTTAGGGATTTCTGCATTTTGGAACATCTGATTACAAAATGTGTCACCCCTGGCGGGCGCCTTTAGGATTCTGCGGAAGAGGAAAACTGTGGATAGGTAGATGGGGTATATCCGAAAGAGATTGTTTACTCTGACCCATGCAAAATGTTCTTTTTCGGAAGTGATTTAACGGGTTTGCTTGTTAACAAAATACTGGAAATACAGGATGTGATTCATCCGCTATTCAGCGTGATTCATCCGCTATTCAGCCGACTTTTGAACAAAGTGCTCCGGCTTCTAAATTTCTCTCTCTGGCCTATACAGCCGTGAAGGCGCTTGAAGATAATTCAGCTGCACTTACGCCATTGACAACAGCTAAGAATGATTCATGCACCTTGATTAAGGTATCGTCCCCGTTAGAGATAACGGACAAACTGCCGAAGTTGAGATCATAGGCTAAGCCAATTAGATCAACCCCCACTTGGAAATCTTTGAGCGTATCGGTTCCTCCACCCACCGCCAGAACAAAAATGTCTTGTCCGCTGCCGCTGGAGGAGTCATCCCCCACTAAGATATCGTCGCCTAAGCCTCCCCAAAGCAGATCGTCGCCATCATCTCCCCAAATTCTGTCATCTCCTGCGCCGCCCAATAGGAAGTCGTTTCCACCTTTCCCGCCAATTCGGTCATCTCCTTGTCCGCCAAAAATAATATCGTCGCCGCCAATTGTTCCCCCAGAAGCACGTCTATTGTCGTCTCCTCGCAACACATCGTCCCCGGCTTCTCCAAAAATCTGATCGTCGCCTAATCCCCCTGCAACCAGATCATCCCCTGCCGCGGCCATGATTATCTCGTGGTCAGAACCGCCGAGGATTTCATCGTCTGAGTCACTTCCATCGATAGGAATCGCAGGGCGATCGCTATTCTCAGAAGACGTCTGAGCGCGATTTTCCGCCGCCGCCTCGATTATCCGGGTCTCAAGCTCACGAATACCGGCTAGTATCTCGTTCTCAGAATTGCTGGAGATTTCATTGTCCGAGCCATCTTCATTGATGGGAATGGCAGGTCGATTGCTATCCTCGGGAGTCTTCTGAGCACGATTGCTTCCGTCTCCAGATAAATTGTCAGGGGTGTTAGGGGAGCCTTCAACACTCAGTTGCTTCATCTGCGGGGTTAGATTTGCTCTAACTTTGCTAGGCTTCGCTAGAGCAGATTTAGGATTCAGATTTGCACTAACTTCGCTAGGCCCCGCTGGCGTAGATACAGGGTTCAGGTTTGCACTAGCTTCGCTAGGTTCCGGTTGTGCAGATTCAGGGTTCAGATTTGCACTTTCACTGGCCTCAGATTGAGTTGGCTGAGCAATTGGAGTCTCCGGCGGCGAGGGCTCTATTGAAGTGGGTTGAGGCGCTGAATTTTCTGGGGGGGCAGGTTCTACTAGCGCTGGCTGAGATGCTTGGGGCTCCTGAGGCGCGAGCTCAGGTGGGGTTGAACCCGGCAGTCGGGCGCCAAAATCTTGTGTCCAATAGCGATAAAAGTTATTAACTCCAGTGTCATTGTCGTATTTGTAATAGCCAATTCCAACATGATCGAAATTAGGATTTAGGATATTGCTCCGATGTTCTGGGCTGTTCATCCATGCTTGGAAAACCGTCGCGGCTGTCGGGTACCCCGCTGCAATGTTTTCAGCCGCTGTTTGATACTCGTAGCCCGCTGCGGTTATCCGATTCCAACTGGCCGAGCCATCGGAGCCGGTATGACCAAAGTAGTCATGATGCGCCATATCAACACTGTGGTTGTATGCCGCTTGGCTCAGTTGCAGGTCCAAGGTCAAGGGATCTAGCCCCGCTTGGGCCCGTTCGTTGTTGGTGAGCTGGAGAACTTCGGTGATTAGATTTACTTCGGCTTCAGGGAGCAGAAGCACTTCTACGATTTGCAGAATGGCGTCCATTTTTACTCAGTATTAGCTGCAGAATGAGTGAATTACATCC
>JASJDH010000601.1 GCA_030065175.1 Leptolyngbyaceae cyanobacterium MO_188.B28 | reverse complement strand
GGGGATTAGGGGAGCAGGGGAGTAGGTGAGCAGGGGAGCATAGGGGAAAGAAGTAGAGCAATTAATTGAGCTTATGAGGAATCGCATCAAGTCGATTGCGGCGATAGTAGGTCTAGCGATACTGTTGTTGTTGCCTCTAATGCTATCGCCGTTCCATCTAGTTTTGCTGACGGAGATTCTGTTGATGGGCTTATTTGCCCTCAGCTTTAATCTGCTGTTTGGTTATACTGGTTTGCTCAGTTTTGGTCATGCTGCCTATTTTGCCACTGGTGCTTATGTTTGTGCCTATTTAATCAAAAGCTCTATCCCTTTTCTGCTGGCAGTTGCAGTTGGAGTCATGGCGGCCTTGGTAGTAGCAGCAGTACTGGGCTATTTCAGCGTGCGCTTGGATGAAATTTACTTTGCTATGCTCACCCTGGCGTTTGGCATGATGGTGTTCACCATTGTCTTTCAATGGCGGGAGGTGACGGGCGGCAGTGATGGAATTTCAGGGGTGCTTGCCGCCGACCTGGGGATTCCTGGGTTGGCGGTGAATATTCAGGGGTTCACGAATTACTACTATGTTTGCGCCCTTGCCTTTGTTGTCACGATCATTCTACTCTGGCGCATTACTCACAGCCCTTTTGGAGAATTGCTGCAGGCGAGTCGAGAAAATTCAGACCGCTTAATCTTTACCGGGGTCGATCTTCGCCGTCTGCGCTGGATCGCATTTGCGATCGCGGGCGGTTGGGCGGGGCTGGCTGGGGCGTTATGGGCTCCGTTCCAACGGGTCGCGAGCCCTGATATCGCCCATTGGACGTTTAGCGCCATGCCGGTGTTGATGACTATTTTGGGCGGCGCTCGGAGTTTTGCGGGACCGCTAGTGGGGGCGGCGGTCTTTCTGGTATTGGAGCACATTATTCAATCAAACCAGCGCTACTTCTGGCAATGGTTGGCCAGCGCCCCCCTCCTTCCCGCTACCTTAGCCGACCGTCAACTGGATTTGTGGCATTTTTTCCTGGGTCTATTATTGATTCCTCTGATTCTCGGGTTTCGGGGCGGTCTGACGGCGTATATCGACAAGCTAGTCAGAGGGTGGAGCGGACCGTTGACCCTGAGAGGGAAGTGAGGTGTGCGCTATGGCGTCAGAAACCATCCTACAAGTGACCGATCTGGTGAAAGAGTTTGGCGGGGTTCGGGCGGTCAACGACGTCAACTTAACCCTCCCAATGGGGGCGATCACGGCTCTGATTGGCCCGAATGGCGCCGGTAAAACCACCCTCTACCACCTGATCTGCGGTCGCCTCAAACCCACATCCGGCCAAATAACCTTGCAGAGAGAAAACTTGCCGGGAAAAAATATTACGGGTTTACCGCCCCACGCCATTGTTAAGTCGGGGATTGGCCGCAGTTTCCAGATTACTAGCGTTTTTCCAGCGCTGACGGTGCGGCAAAATGTGCGGGCGGCGGCGATCAGCCGGATGGGGCGACAATTTGACTGGTGGCGTCGGGTGGAGTGCGATCGCCCCCTCAACCAAGCGGTCGAGAAAATTCTGGCGCTGGTTGGCGTCCAACACCTGGCGGCAAAGCCCGTTCAGAACCTCAGCCATGGTGAGCAAGGGTTGGTGGAAATCGCCCTCGTCCTGGCCTTAGAACCCCGCTTAATTCTCCTAGATGAACCCACTGCAGGCATGAGTCGAGAGGACGCCAGCCGTATCGTCCAATTGCTCCGTCAGCTCAATCAGAAAACGGGCTGCGCCTTTCTGATTACCGAGCATGATATGGAAGTCGTTTTTAATCTAGCGGAAACGATCATTGTTATGCATCAGGGGCAAATTATCGCTGCAGGTGAGCCCGAAGCGATCCGCTCAAATCCAGATGTCCGTCGCGCGTATTTAGGAACGGTCCCCCAGTGAGGAATCCTTTACTCAAAGTCGACGCGATTCATACTTTCTATGGGGATAGCCACATTCTTTTTGGGGTCAGTTTAGACGTCTATCCTGGTGAAGTGGTGGTGCTGGTGGGGAGACACGGCGTCGGCAAGACAACCACTCTTCTGAGTATTATGGGCGTTCAGCCCCCGCTGCAGGGCGGTATCCTCTTCAACCGAGAAGAAATCGCCGGGTTGCCTAGCTGGGAGATTGCTTGCCGAGGCATTGGCTTAGTCCCCGAAAATCGGCGCGTGTTTCCTGCTTTGACGGTTCAGGAAAACCTGGAAGTCGCGCTGAAATCCCGATCGGACAGTCGCCGTTTGGCAATGGCGTATGCTGATTTTCCGGAACTGGCGAGTCTGTGCCATCAACGGGCGGGCAATCTATCGGGGGGAGAACAACAAATGCTGACCATCGCCCGCACGCTGATGGGGAATCCCCAACTGCTGTTGATGGACGAACCGACTGAAGGACTAGCGCCGTTGCTGGTGCGGCGCATGGGGGAAGTGATTGAGCGCTTGGCGAGTAGGAGGCAAACCCTGTTAATTACGGGGCAAAATATTGCTTGGGCGTTGGAGTTGGCGAGTAGAGTCTACATCCTGGATACCGGAATTGTTCAATGGTCTGGGGAGATGCAACGGTTGCGAGAGCACCCCGAAATCCTGGAACGCTATCTGGCTGTCTGAGAGACTGGAATCGACCAATTTTGGAATTTCGATTTTGGATTTTCGTCATTGGTCATTGGTCATTGGTCATTCGTCATTAGGGGTACGGTTCAGAAGATCATGACTTTCGTGGAAGTTCGCCAGAAAATCCATCAGCAAGTTGATCATTCGACTTGTTCTTCCCCTATGTGCTGAAACCTATGTGCTGACGCCCAATCAGCTTAACTTTACTTGAGGTAAGATTCGATAATGCTGATTGCTTGAGCAACCCCGTCCTCCGCTTGAAGTTTGGTGCGTAACTGTTGTGCCTGTTCTCTGAAACTGGCATTGTCGACGATTGCCTGGATGCTGCTTGTCAGTTGGTCGCAAGTGAGTCCTTTCTGAGGATGGGTCGCCGGACTGACCCCTAGTTGCTCCAGGCGTCGACCCCAGCTCGGTTGGTCAGCGAAGAAGGGGACAACAATTGACGGAATTCCGGCTTTCAATGTAGCGGCGGTCGTGCCCGCCCCACCATGATGAATCGCCGCCGCCACTCTAGGGAAAAGCCAATCGTGGGGAACTTCATCGATCATATAGATGGATGGCGGCAGGTTGGCTTTGCCGATATTCCCCCAGCCAGAACAGATCACGGCCCGCTGTTGGTTTGCTTCCAAGGCGGAGATAACTGTCTGAGCCAACTTCTCGGGATTGCGAGAGATCATGCTGCCAAAGCCGATATAGAAGGGCTGGGGTTCCGCCTCAAGAAAGGCTTGTAGTGCTGGCGGCGGGGTAAATCCATTAGCTGTATCGAGGAACAAGTATCCACCTTGCTGAATTGCAAGCCCCCAATCCGAGGGGGGTGGAACCACAGCGGCGCTGTAGCAGTTGATAGTCGGTAGAGGTGAAAGAGTTGGCGGTGGGTTGCGCCGGTAACGCGCCCCAGCCCAGGGAAGTGGGGGTAAGTGAAGCACTTCTTGCCGAAACTGATTGAACAGTTTATGGTTCTTGCGCCAATTTAAAAATTCCAACAAGCGATAGCTGAAAACGTTCACTAAACCTGGCCAATACTGATCGGTTCGCTCTGCAAAGCGTAAGAAGGGAAACGCTCGAGTCGACGCTATTGGGATTTGGGCGGCCAATATGGCCGGGATTTTGAGGGCTTCAGCTAAGTGATATCCCCACAGCCCGAGTAGTGAGAGGACTATCAAGTCACTGCCTTGGCAGGCGTTCCATCCTTCAAGAAGTTGTCGCCATCGGAGTTCATCGTTGATCAGGGTGGCGCTATTGTCGCCTTCCAGAAATTCCAGTCCTGTTGGTGAACTCATGAGTTCTTGGTAGTTACCCGAGATCGGGGCAAAGGGGATGCCAAGTTGACTAGCGAAGTCGGCGAAGTTAACGCTGCTGGCTAACGTGACCTGGTGTCCTCTCTGCTGTAAACCCAGAGCAAGTGCGCAAAAGGGCTGCACGTCTCCGCGAGAACCAATTGTCAATACAGTAATATGGGCCACGTCCTGTGTCCTGAAGCCGAATTAATCTTCTGGCTTATTTTAGCGGGCGGCGATCGCTGGAAGCCTATAAATCAGGAAAAGAGTAGAATGCCGTCATGTTTGACACCATCTGCAAGTTTCTCATCGAGTCCTTTTCCACTGATTTTGCCAGTTGGCTGTTGGGGGAACCCATAGCGCTGACAGAGTTGAGCCCCTCTGAGCTTTCGTTGGAGCCGATTCGAGCGGATGCGCTGATATTAATGCAATCGGATTCGCTGGTGCTGCATGTAGAATTCCAGACTCAGCCTGATCCAGAGATTCCCTTTCGGATGTTGGACTATCGGGTGTGGGGATATCGTCGGTTTCCCAGCAAATCAATGCGGCAGGTGGTGATCTATTTGCAGCAGACTGGATCAGAATTAGTGCGCCAAACCACCTTTACCCTGCCGAGTACTCGTCATGAGTTTGAGGTCATTCGATTGTGGAAACAGCCGTTGGAGGTATTTCTGGGTACGCCAGGACTATTGCCCTTCGCTGTGTTGAGTCGAGTCGCCGACCGATCCGAGGCGCTGCGGCAGGTGGCGACTCAGCTTGAGGCGATTCCAGATCGTCGCCTGCAAAGTAATGTAACGGCTGCGGCGGCGATTTTGGCGGGGTTAGTATTGGAAAAGGGGATGGTTCAGCAAATTTTGCGGAGAGAGATTATGCAAGAATCCGTCATATATCAAGATATTTTGCAGGAAGGTCGGCAGGAAGGTCGGCAGGAAGGTCGGCAGGAGGAGGGACGATCGCTAATCCTCCGTCAGCTAACTCATAAACTTGGTGAATTGCCGCCAGATCTGGGTTCGCAAATTGAGCAGTTATCGCTGGCCCAGTTGGAGAAACTGGGGGAGGCGCTGTTAGATTTCTCGACGCTTCAAGAGTTGAGCAGTTGGCTGAATGGTAATCGAGCAGATCATTAGGTTGAGATCGCGTTTCTAGCGATGCTCAAGGGAAATTGATGAATAGCGTCTACTAATCGCCATCCGCGATCGCTCCAGTCCATGCTCAGAACAATCTTCTCTTAGTAGGTCGCGATCGCGTTTCTAAGTGCGGCTTGAGGTATGGATGGATAGAGCCTACTAAGCGTCATAGGAGATCCGCGATCGCACTAAGTATCGAAATCAAAAATGCGATCGCTATTAGCATTAGCAGGAGCGATCACCATTCAAATTCAGGGGGTGCTGGGATCGTCTTGATCGTCATCTAAGAGGCCGAAGATGGCAGTGGTTCCAGCGATGGCGATCGTATTGGTTGTGGTGCTGAGCTGATTTTGGATGTCAGTTGGATTTTCAATCGTAGCGAGGTGGAGACTGGTAACGATAGCAATGGATGTGATGCCAGTGGTTAGGGTGAGAATTGATTTTTTCATGGAGATGTTCTCTTAACGACATGCCTAACCTAAATTCGGGTAGATTGCCCCACGGAATACCTCCGCAGAAAAATCTTGAAAGTCTTATTCAGTGCGCATTTGAAAACTAGGGTATCTGGGTGCCCTAAATTCCCCAAATTCCCTAGATTGAAATACCCGGCTTTATAATCTTGAGTTGCTTGAATGCCAAGAACCAGCTATGGACCTAAAAAGCTCGAGCAGGCATGGAAACTTGTAGAAACCTTGATACAGCGTCAAGGCACCCAGGGTGTGCAGAGTTGTCAAGACTGTGATGGACCGAGCTGCTTACCTGACTTTTCCTGCTAAGTCGTACAACCCTTAATTAGCCTGTGAGTCAGCATTAGGTTAAAGTAACTGCAACGATATCAGGGT
>JASJDH010000047.1 GCA_030065175.1 Leptolyngbyaceae cyanobacterium MO_188.B28 | reverse complement strand
TAAGTAGGTAGGCGAAATTAATTACAGAGAAAAGCCGCTGAAACCACTCGAATACGGTCACCTGGTCTGTAAATATTTCTGCACAGGCACTTACTTCCTCTTAAACACGCCATGTCTTACCCGAAAGGCCATAATTGAGTTGTCTTGAGAGAGATTTAGAATGCTTCGATTAGTCATTCGAACTACCGCAATTCTCCTATCCATTGGAGCTGTACTAGTAATTGTTGGCCTGTTTGACACCTTTTTGGGGTGGGATATCTTTAGCCAGAGGGTCGAAGACTTTCTCTATGGCGTCTTTTTCTCATGTCTAGTGCTCGCTAGCGTTGGGATCGCCTTGAGCTTTGTACTTGGTCTCCTGGAAATTGTGGAGATTATGCGGGCCTCCCACGAAGGGCGATCGCTTCCGCCGCCTAGGGTCGGGTACTATGCAAAGCGAAGCCTGTTAGGGGTTTCTGCGCTGATTGGGTTACTGATTGCGCTCAGCATGGTAAATGCAGGAGTACAACAGCATCGCCAAGCGGTCTTTCGTCAACTTGCTGAGCAACAAGCCCAACGATTTGCCCCCAAGATTGCACGCTCCTTGCCGACTAACTTGAACGCGCCCGAAGTTTCCCTTGAGCTTGAGCAAGCTATTAATACGGTGAGGCGGTTAGACCTGATCAGAGCCGTTCTTCTTTATCTGCCAGACGCGTCAGACAAGGACGCTCTGTGGTACTACGACGGGTGGCCTCGGAATGAAGACAATAATCAAGAGTTTGAGCGCATATTTGTATCTAAGCGTCTTGAGGAGGCGGTGAGTGCGGCGCTCTATGGCAAGGAAAACGCCCTGCAAGAATTTATCAATGACAAGAAGTTTGTCTGGCTAGAACCTATTCAACAGGGTGATGTGAGCGCTGTTCTGTACTTGAGAGGAAACGAGACGGCAGACTTCCGCGACTATTCCTTTAGCGAGTGAACCCTGCTGCTGATTGTTCCTGTGTGGAAGTATCGTTTTATCGGCTAAATATTTCCGATAAGGGGCGCAAGATCCACTCCGAAATGCTTGTCTACTAATCAGCACATTTCTTAGGCGTACTGATTTCTGCCAGCCATGACGCCGCCATCCACATTCCAGATCGCCCCGGTTACCCAAGACGCCTTATCGGAGAGTAAAAACGCGATCGCTTCCGCCACATCATTGGGTGTCCCCACTCGACCAATGGGGTGGAAGCCATTGAAGCCCTGCAGAGCGCCGTGGACATTCTCTTTGGGGATAAAGCCTTCGTAGATGGGGGTTTCCACGACGGCGGGCGATACCGCATTCACCCGAATATGCTTATCCGCTAGTTCCATCGCCAGATGTTTTGTCAGCGCATGCAGTCCTGCCTTCGCCATGGAATAGGCCGATGAGGGAGTCGCCTGAACCGCTTGTTGAGCCCACATGGAGCCCACATTGACAATAGACCCTTGAGCGGTTTGGTTGATTATGTTTTGCGAGATCGCTTGGGTGATGAAGAAAGTCGCCTTATTAAGGTCGTGATAGAGGTCATAGTCTGCTTCTTCATAGTCCAAGAAAGACTTGGGGAGAAATACCCCGGCTGAGTTGACCAGTAAGGTTGCATCCGCATGGCTTTGATTGAGTCGCTCAATCAGGGCGTGGTGCTCGTCAGTATTAGCGATATTGGCGCGTTCTCCCACTACGGGGCCATAACCCTTCAGTTCATCGACCGCTGCCCGGACTTTTTCCTCTCGACTCCCGATTAGTACGGCTGAACCGCCTCGTTCGAGAACGATCTGTGCGACTGCTTTACCAATACCGCTTGTGCCGCCAATGACAATCAGTTTCTGACCCGAGAATTCTTGGGACATGATGATCTCCTAACTTAAATGAGTAAATGGATAAAATATTTACCTACCTACTGACAGGTAGGTAGTGAGCCAAAAAAAATTATGCGTTGGAAAACTTGGCTTCTAGGATTGGATAGACAAGCTGCTCAAAAGCAGCCGCACCATCCTCAGAGGAACGGGCCAATAGCTGGGCGCCTTGCAACATCGCCATTAGTCCTTTCGCTTCCTGCTCAACCGAAGGTTGACAGTCCCAAAGTTTGTCGTCGCATCCTTGCTGGAGCAGTGTTGTGAGCCAGACTTCGATATCTCGAAAGAAGCGTTGGATCTCCTCCTGGACCGCTGGGGGCAACACTGCAAAATCCGCCGCTAACATGGCGCACAAGCAGATTTGATTATGCTCTAACCCATCTCGGTAAAGATTGGCGAATTGGAGCATCTGTTGGTCAGGACTGGCGGCGGATTTTGCAATTTGAGCGCAGGTCCGCGCCATGCCTTCCCGATATCGCTTGACTAAGGCCCTAACCAACTCATCCTTAGAAGGAAAGTGGTAGTGAATACTGGCCTTCCGAATCCCCACCTGCTTTGAGATATCGGCGTAACTAAAGGCGCTATAGCCTCGATTCCGCACGATATCCTGAGCGACGTCCAATATATGTTTGGCGGTGTTGTTTTCCATGACTTAAGTATCTACCATCCAGTAGGTAGATGTCAAGGGGAGTTGAATGATGGATTGAGGGGATGGGTAGACAGTAGGCGGTAGGCAGGGATCTTCTCCCCATCTACCGCCTACTGTCTACTGCCTACTCCCCCAACGTAAAAACCAGAGGCCTCTCCTGATAAGTGCTTGGGCATTGAACACAGAGATCAAGTGTCATTCCGAGAGGAGCGAGGAATCTCAATCTCCGCTAAAGCCTGGGATGTCTCGATTCCGCTTTGCTTCACTCGACATGACATTTTGGCTTTACTGAGTGCTGATTGTGAAATTAATTTTACGCAATTACTTAACTAAGACTGATTACGCTAGCGGTAGAAATTGGATGCGATCCCTCAAAATACTTTCAGGCAGGCAAACGATGTCAGGAATTTGGGGGGGCTGTGGATATTCAAGTCTGGCTTAGGGAGTTGGGATTGAGCCAGTATGCTGACGCCTTTTATCAAAATGATATTGATGAGACGGTGTTGGCGAGTCTCAACGAAGCTGACTTAAGGGAATTGGGTTTGGTCTCGTTGGGTCATCGTAAAAAGTTGTTAACTGCCCTGAAGAAATACAGGTTGACCCATCTCTCTGATGAAATGCCTGCGGGGTTTGACGGAGAAAATCGTCAGGTGACGGTTTTATTTGCAGATATTGCCGGATTTGTCGCCCTTTCTGGAAAACTCGGCGCAGAGTCCACCCACGATTTGCTCAATCAATATTTCAAAGTGGTGGATGACATCATTGAGCGCTATGGCGGTCGGGTGGATAAGCACATTGGCGACAATGTGATGGGGGAGTTTGGGGTGTTGCTGGCCCACAAGGACGATCCGGAACGGGCGGTGCGGGCGGCGATTGAAATTCGGGATGCGGTGACCCAGCTAGGAGAGGCGGTCGACTGTCCGTTGCATATCCACATTGGCGTGGCCCATGGCCAAGTCGTCGCCAGCCATATGGGCAGCCATGTCCACGATGAATATACGGTGATTGGTCCGGCGGCGAATCTGGCTGCTCGGTTAGAGGGACTCTCTGGGCTGGATGAAATTTTGGTGTCAGACAGCGTTAAACAGGCGGTGGGGGATCTGGTGCTGGCGGATAGACTGGATCAGGTCAAGATTAAAGGCATTGATCACCCCTTGACGGTTTGGCGCATACAACGCCTTGCCCCTGTCCAACCGGAGCCGCTGCGATCGCAATTCGTAGGACGTCGCCAGGAGTTAACAGCGCTCACCGACGTCCTGAATCACTGTATGCAAACTGGGGCGGGGCGAATAGTCTATATCCGAGGCGAAGCCGGAATTGGCAAAACTCGTTTGTTAACTGAATTTAGGCGCATCGCCAGCCAGCAAGGGGCAGTTTGCCATGGCGTCGCTATTCTCGATTTTGGCTTGGGCAGTCATGGCGGCTTATTTCGGCAACTGGCTGAGCAGTGGTTAGGACTAACGATGCAGGCTGATCCATCAGAAAGGGAGCGGCGACTGCAGCACTCGTTATGTCAACATGCCTTGCCTGAGTCTACTCGGATGCACCTTAACGCATTGCTGGAAATGCCTCAGTCAAAGGCTGAGCAGGCCCTATACCAAGCGATGGATAATCAAACCCGGGTTGCTGGCAAAGTCGAGGCGGTGAGTCGATTAGTCAGCGCCAATAGCCAGGAGCAACCTGTCGTCATTATTACGATTGATGATTTGCACTGGATCGACGACGCCACGCTGACCCAACTCGCCAGCCTGATTGGGCGACTGGCGGCCTATCCAGTATTAGTGGTATTGACCTCGCGGATAGAGGGGGATCCGATTGATTCACTTTGGTGGAAACGGTTGCCCCAGGAACGGATGCAATGTTGGGATATGGCCCCCTTGAGTCGTCAGGAGGCATTGGAGCTAGTGCAGAGTTATGCTGACCTCGACCCAGCATTCGCTGTAAACTGTGTCCAACGTGCAGAGGGGAATCCGCTGTTTCTCGAACAGCTTATTCGGACGGGACAGGTCGCCTTATCTCCCCCACTGCCCAGTTCACTGCAAAGTGTTGTTTTGGGCAGGGTCGATCAATTAGATTTCGTGGATAAAATCGCGCTCCAGACGGCCTCTGTGTTGGGACAACACTTTACCCTAGAGACTTTACGCTACTTGCTGGTTGAACCGGCCTATACGGGGGAGAAGTTAGTTGAGCATTCTCTAATCTATCCAGACGGGGACGGTTATCGCTTTAGTCACGCCTTGATCCGGGATGGGGTATATCAGGCCTTGTTGACCTCCGATCGGAAACAACTCCACCGACGAGCCGCCGCTTGGTTTTCAGATCAAGACCTAGATCTGTGGGCGACCCATTTAGATCGGGCGGAAGCGGCTCAGGCCCCCAGCGCCTATTGCCAAGCCGCCGCCGCCCATTATCAGAGGTTTCAATTTGAGTTGGCGCTGGGGTTGGCGCGACGTGGCCTGGAATTGGCGCTCGCCCCTGTTGATCGCTATGATTTGACCTGCCTGTTGGCCCAGTTGGTGCAAGCAATCGGGAGCCCTACCGAATCAATCGCCCTCTACCGAGAGGCGGCGCCGTTAGCGACGACTGATCTTCAAGCGTGTCGGGCGTGGATTGGGGTGGCTGCTGGGGTTCGCTTGAGCGGCGGCTATGAAGAAGGCGTGATCGCCATCAATCGCGCCTTGTCTCTGGCGAAGGGAGAAGGCGCGGATCGGGCGTTGTCCCAAATCCACTACTTCAAGGGCAATTTTTGCTTTTCTAAGGGGGATCTGGATGGGTGTCTCCAGTCTCAGCAAAAGGCTTTGGACTATGCCGTTCAAGTTCAAGACCCAGAATTGGAAGCCCGAGCCTTGGGAGGCCTGGCTGACGCCGTTTACGCCAATAAGCGGATTAAATCCGCCATGACCTACTACCAGCGCTGTGTTGAGGTTGCCCAGCAGCATGGGTTTGTGCAAATTGAAATGGCTAATCGTCATCAAATGTCGGCGATGATGCGGTATATGCATGATCTGATGGGCGCGATCGCCAATAATCAGCTCACGCTAAAAATGGCTCGTCAGATTGGAGACCGCCGCACCCTGATGTACACCCTAGATAACCAGGGCGAACTTTTCACTGAGTTAGGGGAGTATGACCTAGGCGGGCAATCGATTGAAGCCGCCCTAGAGTTATCCTTTTCCCTCAATAACAAACGCTATCGAGCCTACATTCTGCAACGGTTAGCTCGAGTTCGGTTTTGCCAAGGGCGACGTTCAGACGCCAAGGCCTTATTAGAAGACGCTCTCAAGATTTGTCATGAGACAGAAGTGCGGTTTGTCGCTCCTCGGGTCCTGGGTTTACTGGCCTTGGTTTCTGAAGAAGCTGAGGCCTGTTGGGACTATTTGCGGCAGGGGGACGCCATTCTTGCTCAGGGCTGCATTTCCCACAATTTCTTCTGGTTTTATCGAGACGCCATCGAAGCCGCATTAACTCATCAAGATTGGTCCAGGGCGAACCATTATGCGGATCTTCTGGAAGAGTATACTCGGGTAGATCCTTTTCCCTGGAGTGAATTTTTGGTGGGTAGAGGCAGATGTCTTGCGGCAATGGGCAACGGCGGCGCCAACGGCGCCGTGATTAAACACCTGGAACAGCTTCAATCAGAAGCAGAACAAGTCAAATTGGGCATGTCTTTACCGGCCTTGACGAAAGCTCTGATAGAACTTAACGCTAATTGACCGCTGCAAGATTACGGTTTCGCCTCCACAGAAGACTCGGATTGTCTTGAGGCAGAGCCGCCGTTATCGGTTCCGTCGGTAGAGCCTGGGAACCAGGAAAAAAATCTACTCTAGCGGATGCTAGCTTACGTAGCTCTTCAACGCTTCAAAAACTTACGGGCTTCTAGAAGTGCAGGTCGACTGGAGTCAGGTTCCACTGACATCGCCATCAGTGACTGATAGTGAGTAGTTGCTTTATCTTCTAACCCTGCTTCTCTAGCCGCTCTAGCAGCGCCGGCGATACTGTTAAATCGCCCCGGCCAGGTAACGAGTGACTTCTCATATGCAGGGTATGCCTCTTTGAAACGCCCCATGTTAAGGAGCAAATCGCCCAGGGCTTCTTGTGCTGGATAAATTGCCCCAGGGGTAATCGGATGTTTTTCTGTGGATGCTTCAAGGTCTATCGCGGCGCCAGCCAACTCTAGAGACCGTTCAATTTCCCCAGCGCCGTAGGCCCGCCAAGCGGACAGAACTAGCCGATCAATTTCGATATAGTTTGCAAACCCGTCTTCACCAGCGGCTTTCGCCTTATCCCGCAGCTCAATTATCTTCAGTTCGGCTTGTTCGGCCTGTTCCATATCATCGGTATGAACAGCGCCAAGGCCCTGCGCAAACCAACTGATCGCCTCAGCCCAATAAAACCGTTCCCAGGCTACCGATGACGGCGTCGCTGGGATGATGGCCTTCGCCTCATCCCACGCGTGTCGCTCGACCGCATATCGGGCAGGGATAGAGGCTAGGTGAAAGGCGCTGATAAATGTTCCTTGGAAAGGCTCTTCTCGGGCCAAGGTTTCCTCAACGATTGAGTTGGCCATTCGGTCATTCCCCTGCTGCAGATAGGCATAAACCAGATAATCAAGCGCATGGGGGTAATGGTGGGAAATTCCATCCGGTGCAGGAAAATTCAAGGCTGCATCCGCAGACCGGCGATTCCACTCAATTACTTCAGGCCATGACCCTAGTCGGACAAAGATATGGGTGGGCATGTGCAACGCATGGGGAACCGCTGGTGCAATTGCGCCATAGCTCCTCACCACGTCTAAAGACTCGTTTGCCCTGCTATGGACGTCATTCGCGTGAATCGTGTAATGAATTGCGCCAGGATGGGCGGGTTCCTGTTCATAAACCTTAAGCAGCACGTCAGCCGCGTGCGCATGATACTCCATGCGGTCTGATTCATATTGTCCGACGGCAAGTTGCGATAAGGCATAGAATACAGCTGTTTCAATATCGTCCGGCCGCGCTGCGTAGGCCTGATTCATGCCGTCGCTCCACCTTTGGATCCGCAGCCGCCAATCCGCTGATTCTGGCTCTTGGAAGAAAGCCGCCGTTGCGTTTACCAAATCGGTTTCGCGATCGCTCCCTAGCCCCAAAGATTGGGCAAGCTGCACCTCCTCCCATCCGCGTTGCAGGATTTCAGGCCCAGGACGAGACGGCCACAAAGGCTGGAATAGGGTCATCGCAACGCCCCAATGGGCCATTCCACAGTCGGGGGCGGATTGCACTATTTGTTCAAAAGCAGTGCGGGACTGCACATACTGCATATGGTGTAGGAGCGCGATCTCCTGATCAAAGTCTTCTGAAACTTCGGTTGAGCAAGAAACATCAAAGGCTACGGCGCCTAACTCTGATGCTTCAAGCTGATTTTCGTCTTGTCTGGTTACAGGCGCCGCGCAGGCCGTCACAATTGCAGTCACAAGGGCCAGCTGCCCCATCTTAATCAGCCTCGCGCGGATATTTTTTATGACAGCAGTGGATTCGGTTTGAGCTATCTGATGCTGGCCAGAAACACCGAATAATTGAGCAACCGGAATTCCCAATAAACTCAGCATTGGATGATCCTCAGAAAGGTTATATGGGTCACCTATGGAGGCAGCTCTTTGGGTTTCAGTGCATCAACCGTGATAGTTGGAACACCCTCAAATTTGATTTGTTGACGCTAATATCGCAGACTAGATTATCTGGACTGCCAAAATTTCTCTCGCCGCACAATAGGGTGAAAAAGAGTAGGGTGAAGGGGAGGAGCGATTCACCTATGTCGAGCCGCCAACGAGGTAGGATATTTCGATCCTGGCAAAAGTCAGTTGCTTCTTTCAAAGAGGACGTCAAAAATTGATAATTTGTGATAACCAATAGACAAAAAATTTGATCTTACCGAATGAACGATCCTAGGGTAGGTCTTTAACAGGCAACTTTTTTCATCGAGTTAAGGGCTGACGGCGTCGATTGCGGTTGCGACCCTGGCGACGCCAATACGTGGCCAGGGATAAGGTCAGCAGATAGCTCACCAGAGCTAGGGGAATGCCAAGGGCGACACATCCCACCGTCAACGTGGCGATGCAATCAAAACCCAGCTTCAAGAATTGAACGAAGGAAGGCGGTGATTGTAGGTTAAGAAAAAGATCTTGGGAGCCTAGAATCTGCTGACCGATGCGAAAGTTGAGGGTATAAAGCGGAATAAAGGTAATGGGGTTGCTGATCCAAGTTGCGGCTGCCGCCGCTAACGGATTGCCCCGGACTAGGGTCGTCAGTGCGATCGCAAATACGGTTTGAATCCCAAATAAGGGCATCACTCCAGTGAAAATGCCCATTGCAATGCCCCGGGCGATTGCATCCGGTCGGCCTCGGATTCGTTTGAATCGCAAATATGCGAACCTAACCGTGCGTCTCAACCGCTTTTGACGAGACAGGAAGCGATTTTTTGACGGGTTAGAGGCCGATATCACAGAATCCATGGCTCAAAATCAATGGGGGTCTAACCAATCTTCCTCATAGACAGAGAAGATAAAGAGAAGACTGAAAAAAGGTTACAAATCTGATCGGGAACCGCTCTTTGAAGTATCAATCCTCCCCTATCCCTGTCTAAAGAGCAGAGGATAGGGGAGCCCTATCAGCCTTACATCAATTGATTCCGACAATTGAAGAATCAGCCGTGTTCACCACCCAAGGAGTGTAATATCGTTGAACGATGGGTTCTGTTCCGTATTTATTTCGAATATTCTCGATCCAGGCTGCATTGATAAAGCCATCCGCCGCCTCTTTTGTCATAAACTGTAACACCCCGCCGACTTGGTCGCCTTCGTCACTGCGAATAAAATACTTGCGAACTAATCCATTCACTTCTGCATAATTAGAGGTCAGAGTTTTAGCGGATTCAATGTGCTTTGCCGCTGTCACCGGACTCGCCAGGGGAATTTGCACCACGACGGTATACATCATCCCATCCTCTTCCCAATTCAGAGGATCGTGTGAGTGTTCATCGAGTGCTTCCCCTTCAAATAATGCTTGCCCCAACAGGTTATCAACCACTAAAGGAGACCAGAGAGGCGTGACGGAAACCTGCGCATCGCCATATTTTTTGGAAACTGTAGCCCAGAGGTCTGGTTCAAGTTGATAGGCGGCGTAATCCCAATTCGCCCAAAGATAAATACCGCCAACCGTCTTCCCGTCTTCTGATCGCAATGAAATCTTGCGAATTAACCCCTCCCGCGTGCGCATATTCTCCAGGGTCGGCATATATTTTGCCTCCATATCTTCTAGGCTCAGAGGGCTATCCATCTTGATCCGCCAGTAGACAGCAACTTGCTTGGCTGCAGCTTCCGCATTAGGGGCCACAGCAGTGAGCGAAGCGGTTGGATTAGAAGCGAGTTGCTCAGTCGAGGCGGAGTTTGCCCCCGATGGTCCGCCCAATGCTTGGCAGGCTGCGATCGCCAATGCAACTGGAAAACCTAGAAGGAGCCACTTTCGACTTAACATGGTAATTTGTTCCTGTGTTGTAAAAACTTCTCCTGCTTTTGAAGAGCCGCCTCAAGACAGGTCTCTCCTATTGATGAAAAGAAGTTTGAGGATAAAATGTATTCAGATTTCTAAGTTCCTGATCAGATAGCAAGTTGAGATAAGCACCATGAGGGCCTTTTTTACCCTATTGTTTGACTAATTGATCGGTCCAGACTTGAGAATTCATCCTGGAATCAAGACTCAATAAAAAATAAGCAAATCTTTCTCAGTTTGAGAGAGTGAAGCTCAAGGAGATCCCGGGCTAAATTCAAAAAGCAGAGTCATCCGAAGTAGCGTTTAATGGGTTGACTCAGTTGAAGAGAGGGGAACACTGATAGTGATCAGGCCTTTCTCGAATACGTAGTTATCATATAAAGAAGTTCAGTTTCATATTGTGATTCTGATTGAGTATGGCCGTGATTATTATCAATTTTTATGGTGATTTAAACTACTCATTTAAGTGATTAAAATCATAAGAAAGTATCGTCTATTTATATCTTAATTGACTGTTGTAAAATGTCGCCTAATTGCATGAAATTCACTTATTTATATTAAGAGGTGATACTAAAAAGAGACTCATCCTAGATGATTTATATCTCAAAAAATCTTGGTAAAGACGTGTAATCCTTATTTTATAAGGGTGTCTATCTATGTTCTGTTTCATGACTAATTTAGGTGCTCTAGGAAGACCTTGACTCTTACGCACATAAACTTTTATTTGGATTTCTACCTTCTTTCATCGGAATGATTGATGAAAACCACAGAGGGGCATCTTTTGAGGGTAGGCCTCGCCGACAATACGGCAAATGCCGCCGGTGAGTCTCGGTGTTGAATTGTGTGCCCGATAAGTGACAGGATAACCGGAATATTTTTTCAGGAGCTTCTCATCTCTTCATAACGCATCCTTCACCTCGCAGTTATCTGGCCCTCATACCCCTCTTGAATACTAGGGAGCATAGACGTTATTCCCACAGGAGCGAAAAAAGCATGGGGCGTAATCAAGTTAAAGTTACCTTATTCCGTTGGGCAGGTGCTTGGGGGCCTTTCAAAGTCAAGATTCCCTGTGGCGAATGCGCTCTGACCAAAGACGTCATCCAAGATACTCTGGCTACAGAATTGGCCGGTATTCCTGTCGAATTCGATATCCGAGAATGGCTCAGCGAATGGTGGAAGCCTTTACTCAAAGGAGGCTGGCACGCTCCCATCGTGATAGTTGAAGACAAAGTGATTAGTCAAGGTCACGCCCTCAATCGAGGTCTGTTGACCCAAGCCGTGATTGAAGCCTATGCCAAGAAAGCTCCCGTCAAAGGCAGTCATCTGTTCGGCAAAGCAACCTGTCCCCACTGCCATCGCGCCAAAGCATACATGGAGCAAGCAGGCATTCAATACACCTACCACGACGTGGTGCGTAACCCCCGAGACCTCTACGAAATGATCTCGCGAGTCCTGCCCATGATGCCCCCTAAAACCCCCATTACCGTCCCTCAGATTTGGCTCGGCGGGCGCTACATCGGCGGCGCAGACCAACTACAGGAATTCATCCAACAACAAACACCCGCTCAAGTGACAGTTCCCCGGCAACAACCTGCCGTGAAATGACCATTATCTCTCCCAGTGAATTTTGGATTTTAGATTTTGGATTCGATGTCCCTCCCTTGCCTTTCTATCTCACCCATCCTTGCTAACTCCTGTCGAAGATTGATCTGGGCACTAGCGAAGCCATGCCCCTTGGGCTATAGCATTTGGAGCAAGATTAACAGAGGTATTTGAAGAGTTCCGCCAAATGCTTTGCCCCTACAGCGGCGCACCACTTCTCCGTACCTCTAGCGCTAATGGCATTCTCATGTAAAAGCCCTCCTTTTCCCATTTCCCCCTTTTCTCCATCTCCCTCCCTCCCCATCCACCCATCCACCCATCCCCCAAAAAAGTCACCCAAACACCCGTCCTAAAAACTCCACAATTTCCCCCCAGGCCCTATCCGTAGCCTCGGGGTCATAGCGATAGCCATCGTCCCTCATAAAGGTGTGGTTGGCTTCGTACAACAAGGTCTTGTGACGCACGCCTGCTTGATCTAATGCTTGCAGAATGGTCTGTCGCCCCTCAGGGGGAACGTGGGGGTCAAGGGTTCCAAACAGGGTGAAGATTTCCCCTTGAATTTCGCTAACCCGTTGAATGGTGTCCGCTACTCCTCGACCTAACTTGCCGCTATGGATCCCCGTGGGGTAACAACAGGCGGCTGCTTTCACATAACTTTGCAATGCTGCTCGAAACGCTAAATGGCCGCCAATGCAAAAGCCAAATGTCCCTAGTTTATCCACCACCACACTCTCTTCCGCCTTAAGCCATTCCAGCACTGCCTGGGCGTCAGCGTCATACTCAGCAATTTCAGTGCGTCGCGCATCATCATTCCCCCGCATCTTCCCCAAATCAGTGGGTTCAATCACAGCGCCAATGGGTTCTAGGCGATGGAAAATTTCTGGTGCAGCGACCACATAGCCATAGCCTGCAAGTCGATCCGCCAGCAGGGTGATCGGTCTACCCAACTGATAAATGTCTGAATAGAACAAAATGCCTGGGTATTGCCCTTTGGGTTCAGGGGCGGCCACGTAAACCCGCATCAGGCTATCGTCTACCGTCAACCCAACATTGCGCTTGGTGATTTGCACAGGCGTACTCCTCAGCTTGAATGAATTCCCTCAACCCTTATGTTAAGAAACGCCTTATGGTGTAGTCGGGATTCTAAAGATTGACCTTAGGCTCCGCCCTGTGATGATGTAGGGTCATGAGTGGTTATGGATCTGGGCAATCTGAGTATTGCTCTATCTGTAATGATTGCTGATGGCACGGTCTTTCCGCTTTGCATCCCTTGCGATCGCACTCTTTTCAAGCCTATCTGCTGGGTGCGGCCAACTCCCAGAGGTCAATATAAGTCTGCCGAAGGTTATGAAAAGCCTTTGTTGACGGCCTCCAAAGACTCTTCTTAGAATGGCAAGGTATCTGGTCAACTGCATTATGCAATCGGTGTATTAGTCATTAGTTATTGCTTGGGTGACAAGTGATGATTAAAGCCTAAATTCAGTCCTGCCAATCCGCCCTTTTTGTGTGATATGACTCAGTCAAATGATGCTGACTCGCCTTTAGCAGGCTCCAAACCGGAGGATGAATTGGCCGATGCGGGAATATCTAGGTCGGGCGATGAGGCTAGAAAAAATCTGATTGCGGATGTGTGGAAAACTGCCACTGGGCGTTTGGGCAAATTCTTACCGTTTGATGCGGCGGCGAAGAAAACGGTTGAATGGTTTAGTGTCAGCGATGCGCAGGTGGCGGAAATTTTGGCGGCTGTGCGGGCGGAGTTGCCGACGACGGAGGCCCTGTTGCTGGGTAAGCCGCAAGCGGGAAAAAGTTCCATTGTACGGGGGCTGACAGGGGTGTCGGCTGAAATTGTGGGTCAGGGATTTCGACCCCATACTCAGCATACGGAACGCTACGCTTACCCCTCCAGCGATCTGCCGTTGCTGATTTTTACCGATACGGTGGGATTAGGGGATGTTGATCAAGACACAGCAGCGTTGATTCAAGAGCTGATCGGGGAGTTGCAGGAAGCAAGCCGTCGGGCCAGAGTGTTGATTCTGACGGTCAAGATCAATGATTTCGCTACAGATACGTTGCGACATATCGCCCAGCAGTTGCGCCGTCAGTATCCTGATATTCCTTGTCTTTTGGCGGTGACCTGTTTGCATGAGGCGTATCCGCCCCATGCCGTCGATCATCCCCGCTATCCTCCTGACTATGAAGCAGTGATTCGGGCGTTTACGGCTCTACAGAATGCGTTTGTTGAGATTGCCGATCGCGCTGTTCTGATTGACTTTACCTTGGAGGAAGACGGTTATACTCCGGTGTTTTATGGGTTGGAGGGATTGAGAGAGGCGCTAGCGGAGCTACTGCCGGAAGCAGAGTCGCGGGCGATTTATCAGCTTTTGGATCAAAATGTGGGCAAGCAACTGGGGGATCTCTATCGGGATGCGGGACGGCATTACATCATGGCTTTCTCGGTGATGGCGGCTGCAATTGCGGCTGTACCGTTGCCGTTCGCGACGATGCCGGTGTTGACGACGCTGCAAGTGTCGATGGTGGGATTGCTGGGGAAACTTTACGGCCAGACGATGACGCCTTCCCAGGCAGGCGGGGTTGTCAGTGCGATCGCAGGGGGTTTCCTAGCCCAGGCGATCGGCCGGGAGTTAATTAAGTTCGTACCGATTTTTGGCAGTGTGATTGCAGCATCCTGGGCCGCCGCCTACACCTGGGCTCTGGGTGAAGCAGCTTGCGTTTACTTTGGCGATTTAATCGGCGGTAAGAAACCCGATCCCCAGAAAATTCAGGCGGTGATGCAAGAAGCCTTTGAGTCAGCGAAAGAACGATTTAAGGGGATTAAACGTTGAATATTCAGCGGAAATTCAATCGGCTGAATCGTCCACCTGGCCAATGGCGAAACTGTAGCCATCATTCACAAAAAAGATAGGACAGGGAAGAAACCCCTGTCCTATCTTTCAGGTAAATAATTTGGATTGGCTCAGCTTGGAGCCATATGAAGCAGGGAAAAGTTTTGATTATTCTCTCTGCCAAAATTTTAGAGTCACCCTTACCGACGAGGTTTCGCCTTATTAACCTTGAGGGTCCGGTCCATCCATTCTGCTCCATCGAGGGCGTCTATTGCTGCAGCTTCTTCAGTTTCCGTCTCCATTTCTACAAAACCGAAGCCACGCATGCGGCCTGTTTCACGGTCAACCGGCAGTTGAACCCGTTTCACAGAACCATATTCTGCAAAAACCTCGTTCAGGGCGGATTCTGTAACCTCGTAGGACAGGTTACCCACATAAATTGACATAATTGATTTCTTGAATTGGATAGCTTGATTGAGGCCGGAATTCGGAGGTTAGCCTACTCACAAATATCCCGAACGAGGGTACCCTCGAAATATTAGCGAAAACTTAGCCGCCTATACTTTTCTAGTCTCGCACTTATCATAGCGCTGCTACTGGAAAGAGGGAAGGCGTCCCCAGAAGGGGGACGATAGACTGCTTATAAGGGTTTCAGTCTAAGGTGTCATGATGCGATTAAAGCAATGGCAATGGGTCGTATTGGCGCTCCCGATCGCAACCGTCGTAAGTTTCTTGATGGTAGCAGCGGCATGGCAAATTCATCAGTGGAAGATTAATTGGATCTGGGGCGTGTTTATCCTGCTCTTTGTGGGCTGGCGTTGGCTGCTGGTCAGGTGGACTCGCTCCCTTGTCGATCCGCTAGAGGCTGTCATCGCCGAGGTTAATGAAGAACTGGGGGCTGCGGAAGAAAGGGGTTTATCAGCGGAGAGTGAAACGGCCCGTCAAGCGGAAGCGTCAATCCAAGGGATTCTGACGGCGGCGCGGGATGATCAGCCGATTTGGGAAGACTGGCCTGCTTTTTGGGGCCGTTGTCAGGCGGTGGTGGCGGAGGTGGCCCATGTCTACCATCCGGAAGTGAAATATCCTCTCCTCAATATTTATGTCCCTCAGGCGTACGGATTGATTCGAGGAACGGTGGATGACATGGATCGGTGGATGCAGAAGGTGTCGCCGGTTCTGAATCAGGTCACTGTGGGGCAGGCGTACCAGGCTTATGAGGTTTACCAAAAATTGGAGCCGTCGGCGCGTAAACTCTGGCGAGTCTTGAATTGGGCTCAGTGGCTCTTGAATCCAGCGGCGGCGGCGGCGAAACTGGCTAGCCAACGCTATAGCGATCAGGCGAGTCAGCAATTATTGGTGAATCTGAGTCAGGTGTTGCGGGAGACGGCTCTACGGAATTTATGTCAGCAGGCGATCGCGCTCTATGGCGGGGGCGAGATCGCCGTGGCGGACGTTCCTTCACCAACGCCGACTCTGCCTAAGGCGAAAACCCAGACCCTCCAGAATATTCTGGCTCAGGTAGAACCCGTTGAAACGATCGAGCAGAAACCGATCAATATCCTATTAGTGGGGCGTACTGGGGCGGGGAAGAGTAGTTTGATCAACACGCTGTTTGAGGCTGAATTGGCGGTTGTCGATGTCTTGCCCAGCACCGATCAAATCCAACAGTACCGATGGCGTTCAGCGGTTGGGGAGACGTTATTGCTTTGGGATACGCCTGGGTATGAACAAGTGAAGCGGGCGGAACTGCGGGAGCAGGTATTGGACTATATCGCGACGGCTGATCTGGTATTGCTGGTGACCCCGGCGCTGGATCCAGCGCTGCAGATGGATGTGGATTTCCTTAAAGATGTCAAGGCGGAGGTGTCAGATTTACCCGCCATTGCGGTGGTGACCCAGGTGGATCGGCTGCGTCCTGTTCGTGAATGGGCTCCGCCCTATGACTGGCAATGGGGCGACCGGCCCAAGGAAATTTCGATTCGTCAAGCCAGCGAGTATCGTGCTGAGCAACTGGGGAATTGGTGCGATCGGGTGCTGCCTGTGGTGACGGGGGATGTGACTACAGGGCGAATCGCTTGGGGGGTAGAGGCGCTCTCGCTGGTGTTGATGGATGCGATCGCCCCCGCCAAGCAATTACGGTTGGCCCGATTTTTGCACGATCGGGAAGCCCGCGCCGCCGCCGCCGCCAAAATCATCGATCACTACACCTTTCAGATGGCGACGACCCAAGGCTTAGCGGCGCTGCTCAAAAGCCCTATTCTTCAGTTTATCGCTACCCTGACCACGGGCGCTCCCACCCTGGCCTACCTGCTAGCGGAGCAGATTCCAGTGGAGCAAGCCCCAGTTGTGATTGGTAAATTGCAGCTAGCCTATGACCTTTTTTCCCTATTAAGTTCGGAGAAGGCGGATATCGGTAATTTTGACTTACTGGCGCTATGGCCCCTCTTGCTGGAGAATCCTGCGTCCCCCGACCGCAATGCTTGGGCGTTCGGCCATGCGCTGATTGAGTACTGGACTCAGAATCTGACGATTGCAGAATTACGAGCGCGATTTCAACATTATCTAGACTCTGCTTGAACTGGCTATCAACTTAAATGTTGAATTTTTGAGTTGAGGGGTGTTGCTTACAAAATAACTTTGGGAATCCTGATTCTGTTAACTTCCAGAGTAGTAATAGGATATACAAACCTTGCAATAAAACTTTGTTAAGAGTAGATTAATAATAATTAATCCATATTATTTGTGAGAAAAATAATAAATTAATCTCATGTCTAATATGGAATGACTGTTGATGACGCCAGTTGCAATGCATGAAGTGTCTCTTAAGGTTTTATAGAGTGTGAGAGTAGCTTCTCTCGATTGCACTATCTGGCGCTGTTGTGTTGTTGATGTGGATCCACGCAAACAGAGCTTATGGATGAATATGAAGTCAGTACATACCCATCTCGATCTTTCATTCGGTTTACTGCCAGAAATCAGCTGATCGCCGATTTGACCGGACGATCGATTCCCATGATGGTCAGGCGTTTTGGCGGGGAGACCTATATTCAGAAAATTACCCCGAGCGATCAACCTGAAACTGATCAGCTTAATTCAAAAAGTGCTGACCTAAACCCCGGTGACCTGGGGCTTCCACTGGATGTTTTCAGCTCTAAGGAGCATTCGGGAGAGTCTAACTTTGAGCCCCCTAGCCCTCAGGAAAGTGAGGCTGCAGGGCAAACTGACGAAGCGGAAATATTGGGGCCAGACTGCGATCCGGCTCAGCAAACTGAAGCAATTGATGAAGCGTTGTTTGGGGAAATTACCAAAACCCTCTTTAACCTTAATCGTAATCCAGAGCTATATCAATCCTGTGGTACGAAGCGGGCGGCGGCGGCCGTAGAAGCGAGAATTGCTGAGGACATTGTTGACACCTATAAGCAGATCAAGCTGAAGCAAGAATGTCCGATTGTTCAAAGCTTGAACGCATTGTTAGTTTAAATGCATTGTTGTCAGCGATCGCATTAAGACACCCTAATCCACTGCATCTGGTGAGCGGTTGTCTTTGTCTAACGCCATCGCTAATTTCTAAGGATCAACAAGTCAACCTGTTGATCCTTTTGCCTTTTGTACTCTCAACAGTTGACTACCGATACTGAGGAAGCTGACGCGGGTAGCTCTCAGTATTCGTTTTTTGCTTCAAGTGAATGTTTTGCATATGTTTTTTAACCGTATTAGGGGCAATGAAGAGTTCAGAGGCAATTTGTTTGTAGGTATAGTTCGCCCGTTGTAATAGCCAGATTTCAGTTTCTCGTTCCGTTAAGCCATATTGCTGGGCCTCCTCCATGGCAATTCCCCTGAGCAATTGGCACTGATCTTTCATTTCTAAAACGATGCAGTGTTTTCTCAACGTATCCAGCTTCATGTAGCGGGCGGTTACGCTGAAGTTGACTGAACTGCTAATGCAGATCTTGGTTTTCATCACCCAGTGTTGCCCAGGGAACTGCCAACGCACCTCGGCTATAGATTTACAGAGGTAATTGATTTCCTTAGGAATCGCCTCTGATGACTGCCGTTCCCGACTGATTTGGCGTAAGATGCGGCAGGCGCAGTCGTTGGCGTACAGAACCTGTCTGCCTTCGGTGATAATCAAAATCCCGTTAGTTAACTTTGTTAGGGCTTCTTCAACCACAGGATCTTGAATATCAATTTGGTCTTGACCGGCAAGTTCTAGCGATTCTCCAGCCTTTGTCTGCTCTTTCAGCAGATTTTCTATCGGCACCCGAATGAAAAGCATAGTAGATCAACCCTGAAAAAAAATTGTTATGATTTCAACTCAAACGAGTATGATTAGTACAAATGAATTTAATTCGTTCATATCATTAGATTTCATCGTCATCTGTACCTCTGGAAAGATTCATTGAGTTGTATACGAACCGAATAGCTACTAGATAGGCCGCTTGTCCACGATCAAGCGATCGGCTTCCATACCGTCTCCGAGGTTGACGTTAGGATGAGCTTGACACCTGAAAGGGTACTAACGAATTTTGAGGAATTTATGAGGCATGTACAATAAAGCCTTGAATTTAGGGGGTTTAGTGGCTGATGGCGTTAATTCCTAAGTATGACAAGACTGTGGAAAATAGCTTTGAGGTCTATTTTGAGGTCTATAGAGAGCGCTTGGCGACCCAATGCGCTTCTAGCTAAATAGAGACTGGCTAACAGGAACCCTCATCGACAAAAGTTTGCGGCTCACGTGAGAATTCAGCCCACCTTAAGTGTAGACAGAACAATCGATCCTCTTTCCCCTTTGGGTAGGATTTAGCAAATGAACCAAAGGCATCTCTGGCCTAAATAGAACTGATGAATGACTGATGTTTATCCTCAGCGGCATCTCTGATTTTTATCCCTCCTATTAGAGAAATAACACTTTCTTTGTCCCGTTTACCGGATTGTGAATTGATATGTACCCCGTTTACTCTCCCGTTGTTAACTTTGCCATGCGCCTCTTTAATCCCCCCTTGCTAAGGCTTCCGTGTATATGCAAGTTGCTCCGGTTATCGTCTAATGAGTCTTGAGCCACGAATCCTGAGATCACCTTTCCCCTCCTGGGAAGGACTCCGGGGTGGGGCTATCCTGGGGGAATGTAAACGCGAAAAGCAGAGGGAGCAAAAGCCTAGGAGCGCTTTTGAGCCAGGAGCCAAAATTTGTAGCTGAGATCCTCATTGGTTATATAAACTCCAGTTTTGCATTCAAGAAACAAAAACGCAGCCCGCAGAACAGCTTTCTGAAAATTCGACATCACACCTCTGTCAGGAATGCCTGATAATTCCGCCTGACATGCTTCTATTGACTGTGTGAATGGGTCTGTTTAGCTCCGTTTAAGCGTCGCTTCAGTGACTTCGTTGTGATCTTTGTTGCCCTCACTATTAGCATACCAATCTTGGTTAGGCGGGGCTTACTACCTGAATGAGTAAGCGGAGGGAAGTCTTTGCTGAGAAATAGGGTCCGGAATTTAGAAAAAAACGAGTCTAAACCCTGCTTCGCAACACTTTGCAACATGGAAATAGGGTGTGCACAAGCAATGCAGGTGTTAGAAATCTTCCTAAATCAAGATTGGGCGATTTTCTGAAAAGGGGGTTAAGTGAAATAGCCCTGGAGTGAGTATTTCAGCCCGAGAAATCCTTGCGATTATTGAATTGTGGAAAGCCAAGAGACAGAGAAACAAAAGCGATCAACCAATTGCTAGATTCTGAATCTTGGTTCACATAAAAAATATAAACCTTAGTGACGAATGTTCTAAAAGGAGGAAATTATGCCTAGTACAGGGCAACTGACTCAATCAGCATTTCAGACACAATTTGGCGACGATAGCGCAGTATTGGAAGCATCAGCCTTGAAAGTGCTTGAAACTGGCGGGATTAACCCTTCAAATATTGTCAATGCGGCGGGGGGTGATACTCTTCAATTCCAGGTAGATCTTGAATACAGAGGAAACAACCTTGGGATCATAGGTGCACGAAACGTTCGAGGCACAGTCTTTATTGAAGGACTGGGTGCTGCTAATGAAATCAATGTTCCGTTTAATGCTGTAGTGGTGAATAACCCTGCTAATGCTCCTAGGGTAACGCTTACCACGAATGCAATTAATCCAGCGGTTAACCCAGGTGCAAACCAAATTGGTCCTGGATTATATCGAGTTTCAGCAGTTGTTCATGAAGGGCCAAATAATAATCCCAACATCGCTATGACTGGTTTTCTTGACTACATAATGGTTACGATCCAGTAAGCCAGCTACAACTCTCGATTTCTTACAAGGTAGTATTTTAGGGGGCGAAGGGCCCTTCGCCCCTTACCTTAGTTCCATATCGAGTTTTTTGGAGTATTTACATCAAGCTAATTTAGTTATTGAAGTAGATTTGATTGACAAAGACTTCTCCCTTGAAAGACTAATCGAATAAGAGAAATTAACTAATCAAGTTTCGTTTAAGTTGTGTCAGCTCAATGGGTACTACGCATAATTTTTGTGTGAAATCATATGGTGATCCTATTTGGTTTTTGAAAATTTCCGAGAGTATAACTGCTATTTGGCAAAGAGTTGGTATTAGATACACATAGAAGAAATCAAATCGGATCGCAATACCTGAATTAAAACACTGGATATCAATGCTTCGCTTAAGTATAGCGAAGACCATATTTCCTCTATCGAAAAGTTTGTGTAGGTATCAAAGATAGTACTTTTACAATATCCTCTTGCCACCTATAGAAAATTTGCAGGAGAAATCGAAATGTCAACATTATTTACAGAAAAAGCACCTGTCGTCGATACTGTGGACAAAAGCAAAGCAATCAATGAATTTGCCAAAATTGAAAACTTAGAACCTGCGATACGGCAGTGGCTCCGAGAAACTTTTCAGGTTGTTACGCTTAAAGATTTAGCCAATCTTTCTGTGAACCAGGTATTTTTCCGACTTGAAGATGAAGGTAAAGGGGTTCCTCGCAGTGAGGTTGAGGGCTGGGTTGCTCAGGCACAAGAGTTCGTGGCTGAAGTGACTCCCTGGCAAACATTCGCCACATTTGTAGTGTCCTTACAATCTCGACGAGTCGGTGGGCAAATCGACCAACGGACTATCGCCTATTATTTAGAAGCTGATCAACGCAAAATCTGGTCGGGTATTGATTACAATGGCGTCTGCAAACTAATGCTCGATCAGCTTGGGCCAGACTTCCAAATGTCTCCGCTGCTTCAGTCTGAGGCCAATGAAACATTAGAATCAACTACCGAGGAGGATTCTGACACTTCAACCGTTGATGTGTCAGAGACAACTGCTGATAGAGAATCAGACCTGGGTGAGACCAATGAGAGGGTAGAGTTAGTTGCCGAGGGTGAATTTGCGCCTGAGAGTGATAGTCTGCCAGACATGGAGGAAGAAGATCCTGTCAGGCTGGAGATTACTCAACTCAAGGTATGCCAACCGCTGAAGGCCGAAGAAACTGTGCCCGAAGGCGCTGAGGACGAAGACGCTGAGAGTGCAAAAAATATAGTGGTTGACGTGACAAAGCGGTTGCTTCCGGGTGAGTTGCCTAAAGAGAAACCGTTTGACTTGGAAGTGACCTTTCAACTGTCCGGCGATCGAGCTATCGAGCTAACGAAGCAAGCCTTTCCGTATCATACAGAGGTCTACGGTCAGAACCGGATGACGATGCAAAAGCTGAAGCTGGGACAGGCCACTGTCGGTACGCTGGTGGATGGGAAGTTGACCTATATCTGTCGGTTACCCGAAGTGACGCTGTCAGAGGCCGGTCCATATCGTCTTCAGGTCATTGCCCAGTTGGAGGGCGCCCCGGTTAGCCCAGACTTTTTGGAGCTTCCGTTTGTGCAGGTTGCTTAGCAGAGCTGCTCAAAGTAAAATCCTTTCGAAGTCAATAAATAACTCTAGGGATTCAGGCGATTTCTTGGGTCAGTCAGAGACTTCTAAAAACGCTGACTTCCACTATAGATTCCTGTTTTCACGGGAATGACATGGTTACAGTCTTCACTAGCAATCATCACTAGCAACATCCAAGTAGCTTGAGGGCAGGGTGCGATGAGTTCTTTCGACTGGGAAAACTTCTTGCGGCAGTGGAGTCAGGACATTCTGGCCTCGATGGATGACAAAGAGAAGCAACAGCTGCCTCAAGCGGTGTTGGATTCCGGTTGGCTGGGCTATCCGGGCGCTACTGAAGACCAGATCGCCAGAGTCGAAGCTCGGTTACAGAGGTTGCTGCCGCCGTCTTATCGGGCATTCCTCAAAGTCACGAATGGTTGGCGACAAACGGCTAAACAAACCGATAATTTTAATCACAGACTGTGGTCTATAGAAGACATTGAGCGGTTTTCAGGGCGTCATACCCTATGGATAAAAGCGTTTACGGAACGCCATGAGATGATCGAGTTCGGTTTGGATGACGCCCAGGAATTCAATGATCATTGGGAACCGGTTGAGATTTCAGATGAAGACTATTTTGTATACGGGGAGAGTCAAGATCCCAGCAAAATCCGACCTGAGTACCTCAAGACTGCCATTGAAATTAGCGATGTGGGCGTTGATTCCATTTATCTGCTGAACCCTCAAGTCGTCACCCCAGACGGCGAGTGGGAAGCCTGGTTTTTTGCGGATTACCTGCCGGGGGCCGATCGCTACCGCTCCTTTCGCGAGATGATGGAAGCGGAGTATCTAAGCTTTTTGGAATTACAAGAATTAAACGCTGCGACCAGTCAAGCCGCAACGGAAAATGACGCCCAAGCGATCTCTGAGCCGGTTGTCGCGGATGAATCCGATTTGAGCCTGGATTGTGAGCCAGTCGGAACGCTGGATGCTGAGGGTAATGCGCCATCGGAGTTGCCGACGGAGACAGATCCTATCGTCTGGAAGTCTTTAAAACGGTTAACGGTTGAGTTTCAGACCCGGCAGGTAGATGATCAGGCCGAATACAGAACTGTCGTGAATCCCGGCGGTCTTTCCCAACCCCAAGCTTGGCCGGACTTGACGGAACATAAACTACGGTTATGGCTGCGGCAGAACTTGGCAGAAGTCGGTGAGGCCCATCTGGATGAGCTAACTCATACGACTGTTCCCACCGCTGCCTCAGACACGGGGTTAGGACTTCATTCTCAGGTATCCAGTCCTGACAGGTCTCGCGCTGAGAATATAGCGCCCTCTCCAGAGCATAATGTCGAAGAGAGTCAGGGTCAGGAACCCCCGCTTGAAATCAATTTGGCAATAGCGCAGTTAGCCCTACGCCAACCGTCTAATCCTGCTGCTCACATCGTAGTTCGTCCGTCAACGCGACAGTCTAGGCCGGTTGGGATAGGTTCTCTGTCTAGTCAACAGCCTTTTTCTATCGAAGCAGAGTTTCATTTGGCGGGCCAGCGGATGAACGCCATCGCTCCTCAGGACATCCGCTATGAGGCCCGGTTTTTTGCCCAAAACCGCACTACCCATCAGTGGGTAGAGTTGGGCAAAACGCCTCCGAATAAGTTAGAGAGCGATCGCGTGATCTACAAGGCGTCCTTATTTAATCAGACCTTGAAACCAGGGATGTACCGTATGCAGGTACTCACCAGTTTATCTGGAGCGGCGATGGGCCTTTCATCGTTTGAACTGCCTCTATTGAATGTGGTGTAGCGGTAAGCCTTCAGCCTAGAGTTACTTCTTAAAGAGACGTCCGTAAGTTTAAGGGCTCCAGTACGTGGGATCAGGTACGTATATTTGGGAAAGTTGAATACACAACAGGCGCTAATATAGCCTTAATAAACTGGGGGCATCGACTGGCCAGCTTATAGGCTATCTGAACTCGGCCTAAGACTGTTGTGTCGTTCTATTTACCCATACCCATATGGATATTGATCCCAAAACCTATCCGTCTCGAGTGTTCGCTCGCTTTACCGCCCATACCCAGCTGACGGCGGACGCCACGGGTCAGCCGATTACGACGGCTGTTCAGCGGCTTGGCGGCGATACCTACAGTCAACAAGTGATTCCGGATGGGGAGTCCCCGGCTATTTCGACTGACTCCGGCAGTTTTGCAGGCGGTTTCACAAGGGGACTTTCCGCAAACCCGACTTCCGCTGAAGATACAACCCATGGGGGTAATGAAAGTCAGGATTCTAAGTCTCCTATGGATCCACCCAGTCTAGAGTCTGGAAATGAATCCCCAACCTGTGGCATTGATGAAGCGCTGTTCGAAGAAATCGTCCAGACCCTGTTTAATCCCAATCGCTGCCCCGAATTGTATCATTCCTGCGGGACTCAAAAAGCGGCTAAGGAAGTAGAAGCCAGGGTGTCGGCTGACATTGTGGCTGCCTACCGACAAATCAAGCGGAAGCAAGCTTGCCCTATTGTGCAGAGGTTGAATACTCTGCTGTAAGTTGGGACTCTAGTCGTTGCAATCCAGGAAACTCGCCCTATCGGGTTTTTGGGCTTTAAAGGTAAGCTCGCTACATCGCTAGGGCGTCAGCGCAATATTTTGAGAAACCGGATTCCTTGTGAGAACAGTCAACAAAACACAGGCGCCTAGCAGAAGACACTCTGTTTACTTACGGTGTAATGAATCATCAAGTTAACGAATCACATCAAAGAGGTAGTTAAAAGCGAATTTCAACCACTGGTTAACCGTTGGGGCATGTATGATACCTCATGGAGTTCTTTAAGACGGGCGGCAAGGTCTTGCCCTTAGCATCTACCCCACGTCGAATGAATGATTCCCACATCAATATTGGCCCGATTGGTTGCCAATTGTCTAACCTGACCGTGTTTACTACCAATGCAAACCCGGAATTTGCTGAGACGGTATTGCAGGACAATCAACCCTTTTCATTGCAAGCGACAGTCAAATTTTCCGGGCCAGGG
>JASJDH010000600.1 GCA_030065175.1 Leptolyngbyaceae cyanobacterium MO_188.B28 | reverse complement strand
TTCAGAGCCAATAAAAAACAATTCAGAGCCAATAAAAAACAATTCAGAGCCAATAAAAAACAATCAAAGAAAACGAATTGCCAAAAAACAACGAATTATCACCATTAATGCCGTTATTTTTTCGATTGTTATTCCTACAGTAATCACATCAATATATTATTTCCTTCCTCCTGTTTTTTCTACGTTTCTTCCCATTTATATTGGACCGATTATTCTGGTTTCTATTTCACTTATAATTCTTGTGGTTGGCTTTACGCTAGTTCAAAAAGCTGGAGACAAAATTAAAACTCCAGCTATTGCAATTCTGACTATCCTCATTGTTTTTAATGGCCTCACTAACTGGAATGATAATCATAAATTTAGGCAGCTCAGCCAATTTGTAGAAAACTCGACCTCAGAGTTGCCTAACTTAACACAATCCTTTGAGAAATGGTTGAGTAGCCGATCAGATCTTGACAAATATCCATCAGGAAAACCTTACCCAGTTTATATTGCATCGGCCCAGGGTGGTGGAATTTATGCAGCTTATAATGCAGCAATGACTTTCGCAAAATTGACTGATGAGATTCCGAGTTTTCCTCAGCATGTTTTTACTATAAGCGGTGTTTCTGGTGGTAGCTTGGGAGCATCAGTTTTTACCAGTTTGATAAAAGCAAGTGACGATAATAATCAAACTCCTACAAAGTATGCCGCCAATGCAAAAAAAATGTTGGCTCAAGATCTACTTTCTCCTTTGCTGGCGCTTGGCTTATTTCCTGACCTGATTCAGAGGTTTATTCCCTTTCCCTCTATCAATGCCTGGGATAGGGCAAGTGGGCTGGAAATCGCCTTTGAAAATGCCTGGGACAAACTGGAAATCAAAGATTATGAAAACCCCTTTAGGCAGTCTTTTTACAAGCATTGGAAAGCCGAAAATACTGCACCTGCTCTTGTGCTAAATACAACTGTTGTTGAAACTGGTGACCGTTTGTTGATTAGTCCCTTTATGATTCCGCCGTCAAATAAAGCCAATGTAATACAGAACAGTCCAGAATTTCCCTTCGTTCTTGAGAAAAGGGACTTAAGACTGAGTACGGCGGTTGGGCTCAGTGCTAGATTTCCTTATATAACTCCAGTTGGTTGGTATCAACGCAGCAATCGTAATAGATTACATCTAGCAGATGGGGGATATTTTGATAATTCAGGCATTTCCACTGCCATAGATATCGGTCGAGTTTTGCAACAGATGGATGAAAAAGAAAATAGGTTTAAAGTTATTTACCTGGCTCTTGTTGATTCACCTATAAGCAGTTCTGTGAATGAGCGGAAGAATTCAGTTTTTAATGAAGTTCTATCGCCCATCCGAGCCTTGTTTCGTGCTCGTGAAGCCCGCACTCGCAATATCGTTGATTTGTCAACATATACCTTTAATGATTATAAGTTCAGAACTCTAATGCTCCAAAAAGCAGGTAAAGGTGTCAAACTTCCCCTCGGCTGGTTCCTCTCTGAGAAGTCGCAGGATTTTATTAATAATCAGATGATTAATCTAAGCCCATGTGATGAAGCGAATTTCACTTCTATCCCACAAACCGATGATGAGCTTATCAATCACAACAGTTGCGTAGCTCAGTCAATTAAGGACGATTTGCAAGTAAAACCTCAGACGTAATGTTTGTAAATGCCAGAGCCTTAATGTTTAGAGGATTCTATGATGGCATCATTATCCATTTGGTGCACTACCCATTTGATATGATCTGATTTCGGGTAATTCAATAGCCAATAGCCAGTAGGAGGCATTGCCCACACCACCTATTTTCACCGCCCCCGAAAATTACTCGCCAATGCGATCGATAATGTCGGTGAAACCAGGAATTAGTGATTATTTTTCATCACATTGGCACCCCCAATCAACCTGATAATCCCCTCGATTTACCCAACGATGAAAACTGGAATAAGGCCATAGATGTGGACATGAAACATGACCATGTTTGACCGGACTATAGCGAATATAGTCTAGATGCCTGGCGATTTCTGTTGGTTCACGCACAGTGCGTCCCCAAAAACGACATTGCCAAACCTCTAGTTCACGGTGTTTGCGGCGAAAGTGAGTAAATAATGAGGCGGCGGTTGATTGCCTCGTAAAGCCTTTGTGAATTGCACTATTGATCTACATAGTGATATACCTCAATTAATCTTGTCAATATCCTGCCAGTTTCTTAGATTTCCTCATAAGATCCTCATCTTTTTATTCCAAAGTTAGAAATGAGATGGAAAAGTCTATGACAGCGCCACGGTGATGTTGATAGCTTGCAGTACGGTAGAGTGGGCATTGCCCACGTCATCTCTTTTCACTTCAAATGTGACATGAGTACTTAAAGCACTTTTTCACCCACAGTAGAACCCGCGATTGGACCATGACAATGTTTCCTCAATTTGAACCTTACCGCAAAGCAGAACGATGGACCCTATTGACATTGTCTTTTTACTCTTCATCCTGATCTCAGCTGTATCTGGTTATTACGCCCATCTGAGGGAGAAGAAACGAACCAGGGAATTAAGTCAGGTTGCTGCAGATCTCGGTTTTGATTTTTTCCCAGAAGGATATCCAGCTTTTGCAGAGAGCCTGAGTGACTTCCATCTCTTCTCTCACGGTCATTCCAAGCGATTGTGGAATTTGTTGTATGCTAAGTCGCGTAACCTTGCCATGGCTTGTTTTGACTACAAATATACTGCTCACAGACCTATCCCTTTAAAGGGGTTCCACACCTATACTAGTGCAGGGGTGGCAGAAGTTCTGCAGCAGTTAGGAGAGCCCATTTCATACACCCAATTTAGCCTTATCTCATGCCAATAGCAGAGCCGTAATGTCTCAGTTTCAGGGGTTTGGTAGGGTCTGATTGAAATAGCAGATAACGCTAAAAGCTCTATAAATAATGCTTACAGCAACTGCTGCGTTATTTCTGCCGGGCTGCTCTAGGTACCAGTCTGTACTCTGCTTTCAATTCGAGGGAGCCAAGCTGCCCTGCTTCTTACTACAGCCTCAGAATATTTGGGACAAGATTGGGGCCTACTTTGGATATCAGGATATAAACTTCGATGACTATCCAGACTTCTCAGACTATTACTTGCTGCGTGGGACAGATGAGACGCTCATCCGGAGGTTATTCACCAATGAAGTGATTCAATTTTACGAAAAGCGACCAGGTCTCAATACGGAAAGTGCTGGCAATACCCTCCTCTATTATCCTCATTCTTATACAATTGACCATAGAATCGCCCCCCCATTGATTCACCCGTTCATGGAAAATGGGTTTAGAGTACTTTCGCTCTTCACTAGACCTTATCAGAAAGCTTATCAGAAATAATAGAATGCTTGATATACAAGGGGTTCAGTGGTCGAACTCCAAATGATTGAATTCTTGCCGTGCAAGGGTTTGACGCCATTTTAGCTATCTTATCTATCTTATGGGTAACTCGCTTTATATCAGTACAACTGAAGCAGGCAGCGGGAAGGCTCTTATTGCCCTGGGCATGATCAATTCGCTGCTCAAAAAAACATCCAAAGTCAACTTTTTTAGACCGATTATTCAAGAAGCCAAACAGAAACTCTTTCTTGGAGAAGGGGCCCATCAACAAGATGAAGATATCCATTTAATTCTGGAAACCTTTGGCCTGCAACAAACCTATGAGGAATCATTTGGCTTATTCTCTCATCAGATGAATAGTCTGATGGGAGATAACCGGATTAATCAGGCGCTAGAAATGATCATCACAAAATTTAAGGTGCTTGAGCGACGAGGGGGCTTCATTGTCTGTGAAGGATCAGATTATTTAGGGGAAGGTTCGGCCTTTGAATTTGACCTGAATCAGGAAATCGCCAAGAACTTAGGCTGTCCCATCTTGGTGCTGGGGAATGCAGATAACAGACCGGTTGAAGACGCCTTGCATCCCGTGCAAATTGCAGTTGACACTTACCGAAAACATAACTGTCACATTGTGGGGATTGTACTCAACAAGGCGAACCCAGACGATGTCGATGACTTAAAGGATGCTCTAAAACTGCATTATGGGGATGCAGAGTATGTCTTAGCGGTTATTCCCTACGATCGCAGGCTAATCAGTCCCCGCGTGCAGGATATTGCCCAGCAATTGCAGGCAGAGGTGCTCTATGGCCATCACATGCTGGGTCGATTGGCCACCAATTTTTTAGTGGCGGCAATGCAGATGCAACACGCCCTCACCTGGCTGAAGGAAGACAGTCTGATTATCACGCCGGGCGATCGCGGCGATGTGATTGTAGGGATGCTGCAGGCCCATCAGTCCATCAAATATCCCAATTTAGCAGGCATTTTGCTATCGACGGGGCTGAAACCAGAACCTGCGATCGCAAAATTGATCGAAGGACTGCCAGAACCCATCCCGATTCTCTCTGTGAAGGCCGATACCTACACCACGGTCTCGCAAATTAAAGACATCCACAGCACTCTCCAACCGGATGACTCCGAAAAAATTGAGTTGAGTATCCGCACGTTTGAGCAGTATGTGGATCTGGCGCAGTTAACTGAGCAGGTCAGTCTGGCCGAACCCCACGAGCTGACGCCGCGAATGTTTAACTACAATCTGATGCAGCAGGCCAAAGCCAATCCGCAGCATATTGTTCTGCCGGAAAGCACCGATCCTCGGATTTTGAAGGCGGCTGCCGCGTTGCGATCGCAGCGCCTAGTCACTCTAACCCTCTTGGGAAACAGGCAGGAGATCGAGCGCCTGATTACGCAACAGGGGATTCAACTCAACCTTGATGATCTAGCCATTATCGATCCAGCCAAAAGCAACTGCTTAGACGAATACGCTCGCACGTTCTATAAACTCAGACAACACAAAGGGGCGACTCTCGATATCGCCCACGACTACATGCTAGACGCCACCTACTATGGCACGATGATGGTCTATTGCGGCGATGCGGATGGGATGGTGTCTGGCGCGGCCCACACCACCCAGCACACCATTCGTCCCGCTCTCCAATTGATCAAGACTAAACCAGGCGCCTCGTTGGCTTCTTCAGTATTTTTGATGTATTTGGAGGACCGTGTGCTGGTGTATGGCGACTGTGCGGTTAATCCTAAACCCAACGCCGATCAGCTGGCGGACATTGCGATCGCCTCAGCTGACACAGCCCAGTCCTTCGGCATTCAGCCTCGGGTGGCGTTACTTTCCTATTCTTCGGGGGATTCAGCCCAAGGGGATGAGGTCTACAAGGTGCGTCAAGCCGCGCAAATTGCCCGAGAACGACGGCCCGATTTAGTGCTGGAAGGCCCCATTCAATATGATGCAGCGGTGGATCCGGAGGTAGCCGCCCATAAATTGCCCGGGTCAGTGGTCGCTGGACAATCAACCGTGTTGGTGTTCCCCGATTTGAATACCGGCAACAATACCTATAAGGCGGTGCAGCGGGAAACGGGCGCGATCGCCATTGGTCCAATTCTGCAGGGGCTGAAAAAACCGGTAAACGACCTGAGTCGGGGATGCACCGTTGATGACATCATCAATACGGCGGTCATTACTGCGATTCAGGCTCAGGCCGCTTCCTGAGATAACCTTGGCAAGCGGCAGTCTTTAAGAAAAAGGGGGTAATTCTCCAAGATCGCGAATTTCCATGGAAAATTTATTTAAGGTTAATCTCCTATAATTTATTATTTGATGCCGCTAATTTTGATTTAGCGCTAATCTCTTCAAATTCTCAAGATGAAGCAGCCCTAATTTCTCTGGGGACTGAGTACAGGAACTGACACGGTGACGCGAGTCACGCAATCTAAATTTCTATCATGCTGAAGGGTGTTGATTGTTATGAAGCAGATTCCGTCTCCAATTTTGACGCTGGTGGCGGGTGTTGTCGTTGCCCTAATCAGTCTCTGGGTGGGACAACATCATGGG
>JASJDH010000599.1 GCA_030065175.1 Leptolyngbyaceae cyanobacterium MO_188.B28 | reverse complement strand
GGCGATTTGGAATTTCATTCATCACTACAATGCATCATTGAATCTTGATACCGCAATGGCATAGACAGCCAATTATTCTCTAGCCTTTACAAAAAATGACTACCAATGACTCTTCTAATATCAGATTTGTCGCAGAGAGACGCCTGAGAGACGCCTCTTCTAATTCTTCTTTCGTCTAAGCAGACAAGGATAAATCGTTCTTATTTTAAGGAATTCAGGCTCTTTTCCTGTTACATCCCTCATTTAATGGTTATACTTTTAGATGGCAGATTAAGCTAGAGCAAGCTGCTGGACATAATGCTGGCTGCTTTCCTGATTAGGGCAAAGCCATATGTGGGAAAGCACGTTTCTGAAAAGACCCACGTCGCATGTGACTGTCGCCTTTTCTAGATAATTCGCCTTCCAAGCTCAACAGAATTAAATAGCCATAAACCTCTATTAATCCATGGATACTCGCAGCACGACTCTTGTTTCAGTAGAACTGAAGTCAGCAATCGTTCGAGATCCCTTGGTCGTTTCCCCCGATACACCTGTTCTAGATGGGATTGCTCAAATGAGCGGTGTGAGATTGTTCTGCAATGCCTCTAGAGTGGCGGATGAGAAACTAAATGGTTTGCGCCTAAGAGCTCAGGTGAGTTGTGTGTTGGTGGTGGCGGTTGATCGGTTGGTCGGCATCCTGACGGAGCGAGACGTTGTGCGACTGAGCGCACAGCAACATCCACTTGACCGGTTGGCAATGGGAGAAGTGATGGTCTCCCCGGTTTTCACCCTGCGAGAATCTGCTTTCACCGATTTATCTTGTGTAATTAATCTGTTCCAGCATCGCCATATTCGCCATTTGCCCATTGTGGATGATCAGGATCGGCTGGTGGGGCTGATCACCTATGAAAGCTTGAGGCGAATTTCACATCCGATCGACCTATTGCAGCTTCGACTCGTGTCGCAGGTGATGACCCGTGAGGTAATTTGTGCTGGGCTGGATTGTTCCATGCTAGAGATTGCCCAACGGATGACAGATCACTGCGTTAGTTGCGTGGTGATTGTGGAGGCAGAGGGTAGTCCTGCTGAACAGCTGCAAATGCCGGTTGGGATCCTGACCGAGCGAGATTTGGTGCAGTGTCAGGCCTTAGCCTTGAACCTGAACCTGGAAAACTGCACTGCCGGAGAGATGATGAGTGCGCCGATCTTTTCAGTCAAGCCAGCGGATTCGCTCTGGACAGTGCGGCAGATCATGGAGAAACACTTTATCCGCCGATTGGTGGTGACAGGAGAGCAGGGTGGTTTATCGGGCATTGTCACCCAGAGCAATTTGCTTAAAGCCCTCCATCCCCTGGAGATATACAAGCTGGCGGAGTTTTTAGAAAAAGAGGTAGTGCGCCTAAAGGCTGAGAAGGTGTCCCTATTGGAAAGTCGAACGGTTGAGCTAGAGCTCCAAGTTGAAGCCCGAACAGCAGCTCTGAAAACTAAGGCGGAGCGGGAACAGTTAGTGGGACAGATTGCTGTACAAATTCGGTCATCCCTCAGCCTCCAAAAGATTTTAGATACGACTGTGGCGCAAGTGCGGCAAGCACTGGGTTGTGATCGAGTTAATATTTGGCGATTTGAAGCCGATTGGCGAGCCATTATTGTGGCGGAGTCGACTGACTCGTCGTTGTCTTTGGTGGGGGAACGAATTGACGATACTGAGTTCAAGCAAGAGAGAAAAAAGATTTGTCGGCAGGGCTGGATTCGCGTTGCGCCAGATATTTACACAACCGAAATGTCGGCTTGTTATCGAGAAAGTCTACTCCGTCTGCAGATGCGAGCCACAATTTTAGCGCCCCTTCTGTGTGGCGATGAGGTATGGGGAGTGCTCAACGCCAGCGAGAGTCAACATCCCCGTGAGTGGCGTTCAGAAGAGGTAGAATTGCTACAAGCGTTATCGGGACAACTGGCGATTGCCCTCCAACAAGCTACCACCTATGAGCAATTGCAGGTGGAGTTGAGTGAGCGACGGCAGGCTGAAATCCGCTTGCGAGAGAGCGAACAACGCTATGTTACCTTAGCGGCTGCTGCTCCAGTAGGCATTTTTCGCACCGATGCGGCGGGGCGCTACATCTATATCAATGAGCGTTGGAGCCAGATTGCGGGACTCACTCCAGCAGCCGCTGCTGGTGAGGGATGGATGCAAGGACTACACCCTGACGATCTGGCCTGGATCGCCGAGGAATGGGAGCAATCGGTCCGGCAAAACCGTCCTTTCCAGGGCGAATATCGCTTTCGATGTCCTGAGGGTCAGGTGAGGTGGGTCTTTGGGCAGGCTGTCGCGGAAAGGGACGATAACGGACAAGTGATCGGTTATGTAGGCAGCATTACCGACATTAGCGATCGTAAAGCTGCTGAGCAAGCGTTGGCTGCTCAGCGAGATTTGAACCACTTCATGGCAGACATCAACAGCCAATTTGTCGATGTTGGACTGCAAGCGCTAGACGCAGAAATTGACTGTACCTTGCAGCGTCTCGGAGAATTTTCCCAGGTTGAAACTAGCTATCTCTTCAAGTTAGACGCCCACCTCAACACGATAAGCATGACCCATGAGTGGTGTGCGCCAGGCGTACCTTCGCAATTAGAGCAGGCCCAGAACCTTGCTTGGGATGGTTTTCCCTGGTCTAACGCCCGACTTTTCGCCCAAAAAGAAGTGCTTAGTGTGGTGAGTGTGGCTGAGTTGCCTCCAGAGGCTGCGATTGATCAGGGGAATTGGCGACGGTTTAATTTTGCTTCTATTGTCGCGGCTCCGCTTGTCAAAAAGAATGAGTTTACAGGCTTTATCGGCTTAGCATACCTTAGCCAGAGCCGACAGTGGGATGGAGATACGATTTGTTTGCTAAGGGGAGTTGGAGAGACGATCGCCAGCGCTCAGGCTCGGACTCGGGCAGAGCATCAAGTCTACCTTAACGAGGAACGGCTTCGACTTGCTCTGAAGGCTACCAGTCAAGGTCTTTATGACCTGGATCTGCGAACCGACGAAACCATCGTCAGCCCAGAATATTCCCTCATGCTGGGGTATGATCCCTCAGACTTCCATGAAACGGCCGCCTCTTGGCGCGATCGCTTGCATCCAGAAGACCGGGAAGTGGTTTCTGAGGCTTATCAGGCCTATGCAGCTGGAGAAACCTCACAATACAGAGTGGAATTTCGGCTACGCACTCAACAAGGAGATTGGAAATGGATCCTTTCGCTGGGCAAGTTTGTTGAGTGGGATGCAGATGGGCGTCCGACCAGAATGCTGGGCACTCATACTGACATTAGCGATCTCAAACAGGCCCAAGAAATGATTATCCATCATGCTTTGCATGATCCGCTGACCAATTTGCCGAATCGAACCCTCTTGTTAGAGCGGCTTGAACTTGCGATTCATAGAGCCAGCCGGATAGAGAACTACCATTATGCGGTCTTATTTCTAGATTTGGATCGGTTCAAAGTGATTAATGATAGTTTGGGACACTTAATTGGGGACCAACTGCTAACGACTGTTGCGCAACAACTAAAGATGCATTTGCGGGACGCCGATTTGGTGGCTCGATTGGGTGGGGATGAGTTTGTAATTCTGCTAGAGGATATTAGCAGTGTTGAAAAAGTTCTTCAAATTGTCAATCGCATTCTGATGGATTGTCAAACGCCATTAATTATCAATGGCCATGAAATTTTTATTGGTTTTAGTATTGGTATTGCTTTAGGAACGAAAGATTATTATCAAGCTTCCGATTTAATTCGAGATGCTGACATCGCAATGTATCAGGCCAAGAAACAAGGGAAAAATTCTTACAAATTTTTTGATACAGATATGCATGCACAAGTGCTTAGCAGACTTACTTTGGAAACAGATCTCCGTAAGGCTTTCGAGCGAAGTGAATTTGTTGTGCACTATCAGCCAATTGTTGATTTGCTCAACCTTCAACTGGTTGGATTTGAGGCGTTAGTTCGCTGGCGTCACCCGACTCGTGGCGTCATTTTCCCAAATAAATTTGTTCCTGTCGCTGAAGAGACTGGATTGATTGCGCCACTTGATAGTTGGGTATTCTATCAAGCTTGCCAGCAAATAGTAAGCTGGAAAAGTAAGTTTTCAAATTATTCCTCACTCAAAATCAGTATCAATCTCTCTGCTCAAGATCTTCGCAAACCCAGTTCGATTAAGGATATTGATTCTACCTTGTCAGATACCGGATTAACGGGCGACTCGATTACTTTAGAGATTACCGAGAGCATGTTGATTGAAGATATCGATCAGACAATTGATTTACTAGCTCAATTAGAGTCCAGAAATATTCAGATCAGCATTGATGACTTTGGGACTGGTTATTCATCCCTGAATTATCTCCATCGCTTGCCCGTTCATAGCCTGAAGATCGATTGTTCTTTTATTAGGCAGATGGAAGCAGAAAATCGTAATTATCAAGTTGTGAGTACTATTATCGCCTTAGGTAATCAACTTGGATTGACTATTGTGGCGGAAGGTATTGAGACCCTACAACAACTTCAGCAGCTGCAACAACTTGGTTGCCAATTGGGGCAGGGCTACATATTTTCGGAACCCCTTACGGCTAACGATATTGAAGCCAATTTTCTTCAGGGAAATTGGCGTTAGCGTTATCGCTCTAGCTGAATAGCTATAGTATTGTGTCAATTGCCTATTGATGGGAGATGGAAAATCCAATTAGTAGGATTTTTTTGAATGAATTATCCCTGCAGCCTATTTCGTAATTTCGCGGTCATTTCGGTTCGTGAAGATACCGCTAACTTCCGAAACATTCGCTTCAAGGCTTGTTTGACAGAATTTTGGGTGATCCATAGCTCTGCGCCAATTTCTGTGTTGGTTAGTCCTCGTGCAACCAAATTCTTATCACTCCGAGGAGACGCCAGAAGTGGAGGAGCTGGATGAGTTGCAACCCTTTGTGGGTTACAAAACAAAATCTGAATATGGAGGGCGATAAACCCCCTCGGACTCGGGATCTTAGCGTGGATTGTGGGAGACCGCATAGGATTGTCGCAGGTTGGTTGAACCGCCCACTTGGATCTGTGTGTGCAAAGCTATACTTTCAGATACTTGTTGAAGTGTTCCAACATTTTTTCAGGATGGTCGCCAAACCAGTTATATCCATCAAACCTATGGGTTGTTTCTTCTAGCCAATACATCTCTTTTTCAACAGGAATGGCTTCATACACTTGATTTATGAAAACCAAATTAGTCCAAGGGTCTTTTCTGCCTTGCACTAATAGAGTCGGTGTAACCACGTTTTTCACGTGGTCTACCATGGGGTGGTCAAGAGATATTTGAGTATGTTTTTTGTAATGTTCTTCCGCATGTTTGAAGATGGCGCCTTTAATGCCGTAGGCTCTGAGGAAATCACCATTTCCTAGCGGCTGTACAGCAACCAAGGCCCTTACATTCGCTGCTTTAAAGAACTCGGATTCCATGCTTTGTGCATAGAATGTTGCATTGGCCCCCATACAATAACTCAACAGTCCAATGTTTTTACCTTGCGTGGCTTTGTCAGTCGCAACAAATTCAACAGCTCCCAGCACATCATGTCTCTCGTCTACGCCGCCAGTCCCAACGCCCAATTCGCTTTTTTCGCTAATGCCGTGATTTCTCATGTCGTACATCAACACAGCGTATCCTGCATCGACTAGTCGCTTAGCAACTCGCACAAATTCTATGTCGTGTTTGTAGGGTTTTGTCAGCATTGGCTGGTATTTCGTTTGGTATCCGAATCGATTGGCCCGATAGCCAAAATGAGTCAGGATAACGACCTTGTCCGCAGTTGCATTTAGCAACCAACCCGATAGCTTTACCCCGTCTCGCGCCGGAAACTCCACGTCAATGTATTCAATGCCATAAGTTGCAACCGTTTCCCAAAACGCCTGCAACTTATGGCAT
>JASJDH010000598.1 GCA_030065175.1 Leptolyngbyaceae cyanobacterium MO_188.B28 | reverse complement strand
AATCAGGCTAAACTGGTTTCATTCTGACCTCCCTGAAACAGCGATTGAGCCTTTCTGGTTTAATGTCTCGATGGATAATGGGCGGAACCTGTTGCTGGAGGTCGACCAGAATCTCTAATACTGAAACGCCAACCTGTTGAACTTGCTGAGGCGTGAGGTGAAACCGTTCTGCTAGTGAGGGCGCCGCCTTGTAGTCCTGCACCATGCAAAATCCATCTTCAGTTTCGAAGGAATCCAAATAGCGAGGGACTTGGGGGTGCGCGATCGCTTGCAAAATAGCGATCTCCCGTTCATAACTCTTGAATCCCGACCAACTCGCCTCAGCTTGTGCAAACCGGAACTGCTTTAAGACAACGGTTTGTCCATGGCTTGGATCAACCGCGAGATAAGTGATGCGTCCCCCCTCACGATTTCGCCCTAGCTCTTGACGCACTTGATAGGAGCCTAACCACTCCGGTGTGTGGCGTTTTTGAGCAGGTTCTGGTAGCTCAGGCATAGTGCTAAAGACAATTAAATAATCGTAGATAACGACATCACTTCACCGTTACACTACAGTTTTCTCTGATTCAAATAATTTTAAGGGATTACCCAATAATTACAGTTTACCCAAACTGTATTCACATCGAATTTTAACGACTCTAGAACTGGAAAACAAATTTCAGCAAATTGACAGAGGTTCCTCTATTAATTACTAGACATAATTGGACTTGTCATTCAAGCCGAAAAAGTCTGGTGAGGAAAGAGTATAAAAGCTTAAAAAGCATAAGCCAGAAGTCAGCTAGGAATTGATCTGTATTAACTCGGGGATATTTATCGCTTTGGCTTCATCCCCCATAATTACGGATAAATCTGCAGTTATCCGTAAGATGCATAAAGATGCATAAAGATGCATAGAATTCCTATATCTTCTGATTAAGCTTTTGATTTTCGCCACTTACCTCTGCAATTTTCCTGAAATCCTCTCACCTATATCCCACATTTCAGTACCAAGTATTGAGTATTTATGTTCTCTATTTTCGCAAAATCCCCTAGAAGAGATTGCAAAAACTCTGATTCTTTCATCCTGAATAATAAGTATCTTCTGTCGGAGACATTTTAGGTTACACCGCGCCTATTTTTCTATAGTTTCTATGCTTTCAACAGACAATTACGTTTATCTTTTCAAGCAAAACGCAACACTGAAGCTGAAGCGATAGACCTCCCCTTAGAAAATATGACATCTGTCATGCTCTAAGCGTGACATGTATCGGATGTGGAATCATGTCTCAGCTCAATATTATTACGCCATCGGGTTTATGCAAGACGCCAGAAATTAGACGTTGAAAAAAATCGACTACATCTCATCAAATTTTACTTGCAACCCTACGACTCAGAAACCGTAGCATGATTGCTTCTTCTCTGAAATCTATTTATTTTTGTTGATTATCTAGGAGCAAGGTAATGATTACCCCATTAGAAATTGACCCAGAAATTAATATCGGCCACCGCCTTCTAGGTGAAACATATCAAACAATTCAGCGAGATCTTCAGGTGCCTTTTCAAGTTTGGCTGTTAGAGAATCCCAAAAGTTTTATGCCGTTACCGGGCAATATCAGTCTACCCAACCATGATTGCTTACACCTGCTGCTCAATCGCGGTTTTTCTCCGGAAGATGAGGCGTTCATCCTAGGGTTCACGATGGGAAATGACCTGGACACAGGCTGGCTACACGTTCAGTTATTCAAACTGGCCAGCCGATTCTTCTATCCCAAAAAGTACCAATTCAGCCTGGAACACTTAAAGCGATTTGACCTGGGGTTCCTGTACGGTCGCCAAATCGCCGAAACTCATCCCAATCTCAACCGCCTTGATTTCTTAGCCCATGCCCATTGCCGAATTAGTGAAGTGCGAGATCTAGTTGGTATCCGAATGCAGACTCTACGACAACTCTGGGAGACTGAATGCTTGTTGACCACAACAACACTGCTAGATAATGTGGCTGCTATTGGTTAGGGCGGCGTTAGGGAGTTGCGTCAAAATAAAGTCCCAGAATAAGGCAGTGGATGGGTGGATGGGTAGATGGTTAGATGGTTAGATGGGTGGTTATTTAACCGCAGATCCCTTATTCTCGTCATTCTCTCGAAAATGGAAATCCCGGTAGGGGGTTACGATACTGGGGAGAATCTCCTGTGTCCTTAGGAAATACTCTGCAATGCGTACACTAGCCTCCTAAACCTGCAATTGTTATACCTTGACAACAACTGAATCAGTTAACCTTACGGCTTTCTATCAGTTCCTGAAAAAAGATTAGAGTTTGCGGCAGGCGTTCGCCCGCCGTTTGAGTGAAATCATTATGACCTGCCTCCGCAACCCATAGAAATTCTTTGGGCTGCGGTGCAGCTTGGTAAAGTCTCTCACCGTGTTGAAAAGGGATAGTTAGATCAGCTTGACCATGCATTACTAAGACTGGACAACGAACTTTTCGCAATTTAACCAGATTAGAAAACTTGTCAAAAGGCAACAATGGAAAGGGAACGACAACTCGGAAGGCGGAAGTAAACGTACTCTCTAGGATCAAACCGGCCAGAGGATATCGTGTTGCGAGTTCAGTCGCCGATCCGCCCCCAACCGATCGCCCATAGGCAATAATTTGGGCGGGCGGTACATTGAGTTGTTGGGTGAGATAGTGATAAGCGGCATTCACATCCTGGTATGCGTTACGTTCGCTGGGAACGCCGTCACTGGTTCCATACCCCCGATAATCATAGGCAAAAACACTAAATCCCCAGCTGTGCAAGTGCTTCAAAAAGAACCGAATATCTCCCAAGTCTTCTGCATTCCCGTGAATATACAGCAACGTGTAAGAGGCTTGAGAATTGGGGAGGTATATTGCGGAGATTTGTTCACGTTGGTTGACTGGGATCTTTAGAATATCCTCAGTGTCTGAGTAGCTCGACGGCTGAGGTAAAAAAATCATGCTATCCGCTCTAAAAAAGACATAAATCGCGAATAGGCTGTAAATAATTAGGAGAGAAAATAGTAGAGACTGCATTGGCCTTTTCCACCTGAATCTCCTTAGGAGCAGTTTCATTAGAATCCCAAACCACTACGATAAGTAGGCAAACAGAATTCCGTACAAAGCCAAACCGCTGGAACCAAATATTTTCTCAATTGGGATCTCGCCAAAAAACGATGTCGTTGCTGATGGGTTTAAGTTCAGTGGTGGGATAGTAGAACTTCAAAATTCGCTCATTGGACCAGCCCAAAGCACCGAGGTTGTAAGCTCCGGTCTGACTCATACCCACTCCATGGCCAAGACCGCCCCCCACAAACGCATATCCCTTGAGAACAGGATCTAGGGGAATTGCATTGGGGGCAGGGGAGCCTGTCGGCGCTCCTAAAGGACCAGCAGAAGTGGGGAGAGGTTCAGACTCCTGATAGATCGGGTCAATATAGAACAATAAGCTTCTAGGGGCTGATAGAGCGCGGATGACTTCGTCTTTCTCTAGCTGAATGGCGCCAATATCAGTTTGAATGGTCATTTGTTGGACCCGCCCGGCAAGCGCCCGCTTAGTAACCTGGAGGGTCGAGACTCGGTTGAAATTGGCCAGGGGATGCTGACGGTTTTGCAAATATTCTTTGAGATCCTGGGTGATTTGGGTCAAGTCACTGTCCACCCGCCAGCGGAACCGAGCCCACCCCACCTCGTTAAATCCCCGGTCCAAGGAAATGAAGGTGCGAAGATTCAATTCATCCGAAAGTGGATTTAGCGTCAGGTTCCAAATTGACTGGACTGAATCGACAACAGGCCTCAAATAGGGGCGATCCGGACCATTCCACACATGGCTAAAGGCGGCGGTCACCCCGCCAGTGGTCGAAGAATAGAGGGCGTCTATTAACTCATTTTGATAGGTCAACACCTGGCCTCGGGTCGCCGCGATCGCGCGGTCCGTAACGCTGGCGGAGCCCCCCAACCCCCAATACACCTGGCATTGGGTGTCAGCGCAAAGCTCGTAGTCGTCGATCGTAAATCGTCGCAGATTTCTCAAGGCGTAGGTGCGGGCTAATATCGCCTGAGCCTCAATGGTGGTTCGAGGAGCGGCCAAACCAATCTCATGGGGAACCACCCCCCGCAGATAGGTTTCGATCGGCACCTGATTAACCAGGGTATAAGTATTGTAGGCATTAGGCTGTAGCCGCAGGTCGCCGCCGTAAAGCTTGCGATCGCGTTTCTCGGACCCTGCAATCACCCGAATACGTCGGTTGGCGCTGAGAATTTCAAAGCGATCGCGGTGATAGCGATAACCATTGGCGACAAAGGCGGCTTTGGGTTCTTCCTGCACCACCCGACTGTCTAAAAAAGTAGTTTTCAACCCTTCAGCATGCAAATTCTTCAGCAGCAGCCGACGCAGCAACGGAATATCGTAAACATCCCGCTTAGCCCAAACTTGCCAACCATCCGGTTGGGCGATCTCAGTCTCAATGCCGCGGGCTTGCCACTGATTAGCGCTATCCTCCGCACTCTCAAAACTGCGGTGGCTGCTCAACACCACCCATTCCTGCAATTTGGGTTCAGGCAGCGGCTCCATCACCACATCCAAAGTGACTTGGTTGGTGGTAAGGGTCTGGGGTTGGCCGCCAGTTTCAAATTTGAGGGTTAAGCGATCGCCCGCCAGGGGCTCTATTTTGATTTCATCCTCGGGGTCAGCGCCAAATCGCTGAATAACGCCCACATGAATTTCTGGATTTTGGGGCGTTTGGCCAGATGATATCCCAGGCGTCAGCCCCACAATTCCCATGCCCAATAGAACACTCTGTCCCCAAATTATCCAGCGTTGGGCGCCTGACGCCGCCTTTTCCGGAGTTTGGCTGACCTGTGATCGGCTGACCTGTGGACGGGCCACCCTAGCAGTGAAGCATGGAATCATAGCAGTATCAATTTTCATGTGTATTGGGAACTACACTCATCCGCCGCACCCAAACGCCGATCCTGACTGGGACAAATTCTATATCTGAGGCAGATTCTATAGCCGCGGCAATCTCTATCATTACCCAATTTCCCCAAATCTCGCCAAAGGCCAAAAACGAAACTCGGCATGGCCAATTATGTTTGCCTCTGGGAGAAACCCCCAGATATGGGAATCGTTACTGTCGTTGCGATTGTCACCCATCACAAAGACGCAGTTTTGGGGAACCACAACGGCAGGCATCTTATAATGAGGCGACTCTAAGATATAGGATTCATCAAGGGGAGCGCCGTCCAAGAAAATTTGTCCCTGACTCACTTCAATGGTTTGGCCCGCGGTGGCGATCACCCGCTTTATAAAGGCCTGACCTCCCTTAAATCCGAGTCGCTGGAGCTGGAGGGGCGGATTAAACACCACAATATCTCCATACCGGGGAGGGTGAAGATGATACGCAACTTTTTCTACGAGCAAGCGGTCCCCTGCATGCAGCGTAGGCTCCATCGAGGCGGAGGGGATAAAACGGGGCTCAGCAACAAACAGACGGATAAACAGGGCGACGAAAAGGGCAATGGCGAAAATTTTGACATTTTCTCGCTGACTATTCCAGACACTGGCCCAGAAGGGTTCATTCTGGCGGGTTTCTTGGGTGTTAGACGTCTGAGTATTCGAATCCTGTTGATTCACTTTCTGAGGCGATCGCTGCTGATCTGTCATCTTGCTATGTTTTATCCCCTAACCGCTAAAATCGATTCTCAAACTCTAATATGATGCCACTGCCCTCGCTGAAATTATTCGCGTCCGAATCTGCGATCGCCCTAAGAGTAAATTGATCATTAATCCGGTAGCGAATATTAAATACTGAGCTGTCTGTAGTGGTTAAGACCCTCAAGATTGAGAAAGACAAACTATTAGAGATGTCAACCCCCAACTCGCCGCCAACTTCCACATTTGAGCCGGTGGTTTGAGCCGAGGTGGGCG
>JASJDH010000597.1 GCA_030065175.1 Leptolyngbyaceae cyanobacterium MO_188.B28 | reverse complement strand
CTTGACGACACAAGGGCGACAGCAAAAACTCAAACTCAATCGAATAGGGTAATGGTTCGGGTGGATCTAAGAAAAAGTTAACACGTAATAAATGCAGTAATTCTGGACTCAGGGCGACTGGTAACGCAGCATGATAAGCAAGATGTAAAGCTGCCTCACCATAAGCACTAAACCTCTCTTTAAATTGTTCGATCCGATGGTATGCTCGCTCTGTCGATATAACCGCTGTCATATTGGTTTCTCGATTGTAAATTGCTGACCCCGAAGTACATTGACTGCTTGATACATTCCCTCACGATCTAACGAAAACATTGGGATATGACGAGATAGATACGCCGCCGTGCTTTTTTCCCAATAGTTTTGGGGTAAAGGGTTAAGCCACACATAATGAGGTGTGTACACCCTCACCCCCTTGAAAAAAGAGAGCATATCGAGGAAACGTGAGCCCCGGTACTGCCTCCGGGCGGCTCCAGCATCACCAATGATGACAACGGAAGCCCCATGGGCATACTTCTCCAGCACTGTTTCCAATGGTCGCCAATCGAGTAAGTCCGGATCAGTGTACAAATCTCCCTCAGTTAGAGGCTGGATTTGAGGCAAAATCGGATCAAAGGATGGAAAGAGTGGTTCTTCGAGTAGGTCTAGAACCGTCTCATCCGCTCCTTCTGCGGGAATATTATGAAAATAATAGAGTTCCGTATCCTCAAACCGTCCCGCCCGTTGAATAGCTTCACATACCTCATCACAAAAGCCATGAAATGGAGCCATAGAGCCTTGACGATCCATTAAAATCAGTAATCTAGCAACATTACGCCGCTGGGGACGCAACACCACCGAAGACCCCACCCCTAATCGGCAAAACTTTTCAATTGTGCTGTCAATATCAAGTTCTACTGAGGGTCCCGTGCGTACAGGTCTTCTTAACCGTCGCCAAGCTTGAGCAACCTGCCGAAACGTCAACGGATACTGAGGCTCGAACACAAAGGGACGCTCAGCAATTTTGACATCTCCTAAAAAAATCGTTGGTAATCCTTGGCTAGATGCAACAGTTGGTTGTTCCTGCTCAGATTGATCAGGTTGATTAGATTTTGGATCTATACTCTTGTTGTCAGAATTCTTGCCAGAATCACCTGCTTGCTTGGGCTCAGCAATGTTTTTACTTTCGTCATTTACTCCTGCTAAAAACCAATACTCTTCAATCGGAGCTAGTTGATCAAATAAGGCAAACAGTGTTTCTTGCTCATGCAAAGACTTCGCCCATAATGCAGCGCATAGATCTCGTAGGGCAACTTGGGAAGACAAACCAAATCCAGCTTGCAATGCTAATCTGAGTGCCTCATAGTCTTGAGGAGCAACAACAAATCCTCGGCGGCGAAGCCGCTGAAATAGCTCCCAAAGATAAGTGGGCAGTGACGATGTCTGCTTCTCACTCATGTTTTGCTCAGGAAATGATCCATAGCTCGCTGGCGATCGTTCTCTTGCTTAAGTAATGCCCCAAGATGGGGCAGTTTGTCTAATTCTTCTAAAGGTGTTTCGACTGCTTCCAGATAACCAACCCAATCCAATAGTTCACTCAGACCAGGTAGTTTAGTTAAATCTAACTCACTACGCATCTTCAGGATAATGTCAATCGCTTTCTGACTAAGATCCTCGTTCGCAATCTGCTGGGACGCCAGAATTTCTTGTAATCGAGTCTCTGACTCTGGAAAATGGATATAGTGAAAAATACAACGTCGAAGGAAGGCAGAAGGTAAGGCTTTCTCTTCGTTATGGGTTACAAAAACAATCGGACGAAGTTCAGGTTTACTTCCGGCGGCATAGTGAATTTCAGGCGCTTCTGTCACTTGAAATTCAAGACGATCTAATTCCCATAGCAAATCATTTGGAAAATCGATATCCGCCTTATCAATTTCATCAATCAACACCACTGAACGGCGTCCAAATTGAGCCCGAGCAATAGCTCGTCCTAAGGGACCTAACCGAATGTAGTTTTTAATATCACGACTCCCTTTGCCCGCTTCCCCCAATTGGGCGTCGTACAACCGATTCACAGCATCGTAGGTGTACAACAAATCTTGCGCACGGCTGGTGGACTTGATATAGCTTTCTTCCAATGGCAAACCTAGCGCATAGGCTACCGCATAGGCCAGTCGAGTTTTTCCACAACCCGGTTCTCCTTGCAACAAGAGGGGACGGCCAAGAGCAATGGTTAAATCCACCGCATCCATGAGCTTGGAGTCAGGCAAATAGAATTCCTTCTGCATGGAACGAGTTGGAGGATTATTTGGTGGAATAGGCTCAACATTAGGATCCTCTATGAGACGAGATATCGCCAGCTCAGCATAATCTACATCTGAAAATTGCAGAGAGGTATCAATCAATCGTCTAGACATATATCAACTCCAATCGTCGAGCTCTTGTAAAAAATCATCGGCAGATATATTCTGCTGAAACAGCTGAAGCGACCAATCTAGGTGTTCGTATACTTGCCGAATATCTAGTAAATTATTATGAGGATCCAGTACACATTTAGAAATCATCTTTTGTTGCCAGACTTTCCTCACTGACTCGGACCAACCTGCTAATTGGGTGATTTTAATAATCCAACGTAAAATATGGACAGGCTGAAACTCTGGAGGATTTAATCGAGTTGGCCCATTCGGGAAAATTACATTTTCCCGCCCATACATAAATATGATCAGGCGACTTTGAAAACTTTGCTCCTTAAATTTTTCTGAAAGTGCTTTCCAGAAAGTATTCGGAACCGTCGAATTCGGTTCAAAAATGCTGAACGGAACCGGACAAATTACATCACGGTTTCTGGTCAAATCAGTCTTGTATCGAGCGATCCTTGAAACAACTTCATTAGTCGGAACATAGGGATCTAGCTGTAGTGGTTGCTTGATTATGATATTTCTTCGCCCCATCTCCTTCAGTTGGTCTTTAAGCCTCTCACAGAATTTAACGCGGAACGACTCTTCTGCACAGGGAATAACCAAACCAATCAACCCATGATTCGAATAGATTGCGAGTAAGCAATCGTCCATGAGATCACGCATATCAAATTCGTGGGCTTCTGGAAATCGCTGGCTCAGAGCGCCTGGTTGTTTGCAAAACTTTTGATAGAACTCTTTAAAAACCGGGTCATCAGGCATCCGATCATAGGCACCTCGTATGAGTTCCTTTACTCGCCCTTTACTTTCACACCACCGAATCAAGTTGAAAGTGACTTCGGATAAAATACCTGTGCCCGCAATCTTATCCAGGTCTTCATTCATCTCAAAACTGACCAATTGAGTAAGGTCGGGGCGGGGGAACGCATTTATTAGCGCTTCATGGAGTCGTTTACGTTGGCAACCGTCAAGCAACATCCAACTTAGAATTAATTAGGAATTTGTTCGACCTATGCAATTGAAACTTAAGACTTGGCAAAGGTGAGATATCGTACCTGAACACCCAAAAACACATCGGATAGTATCGGTACAACAAGATAAAACGAGTGTGATCTAAATCACTTTTAATGGCTAATTCACATAACTATAAACGATAATCAATTGCTGACTGTAAGGTCTGAAGTTGTTTATGTTGCGTAATGCTGCATACAGCCTCTCTTTTCAGGATAAAGAAGTAGATATTCAGAGAAAGCCCAAAAAACAAAAACATTCAGCAAGTCCTCTGATAGCAATCCATACACCTCACTAAATCTCCTTCCACCTACTTAGGGGGCGTTCAAAAATAACTTCATACTTTCGCTCTGTTTAGCTCTATATATGCCTTTCAGCCTTATCAAGCTCTCCTGAAGTTATTCCTACACGGCCCCTTATTGTTCCCCCCCTCCTTGAAACCGCGAAATCTGCGCCTGCGCATTCGCCGCCCATCGAGAATTCCTCTGAGCCACATATAAATTCAACGCCCCCTGAAACATCTCCACCGCCTTGTCAGACTGCCCCAACTGAGCCAAAGCCAGCCCCGCCCCATAATACGCATCGGCGTAACTCGGGAAGATCTTAATCGCCTCCTGATACGCCTCCAAAGCTGCTTGGGCATCCCCCTGGTCGTATAGCGCCACACCCAGTTGGTAGTGGGCCTGGGGATAAGGCTCCAGGATCGCGATCGCTCTTCGAAACGCCTGAATCGCCTCAGCCGATTGATCTTGCTGCAAATAGATCAACCCCGAGTGGTAATGGGGTTCCGGCGCATTGGGGCTAAACGAGATCGCCTGTTGAAACGACGAAAGGGCGCTTCTCAATGCCCCCTGATGCTTCTGCACCAGGCCCAAATTGTAATACGCCATTCCCATCTCAGGGTCCAACTGGATCGCGCGTCTGAGATAATCCTCAGCCTGATCAAAATTATTGCCCTCCAGCAGCGCCGCCCCCAGATTGGCATAGGCCAACGAAAACTCAGGGTCCGCCTGAATCGCTTGCCAAAAAAACGTCGCCGATTCCTGCAACTGCCCCTTCTGACGCATCGCCAGCCCCAGATTGTAATGGGCCGCCGCCATTGCTGGATCTAGCGCGATCGCTTGTTGGAAGGATGAGATCGCCGGATCGACCTGACCCTGCTGAATAAACCCTAACCCTCGGTTCAGCTCCGCCTCAGCCGCCGAAGCCGAAGTCTGGGCCTGAACAGACATCCCCGACAACCTAAACCGCGGCGCACTCGTCACAAGAGGAGTCAGCAATAAAATCCCAACCAACCACCCCACTTGCTTGACGCGCCTAAGCTTCCAGCTCGATCCCAAATTGCTACTCATACCATTCAACTCGGATTGCTCTAATGCTGACTAAAATTAGCACCAAAGACAAATTTCGGATCTGTTGATTTATTAACTTTGAACGGAATAACTCAAACAGGACATTTTTAGGCCCATGAATAGAAGTGGGTTGGGATTTTAGATTTTAGATTTTAGATTTTGGATTTTGGATTAATTTGCTTCCCCCTCTCCCTCCTCTGCTCCCCCTGCCTTCCCCATCCTCCCCATCTCCCCCATCCTCCCCATCTCCCCATCCCCCCCATCCAAACACCATGACCCATCGAAAGATTCAATTCAAAAACCCAATCATCCTGGCCCTATTGAGTCTCCTGGGGATAGGTCTACTCTTGCTTATCGGTCCAGTATTCTCTGTCCAGAGTGACCAGCCCACAACTGATTTTGAAGCGGTTTTTGAAGAAGTATGGGAAACCGTCAACGAAAATTTCTATGATCCAAACTTCAACGGGGTGGATTGGACTGCCGAGCGAAAAAAATATGCGCCTCAGGCGGCTCGGGCTCAATCCACAGAAGAGATGGCGCAGGTAATCAATCAGATGCTCTCAGAGTTGCAAACCTCCCATACCCACTTCTACACCCAGATAGAGCCTGCCTATTATCAGCTGCTGGGAATTTTTGCTCCCGGCTCTGAACTAGAGAAGGATCTGGCGGAAAGTCTCCCAGAGGGTCGGATTGACTATCCCGGCATTGGAATTTTCACTCAAGACATCGATGGCAAAACCTTTATCAAGGGGATTCTGGATGGCGGCCCCGCCGCCGCCTCGGAACTTCAGGTCGGCGATCAGCTATTGAATGTGGATGGCGCTCCCTATGAACCGATTCGGTCCTTTAGAGACAAAGTCGATCAAGAAGTCACGCTATGGATTCAGCCAACGTCGTCGACAGATAGTCAGGTTGCGATCGCGGTCGCCCCAACCCTGCTAGACCCCGCCAAAATGTTTCTGGATGCTGAAAAGGCCAGCGTGGAAGTGATTGAGCAACAGGATGCAAAAATTGGCTACATTCACATTTGGTCCTATGCAGGCGATCAATATCAGAAACTGCTGGAAGAAGAACTCACCTTTGGGCGACTCAAAGACGCCGATGGTCTGGTGTTAGATCTCAGAGATGGATGGGGCGGCGCCAACCCAAGCTATCTCAATATCTTCACCGCCCAAGG
>JASJDH010000596.1 GCA_030065175.1 Leptolyngbyaceae cyanobacterium MO_188.B28 | reverse complement strand
AGATCAATCTGATGATCAAGACGAAGAAGAGGACCAGGACGAAGAGTCCACTCCGCCCAGCTTGCCCGAAGAGTTTGTCTTTGACCCAGAAGGCGTCATTCTCGATCCCTCGGTGCTCTACTTTGCTCAAATGATGAATCGTCAGGGCAAATCGGGGAATCGTAACATTATCTTTTCGGAGGAACGGGGACGCTACATTAAGCCCTTACTCCCCCATGGTCCCGTCAAGCGAATTGCGGTGGACGCCACGCTGCGAGCCGCCGCTCCTTACCAAAAAGTCCGGCGCCAACGTCAGCCCCATCGCCGAGTGGTGGTGGAGCAGAGCGATATTCGGTCAAAACAACTCGCCCGCAAAGCAGGCTCCCTGATCGTATTTGTCGTGGACGCTTCTGGCTCCATGGCCTTGAACCGCATGCAGTCGGCCAAAGGCGCAGTTCTGCGATTGTTGACCGAAGCCTATGAAAATCGGGATCAGGTTGCGGTGATTCCCTTTCGAGGCGAACAAGCAGAAGTCCTCCTTCCCCCTACACGGTCAATTGCAGCGGCTCGCCGTCGGCTAGAACGGCTACCCTGCGGCGGCGGTTCGCCGCTAGCCCATGGTTTAACCCAGGCGGTGCGAGTGGGAGTAAACGCCCAGCAATCAGGAGATATTGGCCAGGTAGTGATTATCGCCATCACCGATGGCCGCGGCAATATTCCCCTGGCCCGATCCCTAGGCGAACCCATGGAACCCGGAGAAAAGCCGGATATTAAACAGGAACTCCTAAACATCGCTGGCCGCATTCGCGCCATCGGCCATCAATTGCTGGTGATTGACACAGAACGCAAATTTGTCTCCACCGGATTTGGCAAAGAACTCGCCAAACATGCCGGCGGCAAATATTACCAGCTGCCCAAAGCTACAGATCAAGCGATCGCGGCCATGGCGAAAGGTGCCATTAACGATATGAAAGCCCGGTAGCCAGAATTCAGCGTTTGCCTAAAAACCCTTAGAGGATCAAGGGAACTGAGCGGGAAACCTATAGGTGCAGATGGGTATCTGCTAAGAGCCGAAACAATTTCAAGGAGTCAGGATTTTGGGGTCAATGGTTGGTCATTGGTCATTGATTCTTGGTTATTGGTTATGATTGGTTATTAGTTGGGCAACAAGCAGAAAGTGACCAATAACAGGCGATCAATAACAGGTGACCAGTGACCAATAAATTCTACTCAGAGAATTTTTTCACCTTCAGTTACAGTCCCTAAACATGGCTCCCTGTTCGACCGTAAGCAGTTCATTGTCTTAACCTATGGAATCCTCGGAAAGCGAAGTTCAAGCCTCGATGCGAGGCCAACGTGCGCTAGCCGCAATAGTGGTTACCGATGCAGTAGGTTTCAGTGCGCGGATGTCAGTTGATGAGGAGTCAGCTCTCAACATCATTCAAAGAGATTTGCAATTATTGGCCGATCTCTGTCAGAGGCATCAAGGGCAAGTGCTGAAATCTACAGGAGATGGCTTATTGATGTCATTTGTCAGTGCAGTTCAAGCAGTTGCTTGCGCCCTGGAGATGCAAAAAATGCTGGCTGAGCTGATTAACACCTTACCAGCGGACAATGTCCTTCAGCATCGAATCGGTATTCATTTAGGCGATGTCTTATTTCAACAATCGGATGTTTTTGGGAATGGAGTCAATATTGCGGCTCGTTTAGAAGCTGAGGCGGAACCCGGCGGTATTTGCATTTCCCAAATTGTTTACGATGTGGTTAAGGCTCGCCTAGATTTAAACGCCACCTTTTTGGGGCCTTTAAATCTAAAAAATATTAAGGAAGCAGTTTCAGCTTATCAGCTCTACCCCCTTCCTAAACCTAACGATCTTCCAATTTCCTCTGCATCAAAAGAAAAAACTCAGAATACTGCATATAATCGACAAAAGCTCTTAGAGGATGTGATTCAAGTCTTCGAAGAACATCCCAAAAATTTGCGAATTAAAAAACTCATTTTCAGTGCTTGTCAAAACACCTGGGAAAATAACCCCAACGTATTGGCTGAATTTCAGATAAAAGACTTAATTAAAACGTTACTTCACTTCTATCCCACTTTAGAAGATCTTCAAGCCAGCCTAAAGCGTATTGTCGCGATGCTCAATCGCAAAACGGAGTACGCAGCGATTGTTCAAACTATCTTGGACCAGCTTAAAAAGCTATATACTAATCAGCCAGACTCAACTAAAATTTTCGCCAGCTATTCAGACGCCTTTGGTTTGAATACACCACACCACATCTACCAGCACATTGCTGACAATCTAGATTCTCATTCCAAGAAATCTCGAATTAAAAAATTACTGTATTGTATCTGCTATCGTTCTTGGGAAAATAATCCCGAGGTATTGGCTCAATTTGAAAGTCAGGATTTAATCCAACAACTCCATCAACTCGCTCCCAATCCTAAGCATCTAAACTATCATCTGAATCGAATTATTAAACGATTAAATCGAAAAACAGAATATAGACAGGTCGCTCAAATTATTGTTGAGGAATTCCAAATCCTTTACTCCGACGACCATACGTCCACCCAGATATTCTCTAATCCAGGAATGGAGTGGGAAGCGGTCCATACTCAGGCGAATCCTTCTGTAGAGACGGTTTACTCTCAGAACCCTGACCATACCAGCTTTAGCTTCTCTGATGAGTTCACATCCTACGGCACCCAAGCGATCTCGGCTCCCCCCCCTCCTCTAATCTCAGATATTTCATCTCAAGCGTCTGAAAAGGCGGTCAAAGACCGATCCGATCTCTTCGAATTGCGATTGGAGATCATGAAATATACCAATCCCTTACGGGCAAAAATCCTACTCTTTTCAGGACTTTATAGTCCTTTTACCTTCAGTCGGCAAGACTGGTTGGCGCTTAAATCTAAAACCTTAGAGGATTTATTAAGGGAATTTTTTGAGTATTGTCAAACAGTGTCGGATCTAGAAAGCAAACTCACAATTATTTCTCATTGCCTAGAAAATTCCGACGAAAATGAGCAAGTTTTGAAGGCTCTTCTTCAGGCCATGAAACCCTATTATCCCCCTGCCTCAACGCCGCTTAGCTCCCCTCGCAGTATTCATGTTGGGTCTCCCAAATCTCACGCTAATACCCGTCAAGAACTCACTGAATTTTCGACAACTTAGGGATTGAGAATTCAATCATTTACTCATCTGAATTCCCCTTGCTCGGACGAAGTATTTGAGTGGCGGCCTTGGATATTGCTGACAACCAAGGTTCAAATGCTTTGTTCCTATCGCCCCTCGGTGCTTACTTAGGTTTCTATTGGAAATAACCCTAGATAGTTTGGCGCAGGCTGATGGATATTAACACATTGTTACAACGCTATGCAGCGGGGGAAACCAACTTTAAGGCGATTAATCTGGTTGGCGCCGATCTGATGCAAGCTGATTTAATTGGGGCCAACCTCAGCCATGCTGATTTGGAAAGCGCCAATTTGATGTTGTCTTACTTAAGTCGGGTCAATCTACAACGGGCAAATTTAACCCATGCTCAACTCAGCGGTTCAAATCTGAATCAGGCCCATCTCATCCAGGCAAATCTTAGTGACGCTAATCTCCATGGGGCTAGCCTGCAAGGGGCGGATCTGCGCAGCGCCAACATGACTTTAGCGAATTTACTGGATGTCAATTTGGTGGATGCAGACCTCCGCAATGCAGATTTGAGTGGGGCTGACTTGACTGGGGCTTGTTTAAGGGGGGCTAATCTGCGTCAAGAGAATCGAAAATACAGCGCCAATTTACGCGGGGCGACTCTGCGACAGGCAGATTTGCGGGGCGCCAACTTAAAGGGAGCGGATCTGGCCCAAGTGGATCTAAGGGGGGCTAATCTTAACGAAGCTTTTCTCAGGGGAGCCGACTTACACGGGGCAAAACTCAACGGAGCGATGTTAAAAGGGGCGATTCTATCCGACGCCAACTTAGCAGGGGCAGATTTAAGGCTGGCAAATTTGACCCATGTAAAGCTACAGCGGTCGATTTTGACGGATGTAGACCTTAACCATGCGGTGTTAGAGAGCGCCAACTTATCAGATGCTAAACTCACGCGGGCCCAAATGTTTCAGGCGGACCTACGCCAGACGCGATTAGGTCGGGCGGATCTCAGCCGAGTTAACTTGATGGAGTCGAACCTGATGGAGGCCAATTTGACGGATGCCTATCTGGCCAGAGCTAATTTATTGGGAGCCAATCTGACAAATGCGATCCTCTGTCGAGCTGAGTTGAGTAGCGCCAATTTGTCTAGTGCGGAATTAAAAGGGGCCACGATGCCGGATGGCTCGATTTATCAGTAGAGGCGCCGTCATGATGGCGGCAAAGTGTTAAGTAAAGAGTTAAAAGCCAGGCGCCAATCCTAGCAAGGCGCCTGGCTGCTAACGCCTATATCCTCCCTGATCGGAATTTTCGAGCTTTGGCAATGCGCCCTCGTTTTACTTCTTTGATTTTGGGGGTGGTGTGATCCCCAGCTTATTTAGGCCGTCGTAAAGCCCTCTGAGCACTTTAAAGTCTTCCTCTGGCAGGAATTGACCGTCACTATCCGCTAAGGGGGAGGACTCAGAAGAGGCTCTATCTAGAAAGGCGAATGCCTTTTGAAACTCATGGGCGTTTGTCAGGATGGGTGAGTCAAAGTGACAGGGAATAATCCGCTGGAAGTTCCATCTTGAGGCGGTATCAACCCAGTCGAAGACTGCTTGTGGCTCCCGATTAAAAATGAGGGCTTGCAGGATGGGAGCGACAAATAAGCGCCCGCCTCTGTGTAAGGCTTCGAAGGACTGGCTCCAGGTTGATTTCCACCGCCAAGGGTAAACGCCGTAATATGCCTTTTTGGATCGATCGATCGCCTTTAAGGCATTGCTAACAGTTTGCCCTAGGCTGATTACATCCAGAGCGCTGGGCCGAAAGTATATGGCGAATAACACAATCCGCCGCCATCCCTTCAGACGATTAGCGGGGGTGTCTTCAACTTGCTCAAAGACATCATCCTTGGCATGGAACAGGAGGGGATACGGATCCAATTGAAGGATATCTGGCGGCTCAGTGGGGACAGAAATTACGGAGTCTGTCACCAACAATGTGCGGGAGCGTTTGTGGTGCAGCGCGGTTTCTTCAAAAGCCCCCAGGCCGAGGTCAATGGGCCCCAGCGTGGCATAGTCGAATTGATCGGCGAAAGGCGCCTCACTACTGTTTGTAGGCAGCGGTTGCGTTCGTTTTGCGGGCAAGCCGAGCCAACTCAATGGTAGATTCACTGGGAAGCTCCATTGATTGGGAGAGACGAAGACCTGGGCATTTGGAAAGCGTCGAGCAAAGGGGCCGACGAAGACCTTATGCTCTAGACCGGAGGCGGTGGGTAAGATGATGTACTTGACGTCGCCATGGGCCGCCACTAACTCATTAACCAGTTGTATGCACTCTGAGGTTGGGGCCACTGGGGCATAGACCAGCAGCCCCCCTTCACTGAGCTTAATCACAGTCATCCGAATGGGCACGATCACGTAGAGAACGCCCTGTATTTGCTCAAAGGTCCAGATCTCGCCTTTAACCACTTCTTTCCGCAGGGTTCGGCGCTGACCATAGGGGTAGAGTGGGACGACGGGCCAGAATGGCCATGACCAATCTTGAGATCGAATGCTTGGATGTATCTGCTGTCCTTGAGACTCCAACTGCGCCCTAAGACCAGACGCCGTCTGGTCTATCGTTGGAGTTCCAACCATTTCTGCGATTCTCTCACTCATGCCGAAGATTCAAACTACTGGGACCTGATTTGGATAAAACGGGCGGTTAGCTAAGTTATTGGCTAACGAGCCCACCTGTCTAAACTCTAGTCTCTTATGGCGCGGCTCACTGATACAAGCGCCTCAATCGCCCTCATCTTGATATTCAGCAACGCCCGAAAAAAAGCATGAGCGTTAGAGCCGCCTTCTGGGGCGACA
>JASJDH010000595.1 GCA_030065175.1 Leptolyngbyaceae cyanobacterium MO_188.B28 | reverse complement strand
GAACGCCCTCACCCCCGGCCCCTCTCCCAAAATTGGGAGAGGGGCCGGGGGTGAGGGCAAAAGTCAATTTTGCTCGGCGATTATCTAATCTCTCTCGCCAGGAAGCAGCAGGTTGAGCAACAGGGCGCACAGCCCGCCGGTTGAAATGCCGGATGAGAAAATACTCTTCGCCAGCGGCGGCAGTTGATCTACAATATCTGGCGCGAATACAACCCCCAAACCTAACCCCAAAGATGTCGCCAAGATGATCGCTGACCGCTTGGTGAATGTGATTGTTGCTAAAATCCGAATTCCCGCTGTTGCAACACTACCAAACATAATTAGGGTAGCGCCGCCCAGAACGGGTTGGGGTGCGGCCTGAATGAAACCGCCGACCATTGGAAAGAGGCCTGCAATCATAAAGAAAGCAGCAATAAAGAACCCGACATAGCGACTTCCCACGCCTGTTAGTTGAATCACGCCGTTATTCTGGCTAAAAGTGGTGTTGGGGAAGGTATTGAAGCAGGCGGCGATCAAGGAATTAACCCCATCCCCTAAAACCCCTCCCTTAATCCGGCGCAGGTATAGCTTCCCTTGTATGGGTTCGCCCGTAATGGCGGAAGTTGCAGTCAGATCGCCGATGGACTCAATAGTTGTAATCAAAAAAAGTAAGGCGAAGGGAATGAAAGCCGCTGGGCTAAAACCAAACCCGAAACGAAATGGAATGGGGATTGATAGTGCAGAGGCGGCGCCTAAATGACTCAGGTCAACAACGCCCATAAATAGGGCGACAATGTAACCGACAATGAGTCCAATAGCGATGGAAGCCATTCTAAGAAATACATTGCCGCTGCTATTGAGGACGACAATCGTAACCAAAACCAGGGCCGCTAGTCCTAAATTTTGGAGGCTGCCAAAGGTTCCCACCTCTATCGCCGCAACCCCGCCGCCGATAGCTGTGACCCCCACTTTGATCAAGGTTAAACCGATTAGGGAGACAACCGTCCCGGTCACCAGAGGGGTCATAACGCGGGAAGCGAAGTGCAAAAAACGACTGAGAAGGATTTCTATAAAGGAGCCGCAAAAGCATAGGCCGAAGATGACGCCCAGGGCTTGTTCCGGGAGCGTTCCGGTTGCGATCGCAGCGCTTCCTGTCGCAATAATGGGGCCGATAAAGGCAAAACTCGTCCCTTGAATACTCAACAAACCTGACCCAATAGGACCTAGCCGCTTGACCTGAATCAACGTCGCTATCCCCGAAACAAACAACGACATGCTTACCAGATAAGCGGTTGTTTCTGGCGCAAGCCCCAATGCTCCGCCAATAATCAGGGAGGGGGCGACGATACCGATAAAGCAGGCTAACACATGCTGCGCCGCTGCAAAAATCGCTTCCCGCAACGGGGGAATGTCCGCCAATCCATAGATTAAATCCGAGGGCGCAGGAGCTGAGTCTGAGATGGGCTCTTCAGTCAAGAGTTCCCCCGATTGCATCGATACCTCTACCCGCAAATCATCGCGTTGAGCCATAGACTTGCCCCTCCCCTATTAAAAACGCCCACCTTTGGCTCAAGCTATCAACCTCCAAAGACGCCTTGATGTTCACAATGAACAAGTTAATGTTCGGTTATAAAGGGGTAGGTAGGGGACAATGCAGAACACGTCATGGATAAGTTGAAAGTGATCATTGTGGGGGCGGGTATGGGGGGGCTCACCACCGCCATCGCCATGCGTCAAGCAGGCTATGATGTCGAAATTTATGATCGGGTGCGGCAGCTTCGACCAGCAGGGGCGGGGATTTCTCTCTGGTCCAATGGCGTGAAGGTGCTTAATCGACTTGGGTTGGGGGCGGAAATCGCTCAGATTGGCGGGACAATGCAACGCATGAGTTATCTCAGTAAGACGGGTGAAACCCTGACAGATTTCAGCTTACAGCCCTTGATCGATAGGGTGGGTCAGCGCCCCTACCCGGTTTCGCGCACAGATCTCCAACAGATGTTGCTAACGGCGTTTGGAGCCAAAAATGTACAGTTAAACTCCCAGTGCATCGCGGTGGAGCAAACGGAAGAAAGCGCGACCGCCATTTTTGCAGACGGACGGCGGGCGACGGGAGATATGGTGGTGGGGGCGGATGGAACCCACTCTATTATTCGCACCACAGTGTTAGGCCAGCCAACGATACGTAGATATGCGGGCTATGTCAATTGGAACGGTCTGGTTGAAGCCAATCAGTCTCTGGCTCCAAAACAGAGCTGGGTGATTTATGTGGGCGATCATCAGCGGGCGTCGATGATGCCAGTGGGGGGTGATCGCTTCTATTTCTTTTTTGATGTTCCCTTACCCAAAGGCTCCGAACCAAAGGGCGACGCCCAGGAAGAGTTGAGCTGCTACTTTAAAGGTTGGGCGGAGCCTGTGCAAAGATTAATTCAGCAGCTTAAACCAACTCAAACAAACCGGGTCGAAATTCATGATATTGAACCTTTGCCTACGCTAGTGCGGGGGCGAGTGGCCCTCTTAGGAGACGCCGGACACAGCACCGCCCCTGATTTGGGGCAAGGGGGCTGTCAAGCGATTGAAGACGCTTGGGTGCTCACCAATGTGTTGCTCACTACAAATTTGGGCGTAGCCGACGCCCTTAAACGGTATGAAACCGCCCGTCGCGATCGCACTGCAGAGATCATTCTCAAAGCGCGGAAACGAGCGGATATGATCCACGGTAAAATGCCCGAGGCAACACAACAGTGGTATGCAGATCTGGCCCAGGAAGATGGAACAGCGATTCTAAGCGCCATCGCCAAAATCATTTTGAAGGGACCGCTGAATTGAGGCAATAATTATGACCGGTAAACTCACCACTCATGTTTTAGACACCGCCGAAGGACGCCCTGCCAGAGGAGTCGCCATTGAACTTTGGCGAGTAAGTCCGTCACCGGCGGCTGTGCCGATCAAAACAGCCACCACCAATACCTTTGGCCGCACCGATGAAGCCTTGTTAGAGGAGCCTGAGTTGGTGGCGGGGGTCTATGAACTCAGGTTTGCAGTAGGGCGTTATTTCACCCGTCGCGCAATTAATGCCGGCCACGATTTACCCGACCCGATGTTTTTAGATTGGATTCCAATTCGATTTGGCGTCGCCGATGCGTCAGCCCATTATCATATTCCGTTGTTGTGTTCTCCCTGGTCTTATAGTACGTATCGCGGGAGTTGAGGGGGAGATGGGGGAGATGGGGGAGAAAATGCCAAAATTCAAAATCCAAGAATATGGGGTATTCAATTGAGGAGTTAAATCAGGTTTCTGAGGCGGTGTTTGTGCAAAGATTGGGGGCCGTGTTTGAGGAGACTCCTGCGATCGCGCACCGGGTTTGGGGCGATCGGCCGTTTGGGAATGTTAGGGATTTGCATCAGAAGATGGCGGCTGTGGTGCGGGATATGTCTCTAGCTGAGCAGCTGGCTTTAATTCAGGCCCATCCGGATTTGGGAAGTCGGGTGAAGATGGCGGCGGCTTCGGTGGAAGAACAGGCGGGGGTGGGCTTTAATCGGCTCACACCGGAGGAATATGGGCGGTTTCAGGCATTAAATGCTACTTATAGGGAAAAGTTTGGCTTTCCGTTTGTGATGGCGGTGAAGGGACAGACGAAGACCAATATTTTGGCGGCGTTTGAGGCTCGTTTGGAGAATACGAAAGACCTGGAAATCCAACAGGCGTTATCTGAAATTACTCAGATCGCCCGATTTCGTTTAAATGATTTGATCGATTAATAAATTTAGTTATGATTGCGGGGAGCCAGTAGACTACTCCCTGATGCAAAGTCCATTTCAGCGCATTATAACGGGTGTCGTTTTCTTTTCCATAACCCTACAGGGCGCCGTCACTGGCTATATCCTGGCAGGCTGGACACCGCTTGACGCCATCTATATGGTGGTGATCACCGTCTTTGGGGTGGGCTATGGAGAAGTCAATCCCTTGGACACGACCGGCTTGCGTGTTTTTACCATTTTGGTCATTGTCGCCGGAGCGCTGTCTGTTTCCTATATCGTGGCGGGCTTTGTGCAACTGGTGGCCGAAGGAGAGATTCGTCGCGCCCTTCATGTGAGACAGATGACTCGAGAAATTCAGAAATTAGCGAACCATGTAATTATTTGCGGCTATGGGCGTATGGGCCAAATGCTTGCCCGTAAACTGAGAGAGGATCAACAGCGATGTATTATTCTTGACCATAACCCCGAACGGATTACTGTCGCCCAAGAGGAGGGATACTTAGTGTATCTGGGAGACGCCACTGATGAACCCAATCTAAAGGCTGTTGGCATTACTCGGGCCCGTGCTTTGGCCATTGTTTTGCCGGACGACGCGGCCAATGTCTTTATCAGTCTGACGGGGCGAGAGCTGAATCCGCAACTGATGATTTTGGCCCGAGGTACATTACCTTCTTCTGAGAGGAAGTTGAGATTAGCCGGGGCTGACCAGGTGGTGTTGCCGGCAAATATTGGGGCGTTGCGTATGGCTTACCTGATTAGCCATCCCAACGCCATGGATTTCTTAGCAAAAGACGATGGTCGCGCTAATCTGAGTGAATTGCTGGCGGAAATCGATATCCAGGTGAATGAGTTAGCGATCGCGCCGAACTCGCCGTTAATCGGACGAACCATTGGGGAACTCGAGGTCCGCAGTAAAGGAACCTTCATTATCGTGGCGCTACAACGCGCTGATGGCGAGGTGCTAATCCATCCCACCCATCGCGAGGTGTTGAAGCAGGGGGATGCGGTGATCATCATGGGCCACCAAGAGGATATGCCCAAATTTTCCCAGCGGCTCGCCCTGACTAGCCAACTACGTTATCGCGGCGCCCGGATTCGTTAACCCCTTAGGGTGGATGAGGGATGGGCGGATGGGTGGGAAAGCTTCTAATGTTCAACGGGACAGCCGCTGCTGGTGAGTCGGCTTAGAAACTGATGGGTATCGAAGAAGTGTTCGACAGACTCAATCTTCAAGTCCTCGGTCACCTTGGCAATGCTCAGGCCTACCACTTCAACGATTTCTCCCGAAGGAGAATGCTCTTTATAGGCTCCTTTGAATGTTCCCCAGTGTCTCCACTTAAAGACCACGTTGGGCGGTCCCGCTACGACTTCCATTAGCTCCCAGTGAAAGCCATCGGGAAAAGCAGTATGGAATAAGTTATAGGAGGATTCAAAGTTCTCGTCAGAGGCGCGGTATTGGTCTGAGTCGCCAAGAAAAAGGTTATAGGTGCCCTCCCCAACAATGTCTTGGGCGGTGTATTCTTGTCCGCCATTGGTGCTCATGCGAAACCTGACTTTTCCTGCTAAGTCCTACAACTCATGGTAGACAGTGCTTCTAGCCCATGGGTCAGCATTAGGGTAAAGTGGGCTTCAACGATATCAGGGTAGAGTATGGAATCGGCGAGTTATGTGCAGAATTTTGGCGGGTGTCAGTTAGGCGATCTTCGTCTGAACCGTCGCGCTCTTAGCATTGGTGAAGCCCTGAGTCAAAAATTTGGTCAGGCGCTATCAACTGTCTTTGAGGATGCCAACGAACTAAAACGAGCTTATGAGTTTTCACCAATCCCAAAACCACCTTTGAAAAGGTCATCAGTCCGCACTGCGCGATGACCACCAGAAGTGTGGGTAAAGAGGATGTCGTGCTAAGTGTTGGAGATACGACCTATCTTGACTATGGTGGGATTTTAGTTAAACGAGAAGGCTATGGACCCCAAGGCAATGGGGGGAATGGCTTGCTCCTGCACAGCGCTCTGGCGCTTGATTTGAAAGGCCAACCCATAGTACTACAACGAGACTTCTAGGGACTGGCCAAGCCTCCTTAGCCTACGCCTGCGATGGGATAAGTAATATCAAGTTGGGATAAATGCCCATAATATAATGAAGGTAGTGCCTCTACCTTTAAGCTCACCTTATGCCTAAACGCATCACCATTGCCCCCCATCTGAGTCTGGATGAACTTGAGCAGCGCTAC
>JASJDH010000594.1 GCA_030065175.1 Leptolyngbyaceae cyanobacterium MO_188.B28 | reverse complement strand
ATTGACGCCGTTGCTTCAATCGAGAGTCAAGCCAAACGTTAACAACCAGTTATTCGTAGTCACAGTCGTAACTGCCCCACCTATTCCTTGTTCGATATCGTCTTGGCTAAGGCTGCGCCTCAAACATCAAAACGTAGTCGTTAAATGCGTACCGGGAGGATGACGAGGTCACAGCGACAATTCGAACGAGTTAATCATTCAGCTTTGAGCGGATTGATGCGTTGGCGAGATAGGTCATAGAGGGTCCTCAAAGAAACAACAAATCATGGCTGAGTGGAAATACACCTCCTTTTCAATTGAGTGAAAGTTGGGTTGGGGCGCTCAGGCGGAGGCGACTGGAGCGGGGGGAATATCCGCCGCCTGGGGTGGGGCGTCATAGTCTATCTGATAGAGTTCCCCTTTACAAAAAGCGGCTCGGACCCGACCAATGAGCTTGCGGGCGACGGCGACAATGGCGCGTTTAGACCCGGCGCGGCTGGAGACCTTTTGATAGAATTGAGCCAGTGAAGGGTCTTGACGGATGGCGCGCCAAGCGACTTCGATTAAGATAGCTCTGATATGGCGATTCCCCTGCTTGGTAATGGGGCCGCGATGCACCGTTTCACCGCTGGACTCTTCTCCCGGCGTTAAGCCGGTGTAGCTGAATAATTTTCGTTCATTGCTAAAGCGTTGCAAATTGCCCAATTCATTGGAACACACGCGACTGCTGATGGGACCGAATCCAGGGGAAGAGCGATAGACTGCTTCATTAGGGTCTGCTTCGGCTTGCTGTTTCTGGCGGGCCTCTAGCCTGGCGATTTGCTCGTCCAAGGTGCGCCAAACTGCCCAACTCACTTCAATCGCTAAGGTGAATTCTTCCCCCGGAGATTTCTCCAGGATCTCAGCGACCTTTTTATGGGTCATCTCGCGGTTGTCCTCGGGGCCAATCAGTCCGAATTGGTGAGCTTTCATTCTGATTTTTCGCTTCAAACTTCCCCGCTCATTCGACAATTGTTTTCGAGTCCGGCTGAGCAGACGAGCCTGCTCTTCCGCTTCCGTAGGGACATAAATCGCCTTTAAGCGTCCGGCTTCCAACTGAATCGCCAGTTTCCGGGCGTCTCGTTTATCCGTCTTGACCCGATTATGGGCCGCCACTTCTATCGCCGCGGCATGGACTACTCGGCTATCAATCCCCGCTTGACTCAAGCACCGTTGCAGCACAAACCCAGAAAATCCGGCTTCGTAGGCGGTATGGATCCTCCCGCCGTCAAAGTATTTCAATAGTTGTTCAGGCAGTTTCTGGGGCAACGCTGGGGTTGTCCATCGTTTCACCCGCGCTTGCCCGACTCTGGCTTCGAGCACATAGCTTTTCTTATGCACATCAATGCCGATGTAGACATCTTCTCCGGTGTAGGATCTAGTTGGTGTGGCGTTCGTCATGATGCTCTCCCTTGCTTGTTTGGGTTTAATTCAAGCTTATTGGAAGGCGATTACCTGACGACTGCGCCACACTATCCACCATAGGGACATCCACTCATCCATCGCCTTCTCCCAGTTCCTTATCTTCATGCTCAAGAAATTATCTAAGGTCTTATTGTTTGAGAGAAAATACGGCAGGCTTCAATATCCTCTTGTTTGGCCCTATTGCTTTCTTCGGAAGCAAACACCGGATCCGCTTCATTTTCAATAACTTTGACTAGGTTATATTCCACGTTTTCAGCATAGATAGCGAAGGTAACGCTAATGATCTCAATGAATTGGATAATCCAGCTGCATTCTTCCTGTGGATACTGTTCGTAGTAATGGATGAGTTTGGCAATGCGGGCTTCAAGATAAGGATGGGAGCTTTTGGAAATTAAGATGATTTTTAAAAGTACGATGGCGAGGGTAAGGGAATTCCCTTGAGACAGGAGTAATGTAAAGAGCGCAGATGGGTTCTTTTGGTCTTCAGTGGTGAGGCAATCAATCATCCGATTACAGGTTCTCAAGATGAGAGAACGATTAATTTCCGCCTCGCTATGGTCTATATATAAACTGTCTAATTTGTCCGCTAACTTGCGTTTGATGGTTTTGACAAAATCCTGTTGATGCTCAGAAAAAACCAGATACTCTAGCAGACTTTTTTTGAACCCTAAATAACTCAACTGCTTAGTTTGCTGCAGAAATAAATGGGCTAGGTTCCTATGGCTGAATTGGCCTCTTCTGGCGACGATGGTTTTGATCAGACGTAGGGCGTCTTCACCGAGGGCGGTCGGGTTTTTAGGAATTCGATGACGGGAATCAGATGCAGTCTCAACTGCTTGAGAGTGGGCTGTGTATACAGCTAAATCGAATTTAAACCGCTCTTTTAGACGTTTTGCCAGGGTTCTGGCGGCTTCTCTCTGCTCCGCAGGGTTCCCGGAATCAATATACTGAGGAGCCAGTAAATAGGAAGTGTATCGACTAGACCAGCGCTTTGTCTTTGAGGCTGCCGTAAATCTGAAGACGAAGAGTTCTAGATCTTGAAAGTCGCTACTGTCAATAAAACGAATCAGCCACTGACGATGTCGCTTCAGCGTTGGCGAAAGGGTATTCCGTCGAATAATCGGATCAGAAAATAGTTTTACAAGCGATTGAACGGCTTTATGCTGCCTCACAACTTCCCAGTTGTTTATCAAGATGTAGCAGCACCGCTTTAGCGTATTGCGGAATTCCAGTTCATTATTGGCGAATAGAATGATGGAAAGAGCAGCAATCTGGTCTGGATTCAGGGTTTCATCAGGCTGTATAAACAGTTGCCTAAACTTGGCTAAGACTGTCTCGGGCGGTGACTCCTTGACTATTTTTAGAAGGAAGTCATAGAGTGTTTGCTGCGCTTGATGAAGATTGCCCACTGAATGCTGTGGGCGCTTAGTTGATAGAAGCGGATTATCACCCAGATCTTTGTCCACAATCATGGCAAGGCTGACGATAACAGGATGTCCATGTAAAAATTTTAACTCAGAAAAAATACTTAGTCAGTCTGAGCGCCTTTTCCTTCAGTCATCACTTACAGAAGGCTGTTTCAGTCATATTGAATGAGACAGGCAATTTTAAGATATCTAAATAATTTTACTCACAGATTCGGGAAGATGCCTCTGAAGTATGTATTGCGATCGCAGCCTAATTAGCATCGTCAACTCCCAATAAGCTTAGGGGGCATTCAAAAATAACTTCACACTTTAGCGCTGTGTAAGCCTTTCAGACTCCTCATGCCCTGCTGAAGTTATTCTTACACAGCGCCTTACCCTCGTCGATAAACGACAAAGGGTTCGTCCGCCGACAATGTCTAGCATTGCGGTTTGAGCGACTCTGCCAAAATGCCGTTTATCTGGCTAATAGGATTGACTACACCGTCAATTGGGTGCAATCCGTTATCCGCCCTAATGTTTTGAAGCTCAAGGGTGGACGAATGTTGGTCGTTATTTTACTTCGTTGATGAGTCAGATTTGATATTGATAGATGGGGGCGGAGGGACTTGAACCCTCACGACCTTGCGGTCAACGGATTTTCATTCTCCCGCAGCTTTCGCTGCTGCCAGACGATTTACAGAGTACGAATCGCCTCAAATCGCGGCTTTGAGAATTGGACCCTCCCTTTACCCTCGACTTAACGTTAGGGTAGCTCCCGTCGGGCCTCTGCACCTTCCTTGAGTAGGTTAAAGACATTGAGAATATTGCCTCAACTTTCAGCGCATCAAACAAGACAAAAAACGACCTTGTTTTCTAGGCTCTATCTCCACCTCACTAAAGGCTTGGCTCAGGATTGCCATGGTTGAATCTGGGATTAGACCGTCCAGAGTTCGATAAAAACTCCATTGTCTATCGCCCATATCAAATTTAGGTTTCCCTGAGTTTGAGAGCTTACACTTGACAGATTTCTCCATCAAGGCTCAGTTTTCTAAGTCCGTAGCGTCTACCATTCCGCCACGCCCCCACAACATTAACCGTTCGGTTTGTGCTGCTAGATATTAGTTTTCCCTGTCTATTCCACCACCAACTGGAACTCTATGCAACTAAACTTCCATAAAATTTTAGCTAAAAGGTTGGAAAAGCTTGTCTAGGGAAGGTTTCGTCAATATGTTTCACTCTCTTAAAACATTGGCTCAAAATTCTTCCTGATCGAAAGAACTGCCTCAATTTCTGAATCTAGGTGATTAACCGTCCCGTTCTCCCAATTTAGCCTTGTAAGATTAGGAAAGGGCGATTTAGAATTTTGAACTTAACAGCTTATGCCGGATTTGAATCTACAGCTCCTATCTGACTTGGATCTACAGCTTGTGCTGAGCGCGATTCTTTACCTCGCCATCGGCGGGGCCTACTTGGTGGTCGTGCCAGCTCTGCTATATTTTTACTTACAAAATCGTTGGAATGTCGCCGGTTCCGTGGAGCGGACTTTCCTGTATGGAATGGTTTTTGTATTTTTCCCAGGCTTGTTGCTTCTCAGTCCATTCTTGAATTTTCGCCCGAAGAAGCGGCAACTCCAGGGTTAGCGAGGAATATGAAGGCAAATGCGGCGAATTGATGTCATTGGTATTGGCTTAGTTACCTTTTTGGTGGGCGGCGGTATTTACCTAATCCTCCAATGGGTTGGTTTAGACACCCTCTCAGCGGGGGTTTGGAGCCAGGTGTTTTTGGTCGCAGGGTTAATTGTTTGGGTGTTGACCTATCTGTTTCGGGCATTGACCAAAAATATGACCTACAACCAGCAGCTCAAGGACTACGAAGACGCAGTTCTTCAGAAGCGCTTAGAGGAGTTATCCCCTGAGCAGGTCGCTGAGCTTCAAGCTGAGATTGAACGGGAAAGGTCGCAAGACAACGCCGATGACACTCTCGCAGCCTCCGAAAAAGCTTCAAGCGGTTAGTGCGAAAACTGAATTGAAAAGAGGTGGGGGAATCGTTCCAGAATCTGTGGACGGTTCCCCCACCTCTTTGTTTCTCTCCCCTTTGTTTGCCGCCTTGAGCTTTCCTGTGCTTTGCCAGATTTGGGGATAATCACACACACACATGTTCCTGAATTCTGTATGCTATGGGTTAGCAAAATATTTTGGCTGGGACCCTTACCGGTTTTAGCTAGATCGACTGCCCACCCATACCTACCTGTTTAAGTTTTTAATGAAGTCAGTTTCCCAGCAGTTCAAGACGCTGCGCGATCGCAGTCAGTGCGCTCTTATTCCCTTCATTACAGCCGGTGATCCTGACCTAGAGACAACGGCCAAGGCGCTGCAGGTGTTGGACCAATCGGGGGCTGACCTAATCGAATTGGGAGTTCCCTATTCCGATCCCCTGGCGGATGGGCCTGTGATTCAAGCGGCGGCGACCCGGGCCCTACAGCGGGGGGTGACGTTGGAGGCTGTTCTAGAGGTGGTTAAATCCGTCAGTCCAACCCTCCAAGCTCCCATCATTCTGTTTACTTACTACAACCCCATCCTAAATCGGGGCATTGAGACTTTCTTACAGGAAATTTCGGCGGCTGGGGTCCAGGGATTGGTGGTCCCCGATCTTCCGTTGGAAGAGGTTGAATCGCTGCTTAAGCCTGCAGCGACGGCGGGTATTGAGATTATTCTGTTGGTGGCTCCCACCAGTCCTAAGGAACGCATTCGTGCGATCGCCGCTCAATCCCAGGGATTTATTTACCTCGTCAGTGTGACCGGCGTGACCGGCATGCGCTCCAGCCTACAAACTCGAGTCAATACCCTTTTGGAAGAATTGAGAAGTGTGACAGAGAAGCCGATTGGTGTTGGATTTGGCGTTTCCCAGCCCGAACAAGCTCATCAACTGATGGGGTGGGGCGCAGACGCCGTAATCGTAGGCAGCGCGTTTGTGAATCGCCTTGCAGAGGGACAACCCGCTGAGGGACTGACTAAAATTGGCGATTTCTGCAGTCAGTTGAAAGCGGCGTTAGTGTAACTAAACATCTGAGGTAAGCCACTGGTTTTACCAGTGCGACTTGAAAAGCTTTGAGCGTTCCGGGAGT
>JASJDH010000593.1 GCA_030065175.1 Leptolyngbyaceae cyanobacterium MO_188.B28 | reverse complement strand
TTCGGAGCGGGTAGAGCTAGTTGCATTGACCTTGAGCAGCATCAATTCCCGTTCAACGCAGGGAATTTCTGTCACATCCTGAACCTTAAGCACATTGATTAGTTTGTAGAGCTGTTTGGTCAATTGCTCAATGACGAGATCATCTCCCGGCACCACCATGGTGATGCGAGAAACGCCCACTTTTTCGGCGGGACCGACCGCCAGACTCTCAATATTAAAACCGCGCCGAGCGAATAGACCAGCAATCCGAGTTAATACTCCTGCTTCATCTTCAACCAAGACAGAAAGGGTGTGCTTCATTACATTACAAAGGTTCGGTAGACAGAATGAGGACAGCGTTACATTTGCTTTCCCAAGGGGAATGATACGTAGCTCCGGAATCAGGGAGTGCTAAACGTATAATCAAGCTCCCTATTTTAGCTTGTCTGACTATTGGTTGTTAATTTGAATTTAAGACATATAATTTTAGATTTTATGATTCTTAGAGGATGCTCAGAAGTGGAGTATAAACGTTAGTTATTTGTATTTTCAGCAATTTTGGCCTAGATAGGCTGGACCTAATTTGAAGCTGTCCCATCTGCTATCGAGTAAACGGAGTATCCAGTGAACAGAGTAAATGAAGGTTTGCATCGAGGCGATCGCGATGGGCGATGATGGCGTCAACCTTCAAAACTGACTCGGTTTATCAAGGGTTTCGTCTTTAGTTTTGGCTTTTTAGTCATTTTCTAACGTCGGTTAGTTTGTTCGCAGCCGTCGGACTCTGTGGAAGGTTTGCAATCCTTCTTAATCAGAACTACTAGAGCCAGAATGAATGTTTAGCTAAAATGCGGTCAGGTTTATTGTTCTCAAATGGCGGATGATTTCTTCTGGACCTAGGAAAATGATCCGAACATCTCCCTGGGGTGGTTCTTTCCCGAGGGTAAGAGCAATCACTATAGTCAGCCGGTAGCTGATATCTTTTCGCTCAACGATCTGATTTCTCAAGTAGTCAATTAATTGTTGATGTAATCGCTAATGCGCAATCGTAATGTCCCCCCAATTAATGAGAACATTCGTTTTCCTAAGGTTAGGGTGATCGATACGGATGGAGCTCAATTGGGTGTTATGTCCCCTAGAGAAGCGCTAGGGTTGGCTGAAGAAAAGGAATTAGACCTGGTCATGGTGAGTGATAAGGCGGATCCTCCCGTCTGTCGCATCATGAACTACGGCAAGTACAAATTTGAGCAAGAGAAGAAAGCTCGGGAGGCGCGCAAACGCCAGCACAATGCCGAAGTCAAAGAAGTCAAAATGCGCTACAAGATTGACCGGCATGATTATCAAGTGCGGGTTAATCATGCTCAGCGCTTCCTCAAGGCGGGGGATAAAGTCAAGGCGACGGTGATGTTTCGAGGTCGAGAGATTCAGCACACCGATTTAGCGGAAGAATTGTTGAAGCGGTTGGCGCAGGATCTGGAGGAGGTTGCTGAAATCCAGCAGCATCCTAAGCGCGAAGGCCGCAATATGATGATGCTGTTGTCTCCCAAGAAATAATTTCTCTTCAATGCAACAAACAACTTGGCGGCAGCGAATACTGCAAGTAATTAATTTGCGGCCAGAAGAAGCCAAGCGAACCCTATTGATGTTTGCTTTTTACACAGCAATGTCAATGGGCATTCTTTGGCTGGAAGTTAGCTCGGCAGCCTTGTTCCTGAGGGAGTATGGCGCCAAATCACTTCCCTTGATTTACATATTCAGTGCAGGGGTTGGATTTGGTCTGAGCTTTATTTATTCGTGGCTGCAACGATTTTTGCCCTTACGGCGGGTGATTGTTCTCATCGCCTTGTTGATGGCTTTGCCGCTATTGCTGTTTCGCTTGGGGTTAGGTATTGCAGCTTTAGCCGCTATCACCGCATTTGTCATGCGGTTGTGGATGGAGGCGATCTACGGCCTAAATGATTTAAATGTTTCAGTTGCCGCCAACCAACTCTTTGATATTCGAGAGATTAAGCGCGCCTATCCGCTGATCAGTAGCGGCAATTTAGTGGCGGATATCCTGAGCGGTTTTTCCATTTACCTTCTGCTTAGGTTGTTTGGTTTGGAAAATGTGCTTCTACTGGCCTGCCTATTTATGGTCATCGGGGCTGGCGTATTGTTTTACATCGCCCAGAATTATGAGCACGCTTTCCCAGATTCTCCTAAACGGCAAATGGAGGCGGCTGAATCTACTGCCGGATCAACCCAACGCTTGCTCGGTTCGATGCGTCAGTATGTGGTGCTGCTATTCAGCTTCTTTGTGCTAGCCCAGATCTTGCTCTACCTGATTGAATTTCAGTTTCTAAACCAGTTAGATGCTAAGTACTCTGCTGATACTATTGCCGGGTTTTTAGGAATTTTCACTGGTTTGCTTGGGTTGATTGAATTATTGACTCAATGGTTTACTTCTAGTCGTTTGATTGAGCGGGTGGGCGTCTTTGCCGTCAGCATGTTGTTGCCGTTATTGATTGTCAGTTTAAGTCCTATAACCTCGTTTCTGGGCTTGCCCACTATATTTGCGACTGAGGGGCTCCTGTATGGAGTAATTGTATTGAAGTTCTTGGATGAGTGGCTGCGCTATACGCTGGTGGCGACTACCCGGCCAATCTTTTTTCAGCCCATTCCCGATGCTAGTCGGACGATGATCCAATCTTGGGTGGGCGGGATTGCTGAACCTCTTTCTATGGGGTTTACGGGAGTGGGGATTTTGCTGACGATTCGGTTTTGCAATTTCTTTGATACGGACCAAACCCAATTTCAGAGTCAAGTATTTTTAATGCAAATTTTGCTAGTGGCTCTGATTTGGTTGGCTGTGATTTATTTGTTGAGGACCCACTATCTCAATCTGCTTGTCCTCAGTGCTGAAAGAGGATTGCTGAGTGTTTCCAACGCCAACCTGCGGGTTCTAAAGCGCGCCTTCATTGAGCAGTTAGAGAGTCCGGGACGAGAAGCGGATAAACGTTCCTGCATTGAACTGCTGAGTCATATTGATCCCAAAGGGGTGGGGGAAATTCTCTCACCCATGTTGCTTGATCTTTCCCCGAGTCTGCAGCGCCAGAGTCTGGACGCCATGATGGAATACCCCAATCCGGCTTATCTGGGCAAAGTCAGTCAGATGGTGCATGAGTCTCAACAGCCTGAGGTGCTTGCTCTGGCGTTGCGTTATGTCTGGATTACAGAGGAATCGCCGAATATTAGCGAACTCCGAGCTTATATGGATTCTGAGGTCGATCCGGTTGTTAGGGGAACGGCGGCTTCGCTGATGTTGCGGCGGGGGAATCCCAGGCAAAAGGCGGAGGCGACGAGCGCCATCCGCCAGATGTTGACCCATCGACGCGAAAAAGAGCGGGTTATGGGGTGTCGAGCGTTGGGGGAGGCCGCCTACATGCAAGCGCTGCGGCTCTATATCCCCAATTTATTGAATGATGACTCTTTGAGGGTGCGACGAGCGCTATTGGAGGCGATCGCAGCGACTCATCTGGAAGAGTATTATCCGTCGTTGCTGCGGGGATTGCAGTATAAATCCACCCGTGGGGCGGCGGAGCAAGCCTTAGTGCGTCTGGGCAATGAGGCCCTCCCAATGCTACTGGAACTGGCGGAAAACATCTATAAGCCTGAGGCGTTGCGAACTCAAGCCTGGCAGGTAATTGGCAAAATTGGCACGCCGCAAGCGTTGGATACGCTGATCTCTAATCTGTTAACCGCCTGGGGAAGCACTCGCCATCGGATTCTGCGTATTTTACTCAGGTTGTCTCAGGAAAAGGGGCTTAAGCGATCGCGAACGATTGATAGGGCGTTGGACCGTCTGGGCCGAGCGGGTATCGAAAAACTCGTGGATCAAGAACTGATTTTTTTGGGGCAAATTTATGCGGCCCGCTTGGATATACCGCCTGAGAAAGTGACTGGACGAGAAGCAGATTTACTCCAACGGGCGCTGGTGGATTTGGAAACCGACGCCGTAGAAAGACTCTTCATGTTAATGCGGTTTCTGGGCCCCTCCTCTAGCGGCGCTATCCAAGCCGCTCAAATTAGTCTGCAAGGGTCTTCCTCTAGTCGGGCTCGGGGGTTAGAAATTTTAGACACTGCATTGCATATTCCCAGTAAACGCGCTATTCTCAGCGTTCTAGACCAGCGATCGCATTTGGACAAATTACAAAGTCTATCTGGATTAATCACCTATCATCCGCTGTCCCCCAGCGCTCGCCTCCGGTATTTGCTGGATTTGCGGTACTTTCTGTCTGATTGGGCCTTGGCCTGTTGTTTTCATTTAGCTGGTTCTCAACATTGGAGTTTGAAGACGGATCAAACCCTAGCGTGTTTACGCCATCCCATTGGTTTTGTTAGGGAAGCGGTCTTGTCCTACTTAGAAGTTGCCTCTCCGCGGGCGATGAAAGAACTTCTGCCGCTGATGCAAAATGACCCCAACAGTTTAGTGTCTGCACAAGTGGAGCGGCTGATTGCTCAATCAGAACCCGATCTTCCATCCGCGTTACCTATCTGATTCAACTTGGTGGAAAATCTGTCTCAACTGCTTGATGGCTCGAGACGCGCGCTTACGCAATGTTTCCTCATTGACAAGGGTATTCCCATTAGCCGCTAGGAGGTCTCGCACTTCTCTCCAAGAGAGGCCGTCAATGTACTTCAAGTGCAGTAATTCAGCATTCTCCGGCTGAATTTTTTTCATAATATCCAAGGCTTCCCATAAGGTATCTATCCGGCTGTTAATGAACGTTTGGGATATCCAGCCTTGTTCAGACGCCTTAGAGATAAAGTCCAGCAGATCTGGATCGGTAGGAGGTTGCAACTTCAACTTTCGATATTTTTCGCGGATGATATTGAAAGCGGTTACGCGCAGCCAAGCCCGCGCATCCCTGATGATGGTTCCTTTTCGAAGCCGTGTTTTTCCGCGCATATAGGCTTCAAAAAGGATATCTCCCGCCTCAATGCGAGAGGAGAGGTGAAACTGTCTTAGCGTCCTTGTAATGTATGGAATAGTGGAATAGGGATCAGGATTTTCGGGGTTCAGAATTTCTTTGATCGCTTTATCGAGAACGTCTTCTGTCGGAAATTTTAAAGATCCGGACATGATTGGGTATGAAAGCAGCTCACAGAAATAGTGACTAAAACAGTCTCAAATGTGACATTTGGGCCCAAATCGGCGCCTCCATGCTTGGAGAGTTGGGCGTCAGACTGCTTGAATTTACGGGGTTTCGCCTGAAACCCGGTTTCAATAGCATCCTCGCCCCTGGTGTTAGTATTCACGATTTTTTTAACCCAATCTTTACCATCTCTATACAAAAGATGGGGGGTAGGATGTCACGCACTCATCTGGCTCTAACACTATCTAGATAGCGATACAGGGTGCTAACACTTCAGTTAATACAGTGTTAAGGAGCCTATTGCTATGGGAACGCACAACAAAGAGAAGTCAAAATTTATGGACAATGTCACTATTCAGGAATCCTTGCTGAAATACAAGGAATTAGTCTACGAATATTGCGCTTTGGCAGTGAAATGCACATTAACGGATGAGGCTGCAGACCGCATGGTGGAAATTCTGCAAAAAGCAGAATCTGAACCCTTGCTCAGTTTTCTAATTGATGAGGCGGATCATTTGGTCGCCCATGAGCTTGGTCTTATTGACGGCCAATTAATTAATCAGCAGCAGGCTAAGCTCCAGCAGCGCATAGAGACAAATTGGATTGATCAGTTGTTATTGGATATACAGCTGCATCCCAGGAAGCTACAGCAGTTTCTAAAGGAGCAAGGTCTTTACAAAGGCGCAATTGATGGCGTTTGCGGACCCGTTATGGAGCATGCAACGGCAGTTTATGTGCAAAGTTGCGGGTAACTGGGAGTAGGGACAGGGGAGGAGAGGAGCAGGGGAGGTAGGGGGAGCAAGGGGAGGATGGGGGAAGATAGTAGATAGTGGGGATGGGGGAGCAGGGGAGGCAGGGGAGATGGGGA
>JASJDH010000592.1 GCA_030065175.1 Leptolyngbyaceae cyanobacterium MO_188.B28 | reverse complement strand
GGATATAATGAAGTGGATTTTTCATTGGTGGTAGATCCTTTAATTCATACATAAAGGTTATATCTACCACCTTTTCTGCTTTCATTTATATTTCGGACAGGTCTATTGCGATCGCCGCTCTCTAATTTCAAACATGACTGGCGTCCAATCAAGATACAGCAGTTAAAAGTTGAGCAACATGAACAAACTTGACTGCTCTATCTCTGCAAGAGTTGAATATCGCCGTCGCCAACAACTCATTTGCAAGTATTCCCGATGCTCGCGCCAGGGTAAAAGAGGAGATCAAGAGATCTTGCGCTCGCATATGTGAGTTGAGCCGGTCCAAGCGCCCTTATCGTTGTAGTGGCGAATCATGCGTTGCCGTTCGATTGAGCTTATTAACCACCCCGTCTCCACAAAGAAAGACTGTTTATGACTTAATTTAAGGGGGACATTACTGGAAGCGCCATCTGGGAGCAAGGTGACAACTCTGGGAGCATTATCCTCAAACCAGAGCTGTTTGCCTTCAACTCTAGCCGTGGACGTTAAACGTTGTCCATCAAACTCTAAGGTTTGGAGAATTTGGCGATCGCCGCTCTCAGAAATCTCTAGGCGAGTCGAATACTGGGTTGGATTTTGCCAATCGGCATAATGGGTGAAAGCCTGTCCCTCCCAAACCCCCAGAAGTTGATTGAGAGTAAGGTGTGGTCGCTCGTGGGCAGTGGTTCCAGCCCGGAACTCGCGAATAAGCGTGAGTCCTTGGAATTCTCCTTGCTCGTTGTAAAGCTGCACAAAGCGCAGGCGGCGATCGGTCGCCACGAATCCGTATTCTGCTCCGAACTCTGTGAAGGGCGCCAGCTGTAGCGTGCCTTTGGATAAGGCTCCCGTCTCAAAAACAAGAATCTGCCGACCGAGGGTGCGATACTCCTGTTGATAGTCTTGTATGGGCGGGGTGTTGTAGCCGCCATCGCCAAAACGGCGTACGCGGAATGTAAACGCTTGGTCATTGTCAAAGCTCTCCAGATTAATTATTGAGTCCGTGGAGCTTAACTGCTCTCCTTGAAGGGAGAACTGGGTAAATGAACCCCGCCACTCACCCAGATTTTTAAGAAAGTTCTCCCATTTTTCGCCCATTCCCATACTGTTCGCCAGACAACTTTATTGACTGCTCTTAACCAATGGGGCATTTGCCAGATATCAGACTATGTCTAAATGAACAGACTTTTGACAAAATTGATTTTCAAGACTGCCCCTAATCGTTACAAATAACCCCTTATCTATTTAACAGCAGATCTGTTGAATAACACTGCTTTTGGTACTGTCGCCGTCTTGGACAGCTTGACCAATCAAACCATTCTGGTTAATACGACAATGCAACTGGGCCTGAATTATCTGCAACCGAGCTGCAATCAACCCTATAAGACCGGATCATCTGCATCAAAGCTGTATCCATTGATGAATAAGGCTTTCAGGCTCAATGTAAACACTCTATCCTAAGAAGTGGGTAAAACAGATCACAAAAAATAAGAGATTCGCAATTTTTTAAACAAAACGTTACATTTATATTGTAGAAGTAGTAAATTAATTCTGAGCTATCTATGAGCATCCGCCAAAAATTACCTCTCCAACAGCAGTTCGAACTGCAAGTCTTCGAGAGGCAAGTCCAACAGCTTTCCAAGGAAGACGCCCAAGCTTTGCTGATTCAGCTCCGGGAAGCCATGCTGTACCAGGCAACCTCTTTTCGTGAAATCCTCAAGGAGGCTTGGGATATTGGCGAAGGCGTTGACCTCGATTCAGAACTGCTCGCCGAGGGTTAGGCTCAAGTAATTTACGAATCCATTATGACAACGCAACTGTTTGAAATCGATTCTCAGTCCAAATCCCAGACAACCAGCAGTCTGGCAATTCTTTTCTTCCTGTTGGGGCTTCCCAATGTTTACGGCGTGTTACGGCGGCGCTCTCAACGCAAAGCGTTTCTAACTCAATTGTTACCTCTACAAAAATTTGGGGTGCTCTCAGTCACCTTAGCGGGTATTGTGTCTTGCTTAGTGCTTTAGTCGGCCTTGTACGAATTGCAGAAGTTTTGGCTGCAAGGTCAGCTGGTTTTTCGGAATCCGAGCATGAATAGTCAATGACCAATAGTTGCCGGTTATTCTCCTCACCGTGGGACTGTGATGGTCAGTAAGATCAGTGAAGGGTAATTGCAAGCAGGTAAGAATAATGATTCCAACCGTTATTGAACAATCTGGCAAAGGCGAACGGGCATTTGATATCTACTCTCGCCTCTTGCGTGAGCGAATCGTCTTCTTAGGACAAGAAGTGACAATGGAGTCAGCCAACGCGATCGTGGCGCAGTTGTTACTCCTGGAAGCTGAGGACCCCGAGAAAGACATCTATCTATACATCAACTCTCCGGGTGGTTCAGTTTCTGCCGGTTTAGGCATCTATGACACCATGAATTTGATTCGCCCTGATGTATCTACAATCTGTGTTGGGTTGGCGGCAAGTATGGGAGCGTTTCTCCTGAGTGCGGGTAAGAAGGGTAAGCGCATGAGTCTGCCCAGCTCTCGCATCATGATTCACCAACCTCTCGGAGGCGCTCAGGGTCAAGCCACGGATATTGAGATTCAGGCGAAGGAAATTCTCTATTTGAAGGACCAGCTAAACGGTTTCCTGGCGGAGCACACCGGTCAACCGTTGGATCGGATTGCTGAGGATACCGAACGGGATTTCTTTATGTCTCCCTCTGAGGCAGTAGCCTATGGCCTGATCGATCAGGTGATCGACCGACGGTCGTTAGGCAGTCAGCCAACCGCAGCTTGATGGGGCAAAGCTCATAACTCCAGGTCGGAATTGGGGCTTGGATTACCTCCTGTAGTCCAAGTCCCTCATGTTTGTGAGCTGTTGGCGAGATCGCCGCTTATAAATAGTCCTACGCAGAAGTTGGAAGCACAAACGCTCAATAACATCTACTCATGACTGATGCTCCTTCGCCTCACGCACTCCTCCTCCTCGGCAATCAACTTTTTCCACACCACCACCTGCCGCCACTAGCCTCATTGCCTGTTTTTATGGCTGAGGATCACGGCCTGTGCACCCACTACTGCTATCACAAACACAAGCTGATCCTCTTTCTAGCAGCGATGCGTTCCCATGCCGATGCTCTCTCGGCAGCAGGGGCTCAGGTTACTTATCACCGTCTCACCGCAGAGACGGCCGCCCTGGCCTACGAACAAAAGCTCGAATCTTTTCTGGCGACGCACAGTATTGCCACCCTCACCACGTTTGAGGTTGAGGATAAATTCTTCGAATCGCGTCTTTCCACACTATGCTCCTCGCTCGATGTCGAGCTGAATATACTCCCCAGTCCCATGTTTCTCGTTTCCCGTGAGGAGTTTTCCCAGTATCTGGCATCGTCTAAGAAGCCATTTATGAAGACGTTTTATGAGCAGCTGCGGAAGTCTCGCAACATCCTTATGGCAGATGATGGCGCTCCTCTGGGCGGCAAATTCAGCTTTGATGCTGAAAATCGCAAAAAACTGCCCAAAAAACTAGAACCGCCTTCTACCCAGGTATTAAGTCATCCCGACCATGTCGCCGACGTTGCCGATCTCGTCGATTCTCTCTTTGCAGATCATCCAGGTGACAGTGCTTTGTTCTGGCTCCCGACTACGCGAGAACAATCTCTTACTTGGCTCAACCAATTTCTAGAGCAGCGCTTTCAGCATTTTGGCGCGTATGAAGATGCGATTACTTCGCGCTCAGACATTGTCTACCACTCGGTGTTAAGTCCAATTCTTAATCTGGGCCTTGTTACGCCGATGGAAGTGATCGAACACGCCACGGTATTCGCCGAGAAACACGATATTCCCCTAAACTCCCTTGAAGGATTTGTGCGACAGATTATTGGGTGGCGCGAATTTATTCGTGGCATTTACCAGTACTACAGCGAACGCCAAGATACCGAGAACTTTTTTGGTCACCATCGCAAACTTAGATCATGCTGGTACGAGGCATCCACCGGTATCCCCCCCCTTGATGACGCTATCCAAAAAGCGGTGCGTCTTGGCTACAATCACCACATCGAACGGCTGATGATCATTGGAAACATTATGCTGATGTGCGCAGTAAGCCCACGAGAAGTGCATCGCTGGTTTATGGAGATGTATGTTGATTCGGCCGATTGGGTGATGGGCCCCAATGTGTATGGTATGGGACAATTTAGCGATGGGGGTATTTTCGCTACCAAGCCCTACATCTGTGGCTCCAACTACTTATTAAAAATGAGCGACTATAAAAAAGGGCCGTGGTGTGACGCGATTGATGGACTATACTGGCAGTTTATTGACGTCCATCGCCAGTTTTTCAAAAAAAATTATCGCATGAGCGCTATTATCGGCAACTTAGATCGGATGAGCGCTGAGAAAAAAACACGCATCTATAGCGCTGCTGACGAGTTTAGAGAGAGAGTTACGGAGTAGAATCTCTGAATATCTTCTGTTGCAACACCCGCATGGATCAACTTGGTTATTACGGTTGAGAAAGTGGGTGACGGTAATTGTTAGGTATGAATTTTATCCATCTGGGGAAATACCTTGAGCATACTGCTCTGTCAATCTTAAATTGACGGGTCAAAAGGTTTTGAAAGTCCCACAAATAGGGTTTGCAATAACCTGTCAAAAGTCGATAGACAGAGTGCTATTTTCTATCTCTACACCAAAAGGACTCCACAAAATTCGTCAGAGCTAGAAATTAAATCTGGAAAAACTTTCTGTACGGCTGGATGAACCAGTTGGTGATTCGTCTCATCTAAACCGCCAACGGTCAGCCCTCATCTTGCCGACTATCAAGCACAAGACGGCAACTTGCTGGCGAGACTCTAACGCCACAATTTTTTTCAAGGCGGCAGCGGCTTGAGCTGAAAGCTCATAATCTTCTGGAACCGGGATAACTTCCCCAGACTGCATCCACTCAGCCAACTGACGCCAGAAAGCCAGCTTATTGCTAGTGCTGAGCATTTCATAGTCGAGAGTTACTGGCGTGTTGACTCCCCATACCAAGTCTCGCAAGACCCGTAACTGCTCCTTATGGGCTAAGCTAGCAACTTCATAGTCCAAGCCGCCTACAAGCCTGACTTGTTGCGCAGCCCCGGCGCTTGATGAAGCCACCAAATCACCTGTGTGTACTAAATCACCCATGTGTTTGTGAAGGACCCATAAAAGCCCCAGCTTGTCATCAATGGATAAACTCTGGAAAGCCTCAACAGCCTTAGGAACAGCGGCAAAAGCATTAGTGTAAGAGGGGTTTTCAGGCGTGAGAAACATGAACTCGGTTCGTTCTGAAACCATATGAGAGTAAATGTAACGTAGTATTAATTTTTATCGCAACAATTCCAGTCAGCTATCCTTGACCAAAAACTCTGAACAGCCAAGTCAAATATCACCGTCATCAACAACTAATTCGCAGATACTCCCGATGCTTGCGCCAAATTAGGTAAGGAGATCAGGAGACTTTGCGCTCACGTACATGAGTTGGGCCAGTCCGGGCGCCCTTATCGTCGTGGTGGCGTCTGTACGATGAGAAAAGTATCTCCATCTGAGGCAGTGGCGTATGGTCTGATCGATCAGGTGATTGACCAAAGTCGTTTGGCAGTCGGCCAACAGCAGCTTAATGAGTCAAAGCCCATAACTTTGGGTCAGTATTGGGGCTTGGACTACAGCAGTTAGTCCAAGCCCCACATGTTTGTGAGATATTGGCGCGATCGCAGCTCATAAATTTTCTAAAGATATCCCCGCCCTTAGTCGCTCATCCAGTCAAACCGCCTGGGTCTCACATTGGTCTAGCCAGAGAGGGTGGAAATATCCATTCGGTAGTCATTTTTTGTAAAGGTTGTAGAAAATTATAGGATGCATCGATCTGGCCATCTGCTATCAGGAGTGTATTCATGAAAGTTGAACTAACCTGCCCCACCTGTGGTTCCCATGACATCATTAAAAACGGAC
>JASJDH010000591.1 GCA_030065175.1 Leptolyngbyaceae cyanobacterium MO_188.B28 | reverse complement strand
TTGGGCGGCCATCAAGCTCGATGACACCTAGCGGAGTCGGTGCTGAGGGCTGGGTTCTCGCCGAAGTCAGCGGTTGGCGTTCTGAATCAGGGGCCGCATTTGCAATTTCAGGCGCTTCATTGGAAGATGCCGTTGGCTCCGATGGGTCAGTATGTGCGGTCTACGGTGCTGACTACGATGCAGAAGGTGGGACAAGACTTGAAATTAAGACGTCTATAGATCAATGCACTAACATCCGATGTTTTGTAAAGTCAAACTTATAGGAAAATTATCAAATGCAGTATGACGATCCTAAATCATCTGTAAATTTAATAATGCTTATCTAGTCTCTTTCAGCTGATATACCCAACTGGGTTTTGTGCTATCGACAAATCCTCGCAACCCTTGTCATTCTTGCTAATTAGAATCATTTTTCTGAATCATTGACCTACGTCATAGGTAGAGTCTAATCTCGACGAGCGCCATTATAAATGCTTGACTATTTACAACTCATTTAGGATTGCCAACTGAATACTTTATGACCTAGTTAAATAGATGGTAATGTCATGTCAGAAGCCACCGGATTTTGTAGGGGCAAACTGATAATGAGTCAGGCCGGAAGGGATAAAGCTTGGAGCCATAGGTCAACTCCAATTTTGGGACTTATTGGAGTTTTTTTTACTTCTTCTGCAGGGGCGCAGATTGCACCTGACGCCACATTGGGGAGAGAAACTTCTAAAGTGCTCCAGAATGCAACGGTAAGAGGAGAATTTGCTGACCTGATTGAAGGGGGAGCACCAAGAGGCGGCAATCTATATCACAGCTTTTCAGAGTTCAATGTGGGCGAGGGGCAGCGGGTTTACTTCGCTAATCCGTCCGGTATTGCCAATATTCTTGGACGGGTGACCGGAAATGATGTTTCAGACATTATGGGCGTGCTGGGAGTGGATGGCGGTGCGAATCTGTTTCTACTCAATCCCAACGGCATTATCTTTGGGCCGAATGCCCAATTGGATGTCAGTGGCTCCTTCGTCGGCAGCGCTGCCGATAGTTTTGCCTTTCCCGACGGCTCTGAGTTTAGTGCGGCTCGTCCTCAATCCCCCAGCCTGTTGAGTGTAAATGTCCCCTTGGGGGTTCAGTGGGGAGCCGCCCAAGCGGGGCCTGTGATCAACAATGCTAACTTGTCTGTGGAACAGGGAAAAACCCTAACGCTTTTTGGAGGCGATCTCACGAGTACCGGGTCTCTGTTGGCGCCGGGAGGAACCGTGGAGGTTTTAGGCCAGAATGTAAGATTGCTTGATAGCGCCGATATCGATGTATCTAGCCCTACTGGCGGGGGCATAGTTTTAATTGGCGGTGATTATCAGGGGCAAGGAGCCACACCGAGAGCAACCAACACCCTGGTAGGTCCCGATGTGACCATTAACGCCAATGCTGAGACTGCAGGAAATGGGGGGAAAGTGATTATTTGGGCTGATCAAGCCACTCAATTTTATGGTTCGGTTTCAGCTAGAGGCGGTAGCCAGATAGGTAATGGCGGATTTGTTGAAATCTCCAGCCCCAGAGCATTAGTATTTCAGGGGGCAGTTGACACCACAGCCCCCAACGGAACAATCGGAACTCTTTTAATTGACCCCACGAATATCACCATTGTGTCCACTGGCGGCAACACAACTGACCCAAATTTGATGTTTGAAGACCCACCAACTGAAGCTCTCATTAATGCCTCAACCATTAATAATTCGACTAGCAATATAATCCTTCAGGCAACAAACAACATTACGTTTAACGATTCAATTAAGATTACCCAAGGAGAAGTTGGATTAACAGCAGAGGCTGGCGGCATTATTCAAGTGAATGAAAATATTTCCACCAACAGGGGTGATATCAGACTAACAGGCAGTGACATCGAAATAAATGATGCCGACATCGGCTTCTCTTCCTCGAGTAGCGTGCCTGGTGAGATCATGTTGACCGCCACTGGACAAGCGGTTGGTAGTCAGGGAAATATTACGCTTAATTCGGCTTCAGTGGCTTCCAACACGAATAACCCTAAAGATGCGCTTAATGTTGAGTTGTATGCTGAGGGAGATATTAAGTGGTTATGCAAAATCAATTTCACATTTTCAGCGCAGAAATCCTTGCTCTGCCTTGAAAGACTGTGAAAATAATTCTGCGCGACTACTTAGGTTGTTAAATGACAGTGATATTTCAGCTAGCACAAATGCTAGTGGCGATGGGGGGAGAGTCATTATCAATAACCCTCAGGGGACTCTCCTTGTCGAAAGGGACTCAAGTATTAATAGTAATTCAGGTGATCTTGTAGGGGCTATCACACAAAGTGGAGGCATTGAAATTACGACTGACAGACTAGTAGTCCAGGACAAAGGAGACATACGGACGAATACACGAGGAAGTATACCGGGCGGCTCTATAACCATTGTTGCTAGAGAAATAGAGATCGTAGGCGAAGTTTCAGCTAGTGCTTCTGAAACAGCAACAGGGAACGGAGGAACTCTTGAGATTGAGGCTGATTCGATCACGGTAGATAGGGGATTTATTGGCTCCGAAAGTGGTGTGATGGCGACAGGAGATGCAGGAGCAATTACGATTCGAACTCGTGAGTTGTTTATTGAAAATGGAGGAAGTATTTCTGCTACAGCCCTAAATGATGGAGATGCCGGAAATTTGACTATTACAGGGGAAAAAGTTGAACTCGTAGGAAGAGGAGAAAAGGAAGAATTAGCGGTCAGCAGTGACAACGGAATAGCTGGTAATCTGACACTCAATGCTGGACTGCTTAGGCTTGAAAATAATGCAACAATAACTGTTAACAGTGACAGCAACCAGGCAGGAATCTTAGAGATTAATGCAGGCTCGGTTAGTTTAAATAATAGCGCCTTTGAAGCTATTTCCAGCAGAGGAGAAAATAGTGGCAATATCACTGTGAATATATCTGGTGCGTTACTACGTCTTGAAAATCAAAGCCGGATTACGGCAGAAGCTCGTGAAGGAGCCAATGGGGGAAACGTCACTCTAAATGCGCCTAACGGGTTTATTTTGGCTCGACCCAGTGGTAACAGCGATATTCTGGCCAATGCTGAGTTTGGTCGTGGCGGAAATATTGATGTACAAACTAACGCGATCTTTGGCTTAGAAGAACGCGATCCTTTGACAGATTTCAGCGACTTTAACGCCAGTTCTGAGTTCAACACTGATGGTGAAATTGTATTAGCAACTTTAGGTATTGATCCCAGTCGAGGATTGTCAGAATTGCCCATCGATGTCGTCGATGTTGCTGGCTTAGTGGCCACGGGTTGTTTGGGGGGAAATCGCTCAGGGGTTGAAGATCAGGGCGAATATACCGTTACTGACCGGGGAGGTATTGCCCAAAGTCCTACCGATCTCTTGTTTCCTGAGGGGGGAGTTGCGAATCTAGCGACGCTAGACAACGACGGAAATTTATCGGATGCCGCCGCCGTTACCGCTGTCGAGATGGATCAACCCTTGGAAGAAGCCCAAGGGTTAGCGTTCAATGCCGATGGTCAGGTGGTGATTGTGAGTCATACATCAGCTGCGACTTCAGATAGGTCGGCATTGCCTGCTACTCATTGTCGTGAACTTTAGTCAAATCATGGGCATTTACCGCTTACTGGGGCGCTTGCTGGGGGGGCTGACTGCTACAATGACTGCTTATTGGATGGTTAAGCCACTGCCCATTCAAGCTGTTGAGATGGCTTCAAATGAGAACAGACTCGAACTTTTAAACGATTTACTGCCTCAGTTTTCTAATGTCCCAACTTTGAATGACCCGATACAAGCTGAATTTTCTAAGCTATCGGCAAGTTCAACTCAAATGGGTTCCCCAGTTGCCCAAGTTCCGGCTGAAATACCCCGAGATGGATTGCCGAGCAACGTGTTACCGCGAGATGGGTCGCCCTCAGAAAGGTTGTCGCCGCTTGAAGAGCTGCAACCATCGTCGCCACCGGAGGATTTACTGGAGCCAACTGCCGCAGATAGACTGCTACAACGTGAGATTGAGTCGGAGGGAGAGCCCCTAAGGATTTTCGTAGAGCGATTCGAGGTGGTCAGCAGTACCGTCTTTGATGCCGATGACCTGGCAACTCTAGCCTGGCAGTCCGCCGTCTCAGACAGCGATGAAGCGATTACCAAGTTAATCGACTCTTATTGTCCTAAATCCAGCTCTGAAGAAGACTCCCCTGACACCTCCGAGGAGGCGACAGAGACTCTTACGACAAACGACGATCGCGCATCTCCTACTCAACTGCCTGACGCTCAGGCCATCCCTGAAACGGGACGCGAACTTAGCTTTGCGCAACTCCTGCAAGCCCGGTCTAGCATTACTCAGCTCTACATCGAGTGCGGCTACATTACCTCTGGAGCAATTTTGCCGCCTCAGGATCCTGAGGATGGGGTCGTGCAACTTCAGGTGATTGAAGGCAGTCTGGAAGCCATTGATGTTTTAGGCGTCCATCGGCTTGATCCTAGCTACGTAAAAAATCGGCTGGCTTTGGCTACCACCCCGCCCCTCAATCAACAACGACTCCTGGAAGGGTTGCAACTCCTCCAACTGGACCCTTTGATTCAGCGGCTCTCGGCTGAGTTGCAGGCTGGGGTTCGCCCCAGCACCAATATTCTGGAGGTGATTGTCACCGAAGCTGACCCGTTTAGCGTTGATTTTATCGCCAATAACAACCGCTCCCCCAGTGTCGGCTCGTTCAGCCGGGGTCTGCGACTCAACCATGCCAATGTGGTGGGCTTAGGCGATGGCCTGAGTGTGGCGTACGCTAATACAGAAGGCAGCAATGAAGTCGATGTCAGCTACACCATTCCCCTCAACGCCCGCAATGGGACGTTGCGCCTGGGGTATGGCGACACCAACAGTCGGGTGATCGAACCGCCCTTTGACACCTTAGATATTCGGGCCAATTCTCAATATTATGAGCTCACCTATCGTCAACCCTTATATCAAGCGCCTACCGAGGAATTTGCTCTGGCGCTAACTTTCTCCCGTCAGGAAAGTCGGACTCGAATTGGCTTCGACGATATTGGGCCTGCCCCGATTGCACCAGGGGCGGATGAAGACGGACGGACGGAAATTTCAGCGATTCGATTCACGCAAGAATGGCTCAAACGTGATGGTCGACGGGTGTTGGCAGCTAGATCGCAACTCAGCTTGGGAGTCGATCTATTCGGGACGACAATCAATGCAGTAGGGCCAGATAGTCAGTTTTTTGCCTGGCGAGGACAAGGCCAGTGGGTGCAACTGCTCAATCCCGATACCCTGTTGTTGATTCGTGCGGATGTCCAGCTCGCCCCTGACCCCTTGCTACCCCTAGAACAGTTTGGCCTGGGCGGTCAAGATACGATCCGAGGCTATCGTGAGGATGCGTTGCTCACAGACAATGGCGTCCTCGCGTCTGCAGAAGTGCGGTTGCCTATTCTAAGGGCTTCTGAAATACAAGGCGTTTTGCAGGTGGCCCCGTTTATTGATGTTGGAACGGGATGGAATGTTGAGTCTAAGAATCCAGACCCCAATACTCTCGTGAGTGCGGGGCTGGGGTTGCTCTGGCGGCAAAGCGATGACCTCACGGCTCGCTTGGATTGGGGGATTCCCCTGGTTTCAAACAACACGAGGAAGCGAACATGGCAAGAATCTGGCGTGTATTTCTCACTTGTATTCAATACCTTCTAAGGAAGAAAAATACGAGGTTTTCTCCCCAGAATAGCGACTTCCAGTCATGGCTTCGTTCGCCTCAGTTTTGGTATGGGGCGCTGGCGTTTGCGATCGCACTCTGCTGCACCCTCAAATCCCCAGTTCAAGCCATCGTTGCTCAACAACGAGCCCAGGCGGGTTGGATCGCCCAGGCCGCATCGCAGCCCGAAAATGAGGCCCAAAGATTGGAGCGGCTAGGGCAGGCCGCCTATGCCTCGAAACAATTTCAGGATGCGGCAACCGCCTTTCAACAGGCCGCCCAAGTTTATG
>JASJDH010000590.1 GCA_030065175.1 Leptolyngbyaceae cyanobacterium MO_188.B28 | reverse complement strand
ATGGGAAGGCTATTGGAAAAGCTTAGCGCCCGACCAACAACAATTATTAGAGCAACTCAAAAAAGGAAGGAAAGTCGAAGCGATCGCTAAAGAGCGCAACGTTAAACCCAAGCAGATCATGGGCGAATGGGCCAAACTGTATTTAGCGGCCCAAGAACTTCGCGGCGCCGTATAATCGTGGATTTTTTTGTCTCTTCTACCCGATTTGCTGATTTCGAGCATCAAATAGCCTATAACGAGTCCGTAATATTTCGCTGATATGAGGCGTTTAGGATAGAAATAATAAGAATAGTATTGGGTTGAGAACCGTCTATGTCGTCTGCCTTTGATGATCGCACTGCCCCTGAGTCATCTCAACGCCACCCATTAGAGAGTGCGCCGCCGCCTGTGTCAAAGAGAGTTGATCTCAGCCAGATGTTCACGCTGATAGACGGCATTCTTCCCTTCGAAGCCTGCTTATATTATCAGGTGCTTCCCCTCTCAATCGAAGGGAGTCGACTCAATTTAGGCATGGTCGATCCAAACGATAGAGGCGCGGCGGATTATGTTCGACGCATTTTGTCCTATATCAACTGCTCCATTGTTTCCTGCCAAATTCCATCAGATTGGCATCGGACTATTCTCTCCCAATACCTAAGTCATACAGCCAAGTCAAAAGAGAACGCCCAAATCACTGAAAAGACTTCTGGCGGCGAAGCGAATTATTCATCGGCGATCGATCCGCCTTCTCAGAATAAAGCGGCGCATTCCCCCATCTCTAGCGCAACCCCCGTACCTAGCGAAGCAAAAGAAGAGGAGGCGCAGATCATACCCAACCGCCCCGAAGAAGAGAAATATAACCCTGAGAATGAAGCTGACGGCGCTCTAAATGAAGAACCCGAACAAACCCTAACCACCCAGTATGATCTAGACCAGCAAAATTTTCGGGCTACGTTGGTCGTCGACACCCCCGAGCAACTAGAGATTGGTGAGTTCGACCTTGAAGAGCATCTCAGCCAGAACAAAAGCCAATCAGCATCACTGGATGACGCCGAGCCAGCCGCCAATGCAGTCTCCTCTGAAGAGATGGACACGCCTCCCCCCATAGAATCCAACCAGTCTCCATTGAATATTCAGGTTGATTCTCGATCAGACCTTCAGGCCATGGAGGAACTAACAAGCCTGAGTCCCAAAGCCATGATGAATGAATTGCTTAAGCGAGTCATCATGGGCGGCATCGGACGACTCTATTTCGAGCGCCAGGAAGATAGTGGAAGGATCCTCTGGAGTAAAGATGGGGTACTTCAATCTGTATTTGAAAATCTTCAACCTTCCACCATTCAAGCCGTAATTGACGAGCTAAAGCGACTGACTCACCTACCTGACTCGCCTGAAAATAAATCTAAGCAAGTAGAAATTGAACGACTCTATCAAGGGAAGAGGGTTCTACTAAGATTCCGAACCATTCCTGGAAAACAGGGTGAAGAGGCGACCTTACAAATCTTGCGGGGAGCCGCCCTAAAATTCTACCAGCAGCAACAAATTGACAAACTAAGTCATAACGCCCTGGGGAGCGCCCAAAAACTACAAAATCAGCTCAACCAAATTAGAGAGCGAAGACGCCAGAGTCTGAACTTTTCCGGCATACAGACCGAAACATTGCCCGCTATATTCAATCTTCTGAAGCAGATGGAAACGCAGGTGCAAGAGATTTTGGTCGACCACTCTGAACAACTCGATGAGGAAGATCAAGAGGACTAGGATTTAGACTTAGATTTAGCAGCCCGCCGAGTTGAAATTAAACGACCTAGGTTAAGGGTAAACTCCGACCAACCGAGCAGTGAGCCAGTCTCTTCTTCGTCCCAAGAGGCAGAGAGTACCCCATAGCTGATCCCCACCACCCCCAAACCAAAACAGCCAATGGTCGTCAAGAATACAACGACCGTTGGCAGCTCAAGAAGATGGTTAACCAACAGATAGTAACTCAGGAAAAAGACAACCACCCCAAAAAAAGTAGGAACCCCTGATAAAATAGCCATCCGACGAATCATCCGGCGACTCACCACGGGAGGAATCCCTTCTTCTTTCTTATTATCGCCAGACTTTTTGCTTGAAGCCGCCTTATCTAGCTTAGACGGCTTGCCTTCAGACTTTTTTGAAGATTCGTCAGACTTTTTACGCTTGCCGCTTGGTTCGAAAGGTAGGCGATTCGCTTCAGATTCAGAGGCCATAGATACATCACAAAATCGATAGTTTGACGGCCAGTTCCGTCTATCCCCGAATGCCTAACCGAGTCAAAAGAGCCCGATAACGCTCCTGGTCTTGCTTCAAGATATAGGCTAACAAACGCTTACGTCTGCCAATCATTTTCAACAAGCCCCGGCGGGAGGCATGATCCTTCTTGTTTTTCTGCAGATGCAGGCTAAGCTTGTTAATCCGCTCAGTCAGCATGGCCACTTGCACATCAGCTGACCCTGTGTCGGTTTCGTGGACCTGATAATCAGAAATGAGTTCCTGTTTGCGTGCTTGTAACAGAGCCATAAATTTCAATAATTACACTACTTACGTGCAAGATTCCTTAATACCCAGTCACCTATAGTATCATACCCAGTTAACCATCGTCAGGATTATCGTTGAATCCGTTAACGGCTTAACCAAGTGATCGCAGCTCGAATCCATTCTTCAGTATCTGCATTTTTGGTCAGCGCCGTCTCCTTGCCAACTGCCTGCAACGCCTGAAGAATTTCCCCACTGGTATACCCTAGAGCCAGTAGCGTCATCTCGACATCTTCTTGAACAGCAGCGACGGGACCGCCTATCGGAGCCATCGCCAATCCCGACTGAAGCCGCCATTCCGCCAATTTACTTTTCAACTCCAGCACAATTCTCTCGGCTGTCTTCGCGCCTACCCCTGGCGTCCGGGACAGCAAGCGAGTATTGCTCGACACAATCGCCTGGATCAGCTCCTGAAACCCTAAGGTGTCTAACAGCGCCATCCCCATTTGGGGGCCAATCCCGCTGACACTGACCAACTGTCGAAATAACTCCCGCTCAGGACGAGAACTAAAGCCGAATGCAACCGTCTGATCGTCCCGGATCTGGACGTGGGTAAAAATCTGTACAGACTCTCCAAAAGGCGGTAAGTCAGGCGTTAAACGAGACGTCACCTGGAGGTCGTAACCCACCTGATTAACGTCCAAGGTTACGATTACCCGATGGCCGCCTAGCTTTTGGATATCGACGAGAGTCCCTTTGAGATAGCTAATCATGGTTGCGTAAGCTGTTTGGCATTTAAGTTGCGTAGTTAAGGCATTGGTTTTAGGTAGGCGGTAGACAGTAGACGGTAGGCAGGGAGGTTGCCCCGTCTACTGCCTATTCTCTAACGTCTACTGGCTCAAACTGCAAAATAGAGACGCATCAGCTTATTAGGGAATTGCAGCAAAATTAAGAAAATTAAGGTTCCCGTAGAAGACAGTGGATAGGTGGATGGGATGTTAACGTTCATTCCTTAGCGGTCCGCCAGTCGTAAAAATATCCCTCCTTCACGACGGCTAACGTCGCCGCCATAACTACTGATCGCCAATGAATCTAAATGATTAAAAAATGGCTGTCCGCCCAGCTCCAAAAATTTAACCAGCGGCGCTTTCTCCTCCACCAGAGCTTTAACAATCGGCCAATCCAGATACAGAACTCCATCGTTGTTCGGAGAGAGCGGCGCGATCGCTTGCTGAAAACGCGCCGAATCTAGCAAGGAGTTATCCTGGATTTTCAAGGCTAAATCCATCGCCGCCACCGACGTTGCAAAGAGTTCATAGTCGCCAATTTGGGTATACAGCCCCTCAACTTTTGTCTGGAGCCTCATCTTATCTGTCGCCGATTGAGCCGTTGCAATGGTGGTCCAGGCAGAGACCTCCCGACCAGATAACGTCAGGGGCGTTACACTCAACCCTTGATCCTGGGCCAAGGCGTCCAGACTCTCAATCGCCGCATCCACATTGCCATCCCGTTGAACCACAAAAATCCAGTCAGGCGAGGCGGGATCTGGGTACGGAACCATTCCCAGGGCATATTCTCCGGTTAGAACCGGAAATATCGACTCGGAGGGGGATAGCCCCCATTTCGCTTGGATCCCGTTTTCGATCTGACGCAGCCATGCAGCCATCGCCGGATAGGAGCGGGCCCCTTGAAGCAAGCTCTGCCAAGTCTGGGATAAATCAGACCCGGCGGCCGCCAGAGCCGCCTCTTTGGGCATATGCTGCAATGCCTCCACAGGGGCGGAAAAGACAGGGCGAATGGGTTGCTGAGCCTCCCCCGCAGCAGTCACCAGGGCGGTATCGGCCAACAGCCCGCGTCGATTCACAGTGAGGCCGAACAAGGCATGTTCAAACCCGGCTGATTCATCAGGCGACAGGGCGGCGGCGTTCGCTCCGCCAGCGGCGTCGCCTAACCAGGCGGTTAACTGGGGAAAATTAATAAAGACAACGCCCAACGGATTGACGGACAATGTCTCCAATGCCCGCTGATACGATCTGGAACTGTCTAAATTTAAATCCGCCACTTGCACGGCGTTAACTGCCTGCCGCAACACTGCCGGTTCATTCGCGAACAAAATAAAGCGATCGCCCACGACGGCGCTGGCCAGCCTGTCGACAGAAAAAGCGTCGCCGCCTAAATTATCTGACCTGTCATTGCGCGCGCCGACCGAGGGCTGCTGACGCCCCCCGTAGATGAGCTTGACCCCAGAATATTGTTCAAACACCAAATCGGCTCCCGCCATGGCTCGTTTCTGCCAGAACAGCTGGATGAAGTCCTTTGCCCGAACACCATCTTTGCTGGTCAACACCAACAGGTATCCAGGCTGCTCGCCATTGCTGAGATCGCGGTCAATATCGGGAGCCGTGACGGCGAAAGTGACCTCCTCCCCCAGCCAAGGCTGGATATCTTCGCTGTAGGTGAGTCCTGTTTTGGCTAATAGGACCCGTTCGATTTGATCAATTTCAGCCCGGGCTCGGCGTCGCGCCCCCGGCCAAACCAACACTCGCCGAAGAAACGCCAGTCGATCTGGATTCACCAACAACGACACCATCACCGGAGCCTGCTTGGGCACAAAAATAGCTGCGCTCGGAGCAGCCTGCCCCCCTCCTTTCAATAAGGATAAGGGGGTTTGAGCGGTCAGTTTCCAAAACCCGCCAATCCCTAATGTCAGCAGAACAAACACTACTGCCAGTAGGGTAGACACAAAAGTACGAAATTTCATTAGAAAATTCTGATTCTCGCCCGGGTGGCTGATATTAACCGCCCAAACAGGAAAAAATAAAAGGATAAAGGCTAAGTATGCCAAGAGATAGTTTAGTACTGCGCGTGACCGCAAGCATACTCCATCAGCCTTAACCCACAGAATTTTAAGAAGTTGTATTGTTTATGGGGTTAAAGATACCCGCGCCAAACGGCGACTAGTCTTCCTTGCACATCCACTGAATCTGCCGGAAAATTCATCGGATCATAATTTGAATTAGCGGGCATGAGGGTGACCTGATTCCCCTTGCGATGAAAGTACTTGAGGGTTGTGGCGCCTTCCACCCTGGCCGCCACGATGGTGCCGTTCTTAATCGATTGAGGATCTTTGACGGGTCGCATAATCACCACATCGCCACTGTCGATTAGGGCGTCGATCATGCTATCGCCCCGAACTTTTAAGGCAAAGTCTTGGGGTTTGATGGGAAGGTTGGAAAGATCTAACCGTTCGACCGTATCGGTAAACGTCTCCACCATGGAACCAGCAGCGATCGCCCCCAAAATTGGCACCCCACGAGCTTCTTGCAACAACCGAATGGTGCGGGCCTCGCCTTCGTTCCAAGCGATATACCCTTTATTTTTCAGGTGGTCTAAACGGCTTTGAATCGGCGCAGGCGACTTTAACCCCATTGCCCTCATCATCTGCCGGATAGAGGGAGAGTGCTGATGCTCACGAATATAATCAACCAGCCAGTCGTAGAGCTCCTGCTGGGCATCGGTAAGA
>JASJDH010000589.1 GCA_030065175.1 Leptolyngbyaceae cyanobacterium MO_188.B28 | reverse complement strand
AAAACATCCCATCCACCCATCCACCCATCCACCCATCCACCCACCCACCCATCTACTGCCTTTTACCGAGACTTTATTCTGACGCACTTCCCTTACAGCTCGATTTGTCGTTATTCCACCCAGAGGTACCCCATGGATACGCTAACAATTTTTGGTCTTCAGTTCATCCTGAGTTTGATTGTGCTCTCGCTGTTGGCGAAGTGGTATGTAGTTCCTTGGCTGGCGAAGCAACCCATTCATCAAGCATTGAGCGTTCTGATCATTCCCCATGCTTTTCGGCATGTCGGATTGGCGTTTTTGGTTCCGGGGCTGGTGCTCCAACCGCTACCCAGCTTTTTTGCCTATACCGCGGCCTACGGAGACTTGATCAGCGGCTTGCTGGCCCTCGCGTCTCTGATCGCGCTTCGAGCCCGCTGGCGATGGGCGCTGATGTTGGTCTGGCTGTTTAGCGTTGTTGGCGCGGCGGACCTATTGAATGCCTTGCGCCAAGCCGAGGCGGTTCCGAATTTAGGAACGACTTGGTACATTCCGACATTCTGGGTGCCGATCCTCTTAGTGACCCACGGCCTGATTTTTGCACGTCTGGTTAAGCAATGGGTCCAATCGTTGAACCGCTCAAAAGAGCATATCGCTCATGTTTGACGGGCTGAACCAATTAGGATTGGTCAGAGTTCGTAGAGAATTAGACGGTTTCAAACCCCTAACCCCTAACCAATAGACAACCCGCTGCCGTAACGCGCCAAGTCACACATTGACAGTGCGTTGCGGCGCTATGATATCTGTTGGCGAATTCAATGCAATGGGTCTTTCCTGCTGACTGTCTATTGCAATGGTTTGCTGTAGATCTTCTGTTTCGGAATTACTTACCATTCATGCAAACTTTGCAAGGAAGTATTCTTTGTGTGTGGCTTCAAGATGATGTGAAAAATCTAGCACTGTTTGTACTGTGTAGTCGAGAACTTGTCCGTGTGCTAGAAGCAATTACTCATGATTTGTCGTGAGTTTGTTGTTTTTATTACACGCCTCGATTTAGCTGGTTTTCAACAGGGCTGTGGGTTTGTCTGCTTTGGCGAGCCTGCTAATATAGTCTGTTTGGTTAGCCAATGCTCTGAGCAGTTGTTGGAAATCTAGCGCTTCTGCATTGGGAATCTGGCGGTGATTGGCGGCTCTACGGAGATCGTCTAGTGCAAGTGTCGGCATGATTTTCTCTAGATAGTCGAATTATGGGTGAGAGGGAAAGGCCCGCAACCGATTTGATTGCAGGCGTCAGCGCATGTTTTGATGAACTCAGTCTTCGTCCCTAATCACAATAGTTAAGATACCTTACACCCCCATATCCAGATCATCAGCCAGAATACGGTGTTTTACCGGACAATGTGCCTACGCCAATAGTGATAAGGTTTTTCCACGCTATTCTCTAGATCTTCTCGATTACTTTCTACACTTGCATAAGTGACGCACCCGATTTAAGGAATTAGCGATGAACTAGCGATGAAGCGTAGAAACCTCATTGCTTCGGTCCCCGCATCTGGCATTTTAGTCTATGCGGAGATGCGATAAAAAAATGTGCATTTATGCACAAACTCTTAAATAAAAACCGTATGCTTCCTTGGGGGGAGACTCCCAGACGACCAACAGACCAAGCATCTGTAAAGCAGGGGGATACGCTCTCTGCTGTTGACACTCAGCGGAATCGTTAAAATCATGATAATGCAGATCGCTCCCCCCTTCCAATCTGCCTGGCAGCAGCTAAAACAGGGGCAAATTACTTGTGAACAAGCCCTAAATCTGCTCACGGATGAACAGGGCAGGCTGAATGCCGATCTCCTGGATCAGGAGGTTTGCTCTCGATTTTTCCAGATCTTCACGGGACGAAATTCTCCTTCAGTTGTTCCTCTGTTACTCTGGCGAAATTGCTATTATTTGGGCAGCCCAGTCACGATATCTGAAGAAACGGTCCAGAAACTGCGCGATCGCACCCGCACCGATATTCAAATTGTTCCAATTACGGCCCAATGCTATCGAGCTTGGCACCATAACAGACATTTTGACCCCAATCGCATCCAGGCTGGCCCGCTGCTGGATCCGCTGACAGGGGATCTCGCAGTTGAGGATATTAGCCAAATCACTGAACTTTCCCTGTCTAAAGCGGATGGCCAGATTGAGCGGATCAAAACTATTATTGCTAGCGCCTTACGTCATCGCGCCAGCGACATCCATCTAGAACCTACGCCAGACGGCCTGAGGGTGCGATATCGGATTGATGGGGTGCTGCGAGACATTACGCGCTTGCCGCTCGAGGTCAGTCGTCGGGTGGTTGTGGCGCTTAAAGTCATGGCGAATATGGATATTTCTGACAGTCGGCGGCCTCAGGATGGTCGGATTGGTGAGCAGTATACCCTGGATAACCAAGCCAATCTCAGTATGGATATGCGGGTGAGCACTTTACCGTGCGTGGGCGGGGAAAAGGCGGTGGTGCGCCTGTTGCCCCAGGAAAATCCATTTTCCACGATTGAAACGTTGGGGTTTTCGCCTGAGGTCTTACCGACTTACAAAACTTGGCTGCAGCAACCCCAAGGCATGATTATTTTCACGGGGCCCACCGGATCTGGAAAAACCAGCACCCTTTATACCAGTTTGCAAGCGATCGCAACTGAGCACGTCAATGTGGTGACCGTTGAAGACCCGGTGGAATATGTCCTGCCTCGAATCACTCAAACACAGGTGAATGAGGCGGCGGGAATGACTTTCGCCGCAGGCCTCAGGGCTATTTTGAGACAAGACCCCGATATTGTTATGGTGGGGGAAGTCCGAGATTATGAGACGGCCGAAACCGCTGTTAGAGCGGCTCTAACGGGGCATTTGGTATTCACTACGCTGCACACGAATGACGCCGTTGGAGCCATACCTCGCATCAAAGATATTGGTCCCGATCCAGGGCTGATTAGTGATGCCGTATTGGGGGTGATCGCTCAGCGTTTGGTGCGCCGCATCTGTCCCCATTGTGCGGAACCCTATACACCCCGCCCTCGTGACTTGAGCTTATTAGGACTAGACGCTAAAACCGTTGACGTCACCAACTGGCTACGGGGCCGGGGATGTCCAAAGTGCTTCCACTCCGGCTATTTTGGTCGAGAGGCTGTGGTTGAATTAATCGAGGTGGATGACCGCATTCGAGAGATTATTTACGACGGCGCAATTACACAACTGCATCGCTACTTGCAAGAGATTAACTTTTTCAATTTTCGTAGGGCGGCGATTGAAAAAATCACAGCGGGTCATACGACTGTTGATGAGGTGCTTCGAGTGCTTCCGCGCACTGCCTTGTGTCGCCGCTCTGTAGGGAAGTAGGCGCCCATCTGAGATCAGAAATAGGCTACAGGACATAAAGCGTTGATGACGGGAGTTCTATCACTCTAAGGAATCTGCAATAACATCCCATCTACTCATCTACCCATCCACTGCCTTTTCTAGGACTTTCTTTTGACACAACTCCCTTAACTCCTAGCTCCCGCCAATAGGAGGGTTTCCCGCTTTAAGGTCAATGTGGATTTATCTTCTTTGGCGAGTCTGCTCATGTATTCTGTCTGGTTGGCCAGTGCTCGGAGCAGTTGCTGGAAATCTAGCGCGTCAGCATTGGGAATCTGGCGGTGATGGGCGGCTCTACGGAGATCTTCTAATACGAGTGTTGGCATGATTTTATCTAAGAGGGCTAGTTATAAGGGGGGAAAGGCCCACAACCAGTGCGATCGCAGGCGTTAGCGCATGTTTTGATGAACTCAGTCGTCATACCTAATCACAGTCGTCATATCTAATCACAATGGTTAAGATACCTTACGTCCCTATACCCAGATCATCAGCCAGAATACGGTGTTTTACCGGATGATATGCGGACAATATGCTTACGCCAATAGTGATGAGGCTTGTGGAGGTTGTAGGGGGGTAAAATCCCCGAATGACGCTTCTACCTTTCTTTTAATGCCCTGAATAATAGGCATTCCTTCACTTTCTGAAGGGCCAATTTAAGGGGCGTCGGATCAGGGATGCTGTTACCCAGCTAAATTGAGGCGTTAGCGACGGATGCGATTAGCGCAACGTAACCCAGGAAACTAAGGGGTTCTGACGCTTCATCCGCCAATAATAAATAGCGCTATTTTCACTGGGCCGTCCCCCTACGCAATCCAACCCGCCCCGAAGCAATCTACGCGGTTTATGACAGCTTCCAGAGGAAAAAGTGTAAAATAATCTGCCCGATCTAAATCACAGGGCTCTCCCTGCTGAGGAGTCCTGACTTCTGATTTGGTGGACCGGGGGGGGTGGGGTCGGCAGTTAACACAGTTACGAGAACCCAATTATTCCCAGACTTAGATTCGATGGGACTTTGATTGGCAAGCTCGTCCAGGTTCCTACCGTGTGCAAACAGACTTTCTGGATTTGGCAATTGCAAAACGGGGTGTCACAAGCGCCAGGCAACTAGGTGAGAGGTGAAGCGATATCGGTGATGATTGCCATAATGGTGTTGCAAGAGATTTCCCTAATATCTAATTGTCAATTTATGCTGTTGGCTGGCGCTGTCATTTTAATAGGCTGGATCGTTTCTCTTTGTTTGCATGAATTTGGCCATGCCTTAGTGGCTTATTGGGGCGGAGATACATCCGTTAAGGATAAAGGCTACCTGACCCTTAACCCGCTCAAATACGCTGATCTAGGGCTGAGTTTAGTGATGCCCATTGTCTTCTTGCTGCTGGGTGGGATTGGGTTGCCTGGCGGCGCTGTTTACATCGACCACAAACAATTGCGGAGTCGTGGGTGGGATAGCGCAGTGTCCGCGGCAGGCCCTTTGGCGAATGCGTTGTTAATCCCGATGTTAGCTGCGCCCTTCTGGCTAGGGTTAGCGGACCAGTGGCGAGAAAGTTGGTTTTGGCCGAGTTTAGCTTTTCTGATGATTCTGGAAATTTCAGCGGTTGTGTTCAATTTATTGCCCATTCCGCCGCTCGATGCATATGGGGTTATTCGACCGTGGTTGCCTGCGCAGATACAGGCTAAATTTAATCAGTTTGGTCGATATGGCGTCTGGGTGATTTTTGGCCTACTCTGGTTTGTTCCCTCCGCTAGTAGATTCTTTTGGGATTTTATTTATACAGTGGTTGTGATCCTTGATGTGCCTTTAGAAGCAGTTGTCCAAGGGTTTCGCCTTTTCGACGCGCCTCTCAACAAGGTTGTGTTGATTGTGGGTTTAATTGTACTGGCTCGAAAGTTGAAACCACCCCACAATTCAACCCATAATGCCCAAGCCTGGAGATGGGTTCAACGAGGGAATCAACTTTATAAATCAAAGCGGTATGAAGCTGCGATCGCAGCCTATGATAAAGCCACTGAATTTGAACCTACATTTTCTGACGCCTGGTACTGGCGAGGCCATGCACTCTACAATCTGAAACAATATGAGGGGGCGATCTCAGCATATGACGAGGCGCTTGAACTTGACCCCGACAATCTTCATATTTGGCATAGTCGAGGCATTTCTCTGCATCACTTAAAGCAGTACGATCAAGCAATTGCTTCATTCAATAAAACCATTGAACACGATCCGACCAATGCTGAGGCTTGGTACAACAACGCTTGTTGTTATTCGCTCCAAGGCAATATTTCTACCGCGCTTGAAGCCCTGAAAGAAGCGATTAAGCTGGCGCCTGAGCGGTTGAAAGATCGGGCGCAGGAAGATCCTGATTTTGAGGCAATTCGAGAGAATGAAGGATTTAAGCGCTTAGTGGGTTAAAGCGATCGAGCGAATTGACGATGGGGAGTTATCTATTAGGCGTTAATGCTGGTTGAGTATTAACTGATATTGCGTTTTCATTCTAACCTTGAGTATCAACTTAAGTTCGGGACGTTCTGACAAGACAAGAATGTAGGAGACAGGAGACAGGAGACAGAATCCTGTTCCTGACTGACTTCTGTATTCCTGCTCTACTGGATTGTCCCGCTTTAAGTTGGAGCCCGTCAAAG
>JASJDH010000588.1 GCA_030065175.1 Leptolyngbyaceae cyanobacterium MO_188.B28 | reverse complement strand
TCAAAGGGGAAGAGATTATCGCCTTTGTGACGTTGGAAGAACCCTATCAACCCAACAATCAGCTCGTGGATGAATTAAAACAGCATGTGGCTCAGGAGATTGGCGCGATCGCCCGTCCTGCAGAGGTCAAATTTGGCGAGGCGCTGCCCAAAACCCGCTCTGGTAAGATTATGCGGCGTTTACTCCGATCCATGGCGGCGGGTGAAGAGATCAAAGGCGACACCTCAACTCTGGAAGACCGCAGCGTTCTTGAGACACTGCGGGGAGGCGCCTGAAGCGCACATAGCCTCTTGTTTCAAGGAGACGCCATGGATCTTAGCATTGTACTTAAATTGGCGGTCTCTCTTGCTCTAGGACTCATAATTGGGATGGAGCGCGGTTGGGAGATTCGAAAGAGTCCTGAAGGCCTTACTGGCGCAGGCATCAGAAGTTTTGGGTTCGTCGGACTCTTCGGCGGGGTTTCCGCCCTCCTCAGCCAGGAATTCGGCCCGATTGTTCTTGCTATTGCATTTTTAGGTTTTGCCGGGGTTGTAGTCGCATCCTATGTGCTCACTTCCAGACAAACCCAAGACTTTGGCACAACGACTGAGCTGGCGCTTCTGATCACATTTGTTTTAGGCGCATTGGCAGTGAGAGGATTTGAGGCTGAAGCAGTCGCGATCGCGGTCGTGATGACAGTTATACTCGGCTTGAAACAGGAGTTGCATCAATCGCTAGAACGTTTGAAGCGTCGAGAATTGATTGCGACACTGCAGCTCTTGATCATTGCGGCTGTCGCTCTCCCCCTGCTGCCGAACCATAACCTTGGCCCCTTCGAAGCCATAAATCCAAGAACAATAGGCCTTCTGACGTTATTGATCGCCGGAATATCTTATGTTGGATACTTTGCAGTCAGAGTGTTTGGCGCCCGTGTGGGTATCTTGCTGACTAGCTTCTTGGGTGGGTTGGCGTCGTCTACTGCGGTTACGGTCACCCTGGCTCGTATGGCAAAGCAACGTCAGGCTTCGACTACATTGCTGGCGGGTGGAATTTTCCTAGCATCGGGGGTAATGGTTCCCCGGCTGCTAATCGAAATAGCGATCTTAAACCCATCTTTAATTCCTCGGCTGATGGCTCCGGTCGCTCCCTTAGCACTGGTTCCCTTAGTGTCCGCTTTTGTGATTGCTAGACAGGCATCCTCACCAAAGGCATCAACTCAGATCGAGCTGAAAAATCCAGTCGAGCTTGGGGCGGCGCTCGCTTACAGCGCCCTACTCACGGCTCTGTTTGTTTTAGTTCGTGCAGCTGAAGCATGGTTTGGCGGCGCTGGCGTCTATGTACTCTCCGCCATCTCTGGAATTGCAGATGTGGATGCGGTGAGTATTTCCCTGGCAGAGGCGGCAAGCAGAGGTTCCTCCCTGCAGATCGCTGCAACTGGCATTATCATTGCCGCACTAGTCAACACAGGCTTGAAAGCTCTGCTTGCAGCATTGATTGGGGGGTGGCGGTTGGCTCGTTGGTGTGTCACGATCCTGGTTATCACGATCTGTATGAGCCTGCTCACAGCCTTACTAACTGGTTGGTGAATACTTAATTTACTATAGGGAATCCACACGGAATGGATGCATTAAGGTAAAGCCTGCAAATTCCTCACAAGTTTCTCATATTCTTCCCTTAACTTTGAGACGAAGTGGTGATTCCACCCTTTCGGCGTTAGGTTGCATCCTTTAAAGAAAGGCTTTTAGTACTACAACGAGATTTCGACGAGGGCATCAAGGTTTTAAACTGCGCCTTTGTAAGGGTGCCTATGCTAGAGCTATGATGTTTCAGGTTTTTCAATCAAGCTCAATTAAAAGTCTCGTTGTAGTGTTAGGACGCTTCAGTTTTTTATGAATGAAAGGTGTAGAAACTGCTCATGCCAAAGAGAAACTGCGGGAACCTCTGGCTAAACTGCCATGAGGCGGCGTGGTCACCAACGTAGATGCAGCCACCGACACTAAAATAACAGATCACAAGAGGAACAAGTGATGATGAAACGATTTTTTAATCTGTTGATGATGCTTGGTTTATTGGTGAGTTGCTTGAGTTGGTTAAGCTTTTCTCAACCAGCAGCGGCTCATGTGATTGAGGCCATTCACCACCGTCCCATGCTTGTACTTGGTGATGAATTTCGCAATCCTGTGGATACAAAGCTAGGTACTGCATACGGCTCGAAGATCGATCTGAATAACTCCAATGTCAATGCTTTTATCGAGTATCCAGGACTGTACCCCACGATCGCTCGCAAAGTTATCGAAAATGCCCCCTTCAAGTCTGTGGAAGACGTGCTTGATATGCCGGGACTGAGCCAACATGAACTGGAAATCCTCAAGGCTAATTTAGACAACTTCGCGGTTACTCCACCTGAACCAGCTCTGATCGAAGGGAGCGATCGCATCAATCCTGGCGTTTACAAATAGCTAAATCACCACTGACATGGCGACAGGTTTGAATATGAACGTTGATCAAGTGATGCGTCTCCCCGCTTTAGCAACTACTAACCTTGGGGTTAGAGAGGGTAAATTCGAAGGAGCAACTAACCTTGGTCACTCCTCATGAGTTCCCAAACTCTTTTCCTAGTTTGGAATTGTACCGGCTCAGTTGCTTCGGCGACTTTCCCTGAGCTTGAAGCATTTGAGGGTTTATAACTATGGATAAGAATACCTTCGCCACTCAAGACGGTAATGAAGCTGTCGCCAATGTCGTGTATGCTCTGAATGAAGTCATCGCTATCTATCCCATTACCCCCGCTTCACCCATTGGAGAATGGGCTGATGCCTGGTCATCAACTGCAAAACCCAATCTCTGGGGGACGGTTCCCACCGTTGTAGAAATGCAGAGTGAGGGCGGTGTCGCTGGCGCAGTTCACGGAGCCTTGCAGACTGGGGCGCTGACCACCACATTTACTGCTTCTCAGGGATTACTGTTGATGATCCCCAATATGTACAAGATTGCGGGTGAATTGACGCCAACGGTCTTTCATGTGGCCGCTCGCTCGATTGCCGCTCAGTCGCTTTCCATTTTTGGCGATCATAGCGACGTGATGGCTGCCCGGAGTACGGGCTTTGCCATGCTATGTGCGGCTTCGGTGCAGGAAGCTCAAGATTTTGCGCGATCGCAACTGCCGCAACCTTGAAATCCCACATTCCCTTTCTACATTTTTTCGATGGTTTCCGCACCTCCCATGAGATTCAGAAAATCGAGTTGCTGGCCGAAACCGACCTGCAGGCAATGATCGATGAAGACTCGATTCGAAGTCATCGCGCCCGCGCCTTCAGCCCTGACCATCCTGTCATCCGAGGCACGGCTCAAAATCCCGACGTTTACTTTCAAGCTAGGGAGACTGTGAATCCCTACTATCTTGCCTGCCCAGATATTACTCAGAAAGTGATGGATCAATTCGCCCAACTAACCGGACGGCAATATCGGTTATTTGAGTACTATGGCGATCTGGCGGCGGAGCGAGTAATCGTGCTAATGGGGTCTGGCTGCGAGACTGTGCAGGAGACTGTGGACTATCTGAATGCTCAGGGTGAACAAGTCGGTATTGTAAAAGTGAGACTGTATCGCCCTTTTGACGCCAAGCAGTTTGTTGCAACTTTGCCAAGGACGGTGAAGGCGATCTCGATTCTAGACCGCACCAAAGAACCGGGTAGTGCTGGCGAACCCCTATATTTAGATGTAATCGCTGCATGAAAATTTTAGCGGCAATAGATAATTCCTCAATGAGTCAACCAGTTTTTGAGCAGGCGTTGTCTTTGGCGAAGAAAAACCAAGCTAACCTCATGCTTCTGCACGTTCTATCGAGTGAGGACGAAGAGAGTCCACTGACGGTGCCTACCCAGGTGGATGAGATTGCTTGGGCGCGTGGATCTGAAATAGACCTGGAGAGATGGCGGGAGCAGTGGAAAAAATATGAAAGCGAGTGCCTGGAAAAATTGCAGGCGCGTGCAGCTGAAGCCCAAAAAGTAGATATGAATGTCGAAGTCCAGCAAGTCGCTGGCAGTCCTGGTCGAACTATCTGTCAACTAGCTCAAACGTGGGGAGCGGATCTAATTGTAATAGGCAATCGGAGCCATTCTAAAATGAGTGAGCTAGTTCTTGGCAGCGTCAGCAATTATGTACTGCACCATGCCCCCTGTTCAGTGGTGACAGTGAAAGTTCCGGTTAAGACTAAGACTTAATCAGCTTAGTAGGCTCCATGGATTCTAGGAGAGTGAAACACTATGTCTACCGCAACAATAGAATCTGTTCTTCAGGAAGAGCGTTTATTTCATCCCTCTACTGAATTCTCAAAAGCAGCGCATATCAAGAATCTGGCAGACTATCAACGTCTCTACGATCGCGCTATGGCTGACCCGGAAGGATTTTGGGCGGAACTGGCTGAGACAGAATTGCACTGGTTCCGCAAATGGGATACCGTTTTGGATTGGCGCCCCCCCTTTGCTAAGTGGTTTGTTGGCGGCCAGCTCAATCTATCCTACAACTGCCTGGATCGCCACCTAACTGATGAGCGACGGGACAAACCCGCTTTGATTTGGGAGGGAGAGCCAGGAGATTCTCGCACCTTCACCTATGCCGAGTTACACCAAGAAGTGTGTCGGATGGCCAATGTACTGCAGCACTTAGGCGTACACAAAGGCGATCGCGTCGGCATCTATATGCCGATGATTCCAGAAGCGGCGATTGCAATGCTAGCTTGTGCTCGCATTGGCGCTCCCCATACCGTTGTTTTTGGAGGCTTTAGCGCCGAGGCGTTGAAGGACCGCCTGCTGGACGCTCAAGCCAAGGTGGTGATTACGGCTGACGGCGGTTGGCGCAAGGATAAGGCTAATCCGTTGAAAGCCCAGGTGGATGAGGCCCTTCGAGATAACGCTGTCCCCAGCGTTCAGCATGTCCTGGTGGTCAAGCGCACAGGGCAGGCGACGATGATGATCTCAGGTCGAGACTCCTGGTGGCATGAATTGAGGGAAACCGCTTCAGCGGAGTGTCCTGCTGTACCAATGGATAGTGAAGATACGCTGTTCATCCTCTATACCTCCGGCACCACTGGAAAACCCAAGGGAGTGGTTCATACAACCGGCGGCTACAGCCTTTACACTCACATCACCACAAAATGGGTTTTTGATATTCAGGAGGATGATATTTACTGGTGTACGGCTGACATTGGTTGGATTACAGGCCACAGCTACATCGTCTATGGGCCGCTGTCCAATGGGGCGACGACAGTTATGTATGAGGGAGCGCCTCGATCATCCAACCCGGGTTGCTTTTGGGATGTTGCCGAGAAATACGGCGTCACCATCTTCTACACCGCTCCCACCACGATTCGGATGTTCATGAAGATGGGAGAAGCCCTACCCAAAGCCCGAGACCTTTCCTCCCTGCGCCTACTGGGTAGTGTGGGCGAACCGATTAATCCTAAAGCCTGGATGTGGTATCACCGGGTGATTGGCGGGGAACGCTGCCCGATTGTCGATACCTGGTGGCAGACGGAGACAGGCGGTATTATGCTGACGCCTTTGCCAGGCGCTATTCCCACTAAGCCGGGTTCAGCCACTTTCCCCTTTCCGGGAATTGTGGCGGAGGTGTTGGATATAGACGGTAATCTTGTCGGCGAGAATGAGGGGGGATACCTGGTCATCAAACATCCTTGGCCCAGCATGATTCGCAATGTCCACGGCGACCCTGAACGCTTCCGCCGCACCTATTGGGAGCCCATTCCGCCCAAGGCAGGTCAGTATCTCTACTTCACTGGGGACGGGGCGCGTCAGGATAAAGACGGATACTTCTGGGTCATGGGTCGAGTAGATGATGTGATTAACGTTGCCGGACATCGTCTAGGCACCATGGAAGTTGAATCCGCCTTAGTGTCTCATCCGGCTGTGGCGGAAGCTGCAGTCGTGGGTAGACCGAGTGAGATCAAAGGGGAAGAGATTATCGCCTTTGTGACGTTGGAAGAACCCTATCAACCCAACAATCAGCTCGTGGATGAATTA
>JASJDH010000587.1 GCA_030065175.1 Leptolyngbyaceae cyanobacterium MO_188.B28 | reverse complement strand
GGCTCCATCCCAGTCTTGGGGCAGACCTTGGCCAATCAAAAGGCTGATCCGCTGTTCGTATAGTTGTGCAGTTTTATCCCCAGGATTTTGCTCAAGCACGGACGCAAAGTGGGCTTGGGCTGCGGTCAAGTCGCGATCGCTATAGGCTTTCATACCGGCGTTAAAGACGGCTAATGTTTCCGTCTTGTGGACTCGTTCCATCTCCAGTTCTGCATCCAACACTTCGTAGATGGCGATGGGTTCAGTCCGACCTTTGACAATCACCCGGTCTAAAAAGCGCAGTTGATAGCGATCGGGATCCTCCAAACGGACCCGCACCGCTTCAGAAATAATCATCACGGCTCCGTAAACTTTAGACAGTCCCTCCAGTCGAGCCGCCAAATTCACAGTGTCAGACACGGCGTCGGGCTGAAACCGATGATGCTCTCCGATAATGCCCGCCATCACATGCCCAGCATGGAGGCCAATTCCCACTTTGATGGTAAAGAGATTGTCCCGCTCACGTTCGTGATTAAATTCATGAATGCGCTGCAGCTGAGCCAGGGCTGAGTCAATGGCGTCTTCTACCCGCCTGGGGAAAACCGCCATCACCCCATCCCCTAAAAATTTCACCACAAACCCTTCATGCACGCGCACCTCCGGAGAGATGCGCTGCACGTAGGTATTGATAAAGTCAAATGTTTCCTGGGGCTCCATCTTCTCCACTAGACTGGTGAATCCTCGAATATCTGAAAACATCACCGCCATATCCGCACTGACGTGGTCGCCCAGCTCGACCTCGATCACGCTTTCCTTATCGAGAAATTGTAGATATTCCGGCAGAAAGAACCGAGAAAAGGCGTTGCGCTGCGCCTCCATTAGGTCAAAAGCCTGTTGAATCTGCGCCGCCATGGTGTTAACAGAGTCCGCTAACTCGCCAACCTCATTGGTGTATTTGACTTCAACTCGCTGGCTCCACTGTCCTCGTGCAATATCCTTGACGGCGGTGTTGAGTTGAAGAATGGGGGCCGTAACCCGTCGGGCTAATACGATGCCGACGCCGAGGGCGATCAACAATGCAATAGCGCACAATATAGCGGTATCTCGAGTATTGGCCAGGATTCGCCCCATGAAATCTGATTCCGGCGTCACCACAACAATCAACCAATCTAACCCGAAGCCATCATTGAAGGGGAGAACTTCCAGAAATTGCCGTTTGCCCTTGAACTCAAAGGTCTGCTGTTGGTTTTGAAGAATTTGGTTAAAAGATCCGAAATGCGCTAACAAATAAGCCGCTGATTCTTGAATGAGCGGATTATTGCTGTCGATCGCCTGGAGCAACTGTCGCTCGTTCTCCAAACCCTTCATCAAAGCTTCCTCTGAAGAACTAGAGATCAGATTCCCCTTCCGATCAATCACAAAGGCTTCCCCTGATTGGCCAATTCTCAGGTTTTGCAAGAAGGCGCGAAACTCTTCCGGCAGCACGACATCTGTGCCGCAAACCCCCAGCAGATGATTGCCCCCACGATCATATACGGGTAGACTAGCCGTTATATTGGGAAGATGGCTGGTGAAGGCGTAGTATACCTCTGTCCAGGTGGGACTATCTGCCTGGATAGCCGCCTGAAACCAAGGGCGCATGCGTGAATCAAACGGTTCGGTTGAGTTAGGCTGACCCGCAAAGTGTTGGCGAGAGCCCCAGACATCCAAACTGTAATTGTGCTGATAAAAATCATTACTGGTATTGCTATAGGATAACTGTAATTCCCCTGTACCAGACTCCCTTCTAATTCCAAAAAATTCCCCATTCTGGACGCTGCCGCAATACACCAGTGCAATTGAAGGATGGATTTGCATCTGCTGAAATAGCAAATGTTCTCCATAGGCGGCGTTCTCAATATCTAAATTCCCTTTGGCGAATGCGGCGGCGTTGATGCGATTAATTTTATGGGGGGTGCTGAGGTAACTTTCTAATTCTCCTTCGATGTGGCCAGATACCTCGCTCCGTAACTGTGACGCTAAGTCTCGCACCGCTTGTCGGCCAGTTCGAAATGAAAGCCAACCCACAAGCCCAACGACCGACACTAACTGTATTAACACCGGGGCCGTAAAGGCAAGGCGTATTTTAACCATGGGGAATCCGGAGCTTAAGGGCCTTTAGACATAGAACTATAATTACAGCTGAAAAGAAAGTTCCCACAAATGGTCGAGTAATACATAGTCAATGATGATTAACGTTGGAATTTGTTAAGTCTTATCCAGCGCTGCGTAGAAACACGATAATAAGTTGTAGCAAACCCTGATCATGTGCGGTAGCCCTGCTGGATGAGCGTCAAAAAGATTTTGGTCCTAGCGGCCAATCCCACTGACACCAGCCGCTTGTGGCTGGAGAAGGAAGTCAAGGAAATTCAACGGAGTTGGGAGCGGTCTAAGCACCGCGATCGCTACCAGCTCCAGTCCCAATTTGCAGTCAGCCCCCAAGACTGGCGTCGGTTTCTGTTGGACTACGATCCCCACATCCTGCACTTTTGCGGCCATGGGATGGGGGAAGCGGGGCTGGCGCTGGAGGCGGATGAATCTGGTCAGGCCAAGCTGTTGAGTACGGACGCGATCGCAGGGCTGTTTGAGGTTTGCAAGCAGTTGGAATGCGTAGTGCTGAATGCGTGCTATAGCGACATGCAAGCGGAGAGCGACGTGCAAGCGGAGGCGATTCAAGCTCAGGGGGCGATCGTCATCGGCATGAACCAGGCGATTGGCGACGAGGCGGCGTGTCTGACTTTTCCTGCTAAATCCTACAATCCTCAGTAGGCAGTGCTTATAGCCCATAGGTCAGCATTAGGGTAAAGTGGCTACAACGATGGCAGGGTGGACAATGGAATCAGCTAGTTATGTGCAGAATTTCGGCGAGTGTCAGTTGGGCGATCTTCGGTTGAACCGTCGGGCCTTGAGCATTGGTAAAGCCCTGAGCCAAAAATTTGGTCAGGCGCTATCAACTGTCTTTGAGAACGCCAAGGAGCTAAAACGGGCTTATGAGTTTTCGCCAATCTCAAAACCAGCTTTGAAAAGCTAATCATTCCGCACTGCCAGATGACCGCTAGGAGTGTGAGTGAACAGGCTGTCGTGCTAAGTGTTGGGGATACCACCTACCTTGACTATGGCGAGATTTTAGCCAAACGAGAGGGCTATGGTCCCCAAGGCAATGGCGGGAATGGTTTGCTTCTCCACAGCGCCTTGGCGGTTGACCCGAAGCACGGCCAACCCATAGGACTGCTTTGGCAAAAGTTGTGGAATCGCCAGCATCAGGCCAAGCCCCCTGCGGATGAAACCCCGGTGCAGAAAAAGCAACGACGCGCCAAGGCTCGCCAGGCCAAACGGGCTCGACCCTTTGAAGCAAAAGAATCCTATCGATGGGTAGAGGCAATGACCAGGCTTGAGCACCAGGTTGCCCCATCGACTCGGGTCATTCATGTGTTTGACCGTGAAGGTGATATCGCTGAGGTCTTCGAAAAAGTAAATCAACTCACCCATACAGGAGTCGTGGTGCGCGCCGCCCATAATCGCAGTCTAGAGCAAGACCCCCATCGTTTATGGGAAAAACTCGAGGCCCAACCCATTCGGACTTACCACGAAGTTGAGCTGAGTGAGACGAAAACCCGTAAAGCACGCACGGCCAAACTCGCGGTCCGGTTTTGTCCGGTGCAGCTACGTTCACCGGCTCGTTTGGGTGCCAACAGCCAACTTCAGGTCTATGCGGTCTATGCCCATGAAGTCGATTGCCCAGAGGGAGAAGAACCCGTTTCCTGGATGTTGCTCACCAGTGAAGCGGTGACCACAGTTGAACAGGCGCTGATGATTCTGAGATGGTACAGTTATCGCTGGCGTGTGGAAGAATATCACAAAATATTAAAATCCGGTTGCCAAGCGGAGCGCTATCGATTGGCGGCTGAGGGCATGAAATCCTTATTAGGTTTCCTGAGCGTCATCGCAGCCGATTTATTGCGGTTGACTTATCTGCAACGAACTCAGCCACAGACGCCAGCGGAAGAGATACTCGATTCAGCCCAAATCCAAATCCTCAAAGCTAAGTCTTCTCGGTTACCCAAGACCTTGACGATCGCTTGGGCGGTTGAGGCGATTGCTCGCTTGGGTGGGTATCTGGAGCATCGTCGTAAAACCCCCATCGGCATTCAGGTGCTTTGGCGAGGCTGGGCTAAATTACAGGACTTGGTTGAGGGATGGCAATTGGCTAACCAGACTTAACGGGAAAAGTCAGGGCGGCGTGTGAGTTTGCGATCGGGTTTTATGATGGGTTATTTGCGGGGCTGACCTATGAGGAGGCCTTTAAGGTAGGGCGGAATGCAATTCAGGCGGAGAATATTCCAGAGCATTTGACGCCAGTGATCAAAGGGAGCGCTCAGTCAGCATCAGCCCTTGGGCGCAGCGCCCGGGTGTTTATCAGTTATCGAGCCCAGGATCCCGATCAAACATTGGCCCAGACGTTTTATCAGGAACTGTTTGCAGCGGACTGCCAGCCGTTTCTGGCGGGGTCGAGCATTCAGTTGGGGGAGCTATGGGCGCAGCGAATTTTACAGGAGCTGGGGCAGAGCGACTATTTTCTGCTGCTGCTATCCCCCCAGTCGGTCACCAGTGAAATGGTGATGGATGAAGTACAGCACGCTAAGGAACTCCAGGAGGAACGCGGCGAACAGCGACCGATCATCCTGCCAATTCGGGTCAACTTCTCCCTGGAGTCGCCCCTGACGTATGCTCTACGCGGTTACTTGGACCGGATTCAACAGCGGCAATGGCGATCCCCAGATGACACGCCGCAGCTGGTGGCGGAAGTGCTGCAGTTGATTGCGGCGGGTGCGGCCCCGCCAGCGGTGGAGCCGCCCGACGATCGCCAGTTTTTTGTGGATGCGCCGGATCAACCGCCGTCGCCCGTGGCGGAGCCGGAGTTGAAACGGGAACCTGGGGGGGCTGTGCCGCTAACCTTGGGGTTGTATGTGGAGCGATACAGCGCCGAGACCAGCAAGGCGACCATCACCATTGAGGCAGACTGTTTTGAAGAGATCACCCAGCCGGGGGCGCTGATTCGTATTAAAGCGCCCCGACAAATGGGCAAAACCTCCCTGATGGCGCGAATTTTGCACCACGCCCAAGCCCAGGGCTACCAGGCGATTTCGGTGAGCATGCAGCGGGCCGACCGGCAGATGTTTACCGATTTGGATAAACTGCTGCGGTGGCTCTGCGCCCGGGTGGGGCGCAGGCTGAAGCGGCTGGATGAGTTGGCGGACTACTGGAACGAGGGGGTGGGGATCAAAGACCGCTGCAATGACTATTTCTTTGAGTGTCTGCTGGAAGAAATTGAAGAACCCATTGTGCTGGCGCTGGATGAGGTGGATTTGGTGTTTCCCCATCGGGAGGTGGCGGATGATTTTTTTGGCCTACTGCGATCGTGGTATGAGGCGGCTCGATATGGCGATTTCGGCAGCGAGCTGTGGGAAAAGCTGCGGCTGGTGGTGGTGCACTCGACAGAAGCCTATGTGCCTCTGGAAATTAACCAATCGCCGTTTAATGTGGGCAAAAATGTCGAACTGCCCGAGTTCACCGCCGCCCAGGTACAGGACCTGGCCCATCGCTACACTCTGCCGTTGGGGTACGCCCAGGTCAACCAGGTGATGGACCTGGTGGGGGGCCATCCCTATTTGCTGCGCAAGGGGTTTTATCACCTGCGGCGCCAGGATTTAACCCTGACCGACCTACTGGAAACAGGACCGACGGAGGCAGGCATCTACAGCGATCACCTACGGAGGCATTTTCTCAACCTGAAGCGCTATCCTGATTTAGCCGCGGCTTGCCGCGAGGTGATGCGGCGTAGCCGTCCAGTGGACCTGGATGCGGATCTAGCGTTCAAGCTGGAAAGTATGGGGTTGATCCGGCTGCGGGGGAATGCGGCGACGCCGAGGAATCGGTTGTATCGGGAGTTTTTCCGCGAGCATTTGAAGGGAAGTCGGGGGGGAGGGGAGATGTAGGGA
>JASJDH010000586.1 GCA_030065175.1 Leptolyngbyaceae cyanobacterium MO_188.B28 | reverse complement strand
TTGAGATGTGGGCGAAACCGATTGCAGGGATTCAGGCGCTGCTTCTGTGATGGGCGTGGTCGGTTGAGGTTGGACCCCTGATGTTGAATTAATCGCAAACTCCAGCGCTTGAAGGATGTCAGCGCTTTCAGGATTGTGCTTCAAGACTTTTGAGGCGCCTAACTCCAAGCACTTTTGAGAGATATCCGCCTGGGAGTTGTCTGTCAGCACAATGGTTGCAATCTTCAGCCGCTGAAGTGTCTGGAGCAGTCCAAAATCGTTTGGGTTCGCCAGAAGGAGGTTAAGTAGGACACATTGAGGATGATGGTACTCGGCGATCTCTAAACAATAGGCTCCACTGTCGGCTTCTACGACAACATGGTCTTGGGCTTCAATAATTTGGCGAAGCCTCTGTCGCTCCGATGCTGAGGAGTCCGCGATCAGGATTAGAGCCATCAGGTATATCCATTGAATTGGCCACATTATCCCTTACTTTACAATGCCTGACTTCAGTAAGCTGGCAAAGTTCTTATGGATAAGTTTCATTTCAAGACATTCTAGTTGTTATTTCCGATCACAAATATCTTACATTCATCCTCTAGAGTGAACAGTATCTAGACTGAAATTATAGAGATTTAGACTGACTCGAAATTTGGACTCAAGGGCATTGAATAAAGGGGAGGATTCCTGTTTTTTAGGAGCTAGAAGCCCACGATATAAATACTCCTAGATCCTAACTTCTATATTCCTCTACCCTCAAAATTTTCCGACTTAAATTAAACGACCTCTCAAAGAGAAGAGTCCGTCTAAAACAACGCTTCGAGAATCAGGTCTGCAGAGATGGAAGTTGTTCATGAAAAGGAGTTTCTTAAAGTTACTCCCCATAAAAAATTAAATTCTGAAAATAGCGCCCAACTTGTGGAAAGGATTTCTGCAGAGGTTGTTTCTGCGTTTAACTGTCCGGTCTTACTCGATCTGCGGCTTGTAAAATTCCAGCTGTCAATCGCGGGTGTCAATGAATTGGTCAAAAAGTTAAGGGAATACAATTCAATCTTTACCAATAGAATTGCGATTCTTAGACGTTCTGATCAAGAGTACGACAGCTTGACTTATCTGACGGCCTGCGCCAACAATCGGGGTATGCGTATGAAGTTGTTCACTGAGTACGAATTGGCTATTCGTTGGCTCAAGATTTCTATCCCCAATTGATCCTCTTCAACTGCGCAAGCGATAGCAGATTGACTTGTTGAATTGAGTAGGTTTGAAGGCGGTATCTAGATGAATTGTGGTTTCTCCGCCACCTAATAATAAATAACCATCAGGCCGCAATACCTGTCGTACTCGAGCTAGAATATGCTGTTTGGTTGGGACATCAAAATAAATCAGCACGTTGCGCATAAATATGATGTCCATGGTTGGCAGAGTTGGCCAGGCGTTTGCCAAATTAAACTGACGGTAGTCGATTTTCTGACGGAGATTGTGATTGATCCGCCACGTTTTGCCCTGCGGCTGAAAGTATTTTTGCAGGAGCGCTGGGGATAGTCCCCGGCTCACTTCATGCTGAGTATACAGGCCTGCCTGTGCGCGAGCTAGTATGTCCCCCGAGATGTCGCTGGCGATGAAGGTCAGATCCCACGTGCTTAACTCGGGAAAATGTTCCTGTATTAGCATTACAATGCTGTAGGGTTCCTGACCGCTGGAACAGCCAGCACACCAAAGGCAAAGCCTCCGTTCGCTCCGGCGCTGCTGCAAAAGATCCGGCAGAATAAAATTCTGCAGCATTTTGAAGGGTTCGCTATCCCTAAAGAAAAAGGTTTCAGTGGTCACCATCGCCTCCAAAACCTGCTGGTGAATACTGCTAAATGGTTCAGTTTTTAGTCGTCTTACCAGTTGGTGGAGAGTATGGACGCCCATTTCCTTAAGCAAGGGCGTTAACCGGGATTCAACCAGGTAGGCTTTATCCTCCGCCAATACTAACGCTGTATGCTGATGCATTAGTTTACGGATATATTCAAAGTCAGCGCTGCTGATGGTCATAGCTGATTGAGTCAATCTAAAACGGAGAACAGTAGAAGAGATGATGTTTGAAAGGGATCTGCATCAGGGGGACAGCGCCAGTGACCCGACTTCACTTAACGACTTCCTCTCCATGAGCGCCCCCTTTCTAATCGCTGCATGATTTCATTCGCAAGTTGATCAAGGGGCAGGATGCGATCGGCTAAGCCTGCATTCGCGACGATTCCGGGCATCCCCCACACCACACTGCTCGCCTCATCCTGAACCAGAATCTGCCCCCCCGCTTCATGAATACACTGACAGCCGTGCAGTCCGTCTTGCCCCATACCCGTTAGGACAATCCCCAGGACGCCCGCGCCATAGAGTTGGGCGGCGGAACGGAAGAGAACATCGACTGCGGGACGACAGGAATTTTCGGGGGGGGCTTGGTGAGTCCTGATTTGGATATGACTGTGATTTTTTTCCAACGCCATATGGAAATTTCCAGGGGCCAACCAAGCCTGTCCCGGTTTCAGAATGTCTCCATCGCTGCCTTCTAGGACGGGTATTTGGCATTGGGATGTCAGTCGCTTTGCTAACCGCTGGGTGAATAACGGAGGCATGTGCTGCACGATAACGATGGGGACAGGTAGATCGGCTGGAAAGGAAGTCAACAGATCGGTTAGGGCATTGGGGCCGCCCGTGGAAACCCCGATGGCGATCAGGTCGATGCGGCGGCGATCGCAACGGATGCTCTCCAGCGATTTATGGGGGGTGGAGAATCGCTTTGTGGTTGCGGGTTTGCCTAAGGGAGATGTCTGAGGCGTGTTTGTGATGGATAGGCTGGGGGACGCGCCTACGGCGCCGCAAAGGGCCTTAATCTTTGGGCTCAGTTGCGCTTGGATATAGGTCATCGCCGCCTCTCGACTAGTCTGGGAAGGCTTTGTGACATAGTCCATTGCGCCTAGAGCCAGAGCGTCCAGGGTTGCCGCCGCCCCCCTCTCGGTGACTGCGCTGAACATAATCACAGGCAATATTGGATAGGCTTGGCGGATTGCTTTGAGGGTCTCTAGGCCATCCATTTCAGGCATTTCGATGTCCAGGACGATCAGGTCAGGATTAACCTGAGGAATTTTGGCCAAGGCAATGCGGCCGTTCGCCGCTACCCCAACTACCTCTAACTCTGAATCCTGGTTCAACACTTTACTGATCAGTTGCCGAACAACGACAGCATCGTCGACAACAAGAACGCGGATTTTAGGCATGGGCGGTTAATGAATCAATGGACCCCATCGATTGCATGTCAGCCATCAACCTATACCCTAACCGAGTCAGGTTTGCCAACTCACAAAATCATTACACTTGCCCGCTACGTTGGAGAGATGGGCGCTTGAGCTTCCATACGGGGCGCGGCTTCTCTTTTGAACTGATGCCTGACAGGGGATCTCTATGGATGCCCTGAAGCTGATTGAAAGGTGTCATTGAAAGGGCGATCGCGGCTCTGGCCAGAAGAGAGGTCGCCAATTTGCGCCCATAGAAAGATTTAAAGAGTTAGACCATGGACCCAATTCGATCCTCCATATGCCCCAACCCCTCGGCTGACGACATATTTTTCTATAACACCACACAGTCAACATCTACCCTAATTTTGATTGCAGCTCAAGATAAAACCCTCCGAGGTCTCCTCCGCCGGAAAATGGAAGGAGAAGGATATCAAGTGGTGGAAGCGACGACGGGAGAGCAGTGCCTGGATGCCTATCTAAAAAACTGTCCAGATCTGGTGTTACTCGATGCCTGCGTCTCAGGAATAGACAGTTTTACCTGCTGTAATAAGCTGAGTGTGTTATCTGAGTCCCATCCGGCGCCTATTCTGATGATGCTCAGTTTGATGAGCGACCCCAAAGCGGTTAATCAGGCATTGGCGGCAGGCGCCGCAGACTGCATGATGAAACCAATTAACCCAGCATTGTGGCTCCACCGGATCCGTCATTGGTTGCAGCAGTCTCAACTAACTCAGCAACTGCGTCAGTTGAACCGCGACTTAGCGAATCAAGTGGGACAGCGCACAGCTCAGTTTGAAGCACAGACGACGCAGCTGTCGTCTAATATACAGTTTCAGGAAATGTTGCAGAGACTGCCTGAGACTGTATCTGATGCAAGGGATGTCAGTCAGTTGTTGAGGTCGCTAGTGGATGAATTTGCCTTGGTGTGGACTCACATTGCTGAACTCGAAATCCTCAATCGCCACAAGGATGATTTTCTGAGTACAGTCTCCCATGAACTGCGCAATCCAATTTACAACATGCGCTTAATTGCGGAGATACTGGGACAGAGTTTGCGTAAAGGCATGAAGGAACGAGGGAAGGTTTTGCCCCTCAATTCAGATTTTATGACTTGTGCTTCTTATCTAAAAATTTTGCAAGATGAATGTGAACAGTTGGCTGTTTTAATCGATGATCTGCTGGAGCTGCAACGAATTGAGGCAGAAAAGCAGCCAATTGATCTAGCCCCTATCCCATTACAATCCTGGATTCCCGAGGTTATGGCGCCGTTTCAAGTGAGGGCGCAAGAGCGTCGATTGTCTCTAACTGTAAAGATGGATCCTGACCTTCCTTCCATTGTTTCGCAACCAAGCCGATTGAAGCGGGTTCTGGCCGAGTTACTGAACAATGCCTGTAAATATACCCCTCCCGGTGAAGTCGTCAGACTCAATGTGGCGATCAAGGGAGGTTGCTTCCAATTGAGCGTCTCCAACTCAGGTATTGCAATCCCTCATGAGAAGCTACCCTGTATCTTTGATAAGTTTTATCGAATTCCCAGCAGTGATGTTTGGCATCAGGGAGGGGTTGGATTGGGATTGGCGCTCGTAAAAAGGTTAGTGCATGCTTTAGGCGGCTCCATTCAAGTTGAAAGCTCAGTTGAGCAGACCTGCTTCACGGTTGAGTTGCCCCGGCTTGATGAGTCGATAACTTAGCAGAACAACTCACTGTCGTAGCAAGGCTATAAAACCAGCTTGTTCAAAATGTTTATCGTGTGCAAGAGCTTCAAGAATCTCTCGCTGTTGCATAATCAGGAATGAGGTACAGTCAGTATGGCTCCATGCTTGATCAGACCTTTGTTCGTAGAGTTCAAGGGCGCTTTTGAATAGTGCGGAAGTTTGCGGAATTATCTCGATCTCGGGAGCGCTAATAATCTGGTTGGTTAACTGGACCGAAGTTTGTCTAAAAATTGCGCCTTTGCCAGAAAAAGCATTGAGCAGTTCAGTCAAGACCATTTCGCTGGTCATGATTTTTAATGGCATTAGTCTGGATGTTAGACTCTTTGCCTGCTGATGCAATTCATCGTTAGGATTAACCAATGCAATCCAGTACCCTGTATCAGCGAATACAGTTTTCATCTCTCGGTTTTCGGCGATCCATATAGGTAATGATCCAAATTTTTGGAGAGATCACCGGGTAGAGTCTTCCAATCGTCTTGAGGAACTTGAGCCGTAATCTGGCTAATGGCTTCTAAAAAAGTTTGAGAGTCATTACTCAACGGGGTGTGGGTGTCTGGAGTTGTCGCCTCAGACGTTTTCTGCTTGAGTCTAACTTTTAGAAAGAGTAGGAAGTTTAAAACTTCTTCAACCAGAAAATCTGGAGCTTGGTCAATTTCTTTAATTAATTGCTCCTTTGTGGTCATAGTATTGTCCTCACTTTAAGAGTCTATTTCAGCCAATTCCATCCACCGCTCGGTGGCTTGATCAATGGTAGTGTTCAAATCCGCCAGTCGCTCAGTCATCTGTTGCAACTCAGTAAAACCACTGGGAGAATTGTGATAAAGCGTTTTTTCAATTTCAGCTTTTTCAGCTTCCATGTTCGGAATTTCCTGCGCCAACCGTTCAAACTCCCGCTTCTCTTTGTAGGACAATTTACGGGGTCGAGTTGAGGCGGGCTTCTGTTTAACAGAGGGGTGGGACGGTTTCTCTTGATTTTTGGCGGGCGATTCTTGCTGCTTTTCTTTTAGTGCTTCAGCTTGTTTGTACTCTAAATAAACTGAGTAATTGCCGGGATATTGAC
>JASJDH010000585.1 GCA_030065175.1 Leptolyngbyaceae cyanobacterium MO_188.B28 | reverse complement strand
GGGGAGAGGCGAGGGCGCGTTAAAGGTGCTGGAATCGAGGGCGAAAAAGTCAATCCCGCCGTATCGGAAGGTGTAATAGCGATTAGGGAGGCGGGTGAATTGACTGGGTTGATAGCGGAGACATCGCCCCGTCTCTGTCCTGGCCGTGTAATGGCGATCAAGATGTTGACCTAATTTTGACGGGGTGTCTAATGCTTTGAGGTAGTCTAGAAAGGCGCGAGCATAGGCGTCTCCTTGATAAGACCCATGCCACCCAATATTGAGCGCCAACCGCCCTCCAAATAGACGGATTAGGGGCCGTATAGCCTGAGATAACAGGCCGTACGCCAGTGGTAAGTCATAGTAGTCGTGATTGCCCAAGACAGGTAGAAATGGGTGCTTAAAGACCATCCGATCGTAAGCGATCTGTTCCGGATGCTCGCCACCCACTAGCCATTCTCGGTAGGGTTTGATGAAGTTCTCGGGATATTGCTCGCTGGAGCCTATCTGGTAGACGACATCCCCGGTATGCAACAAAAAGCGACAGTCTTGAAGATGGGGCAGCATGTGTTCGGCAATGCGCCGCTGGGGATGGTGATCGGGACGGGGACCGGCTCCACTATCGCCAATGACGAGAAAAGAAAAGATTGGATCCTCCGCTTGACCGTCGTCTAGAACTAAGCGAGTTTGGTCAATCCCTCGTTCACCGAGCAAGGGGCGTCGCCACCGCACTCGCTCTTTCATCTTGGCGACTTTGACTGCGATTGCAGGTTCAAGGATATTCGGCATGACTCACTCAATAAGCTGTCGCCTCTAAAGTACAGCGTAAATCTTGACAATTATGGACTCCCTGGTTATTCATCCCCAAAAACAGTATTAAGAGAAGAAGGGGCGCTTAGATTTAGGAGGCAGAATAACGCTATCTCAAACCTAATCATAAAAAAATTCATACCATGCGTCCTATTCGAACCTTTAACGTTACTCCAGCGTTGCCTCAACGACTGGAATCCCTGCGCAAGTTAGCCTATAACCTACATTGGGATTGGGATTTTGAAACTACAGACCTGTTCCGGCGATTAGACCCCGATTTGTGGGAATCCAGCCGCTACAATCCGGTTTTGATGTTAGGGGCGATTAACCAGGCCCGTCTCCAGGAAGTTTCCGAAGATGAAGGGTTTTTAGCCCAGATGGAACGGGTGGCTCAGCGTCTAGAGGGCTACTTAAGCGAACGGACCTGGTATCGCAAACATCGGCCTGCTCCTCAATCTGATGAATGCTTTGCCTATTTTTCAATGGAGTTTGGCCTCACTTCTTGCATGCCGGTTTACTCCGGGGGATTAGGCGTCCTTGCAGGGGATCATCTCAAATCCGCCAGTGATCTAGGACTGCCGTTGGTTGGAGTCGGTTTGTTATATCAAGAGGGCTATTTTGCACAATATCTGAATGCGGACGGCTGGCAGCAGGAGCGATATCCCATCAATGATTTCTACAATATGCCGTTGCATCTGGAACGCAACCCAGATGGATCGGAGCTTCGCATCGCTGTGGACTATCCCAGCCGCACCGTGTACGCCAGGATTTGGCGGGTCCAGGTGGGAACCATCCCCCTCTATCTGCTGGATACGAACATCGAGCCGAATAACCAGTATGACCAGGATATTTGCGATCGCCTCTACGGCGGCGACATTGACATGCGAATTCATCAGGAAATCATGCTGGGGATCGGCGGCGTGCGGATGTTAAGAGCGCTGGGTCTGAAGCCGACCGTGCACCACATGAATGAAGGACACTCCGCCTTCTTGGCTTTGGAACGCATCCGCATTTTAATGGACGAACATGGGCTGAGTTACCCCGAAGCCCTGCAAATGGCCCAAGCCGGACAGTTGTTCACCACCCACACGCCCGTCCCCGCCGGAATTGATCTGTTTCCCCCTGATAAGGTGCTTTATTACTTAGGCCATTACGGTAAGCGCTTTGGCTTATCGGATGAGGAATTCTTGGCGTTGGGACGGGAGAATACAGGGGATTTCTCCGCCCCGTTCAGCATGGCGGTATTGGCGATTAAGACAGCTACGTTTTTCAACGGCGTGAGTAAACTGCATGGAGAAGTCTCGCGTCATATGTTTGGGGGGCTTTGGCAAGGATTGCCCGTCGGGGAAGTGCCGATCACGTCGATTACCAACGGAGTCCATGCCCGCAGTTGTGTCGCTAAATCCACCCAAGCCCTCTATGACCGATATTTAGGCCCCACCTGGTCTGAGGCTGGACCGGATAAACCCCTTTGGGAGCGGGTTGATTCCATCCCCGATGAGGAACTCTGGCGCAACCATGAACTCTGCCGCTCCCAGATGGTGATGTCCGTGCGGGAGCGATTGCAGAAAAGTTTGCGCGATCGCAGCGCCTCCCCCGTGGAAATTGATCAAGCTCAGGAGGTATTGGACCCCGCCGTGCTTACCATTGGGTTTGCCCGGCGCTTCGCCACCTATAAGCGGGCGACCCTATTTTTGCGCGACGTTGAACGGATTCGCAACATTCTGAAAGGATCTGGCCAGGGGCAACGAGTTCAGTTTGTCATTGCCGGTAAAGCCCATCCCAAAGATATGCCTGGCAAAGAGCTGATCCGCAACATCATCCATTTCACCAGGGATGAAGACCTCGCCCGCTCCATTGTATTTGCGCCGAACTACGACATCCATGTCTCACGGGCGATGGTGGCTGGATGCGATGTCTGGCTGAACAACCCGCGTCGACCTAGGGAAGCCTCCGGCACCAGCGGTATGAAAGCGGCGATGAATGGCTTGCCCAACCTGAGCGTGCTAGATGGTTGGTGGGACGAAGCTGATTATGTCCGCACCGGTTGGCCGATTGGCTATGGCGAGGATTACGACGATCCCGAATACCAGGATGATGTTGAGGCGAACGCCTTCTACGAGTTATTAGAAAAAGAGGTGATCCCGTTGTTTTATGACCGGGATAAGGAAGAAATTCCCCGAGGCTGGGTGGCCAAAATGAAGGATGCGATTCGGCTGAACACTCCCCTATTCAACACCGCCCGGATGGTCAAGGACTATGCGACGCGGGGATACTTCACCGCCAGCGATCGGGTTCACAGTCTTTCAGCTGATCAACATGCCCCGGTTAAGGAACTGGCCCATTGGCATAGTCGACTGGACGAATTTTGGTACGAAATGAAAATTGAGCAGGTCACCATCTCTGAACCCACCGATCTCAAAGTGAATCAGAGGTTCAAAGTTGACGCCCTGATTCGGTTGGGCTCACTCACCCCAGCCGATGTTCAAGTCGAACTATACCAGGGGACGGTTGAAATCGATGGCGAAATCCATACCGGCGTCCCCACCGTTATGACCTTCCAAGGCCATGACGCCGATGGCAAGAGCCGCTACTCCATCGAAGTCACCTATACCCGCAGCGGACTCCAAGGGCTCTCTCTGAGAATCCTACCCAAGCACAAAAATCTCAGCAGCCCCTACGAGCCTAAGTTAGTACTTTGGGCGCAACCGGATGAGGTCTCTGTTAAGGTCGGTGGTAATGTGACGGAGGGATAGGTAGAGGCGGCGATGGCGTTGGAAAGCCGCCTTCAATCGGTTTGCAATTGAGTTTGAAGAAAGATTTCCAAAGGAGATTTATTTTTGACACAAAATGATTGACAGATCTGCCTGAACAATTGAAATCATGGCTACAATCACTCAACCCAGGAACTTTCAAGACCTGCTGGCCTACAAGGACGGCACTGACAACATCTATGAGCTAACCGAGGGAAAATTAATCGCAGTGGCGCCAGAGACTTATGCGAACCGTCAGATCGCCAAATACCTGGCCCAACGACTGCAGCAGTTCTTCCCCCTCTCCTTAATCGAACTCAACGGGCCTGAAATCGAAGTCGCTCCACTGCCAGGAATGCCTGTCAATCGGCTACCCGACCTGGTTGTTCTACATCCAGACCATCCCAAGATGCTGGCGAATACCAACGGCGTCTCCATGGCCATGCCTCCACCACAGATGATTGTGGAAGTTGTCAGCCCCTATAAGGACGGCCTTGATCCAAACTTCACCCGTGACTACGTCGATAAGCTCCAGCAGTACGCCATTCGGGGCGTCCCAGAATATTGGATTATTGATCCACAAAGGCAAATCATCGAGGTGAACTGTGACCCTGACCAAAGCCGTCGCAGCTATCTGGCTCAGTCCAACTGTAAGGGGGCCGATAAGGTGCGATCGCAATTGCCTGAACTGCAAAACTGGGAGGTGACGGCGGCAGCGGTGTTGAAGCCAGGACCTTAGCTTGAGGATAATCCCACTTCTTCCTCCCCATCTCCCCCATCTTCCCTATCTCCCCCATCCTCCCCTGCTCCCCCTGCCTCCTCTGCCTCCTCCACCCCCTCCGGCATCGGCACAACAATATACCCCGAGGCCAAATCCCCCAGCACCCAATTGCGAACTGCGCCCCAGCACCACCAGTGGGCGGCGACGTAGGCGCAGATCAGGCTATCAAGTTTATCTTCTAGAGCCTTAAGGTCACTCCCTTTGGTGGGGATATCTGGAATGACTCCAGGGGGAATGACCAGGGGCGGATCGAGGGTGGGCAGTCGGGTGAGAATCAAATCCCTGAGTTTCGTCAGTTCGGCCCGACGGTCAGCTAACTTACCTTTTTTGTATTTGAGAATGCGATTTAACTTAAAGAGCTTAAGGGTAGCCGGGTGGGGAAATACCTCGATTTGGTAACGTCCCAAACAACGGGGCTGAATTTCAGGAGCGTGGTTGAAGCCTCGCGCTTCCAGGCTCAGGCCGAATTGAACAATTCGCTCAGCGAAAGGACGATTCAAATTGGCGGGATAGCAGCCAGCATGGTACTTGCCGAAATACTTGTGAGTTAGACGATCCGGAAGACGCATCCCAGTTTGATTGGGAATTAGGGTAGGAGCGTCGACTGCGATCGCGCTTGGCTGTCTCGGGGGAGCAGATTCGTCAATCCAGTTCAGGATGTCTGAAATGGCGCCTTTTCGCTGTAGGTCTTGTAGGAGCAATGCGCCTTCCCGCCAATCTAGGCGGCATAAACCGGTTGGACCTGACTGCCAACCCAGATCAATGCCCAGGAAGTTCAAATTAGTTCTTTTGAATCAAGCGTTGATAGTCTTGCTTCAGTTGCAGATGATTCTCTGAAATACGTTCAGACAAATGCTTTTCAACCTGGCAAAGTTCTTGCCAAAAAGAAGCAGAACGCCGAGCCGATACGACCTCCATCCAGAGAATTTGTATCATCTCCAGTAACTCTGGATTGTCAGCATCCAATTGCTCACGCAGTGCGCCAAAAACATCGTGGGCTTTTTGCTGAGTTTCTGTTTCCGAGCTTTGGGACAGCTTGATAGCTTCCCGTAGAGTGGCGACCGGGTTATTCACTGCAGTTTTGCTCATAGGAATCAATTGGAAATCTTAACAACAGTTTTGAAAAAGGAATCTATAGTTTTCTTCTTTTGCTCTTATAGAATCTTCACACAGATATATACAATATTTAATGAGTTAAAGCAAAGTTCCAGATGGACAAAATCTCTATCTTTTATTCATAGAATTTTCGAACAGAATGTCTGGCCTGGATTTCAGGATATTGATTAATTTTTGAGATGTTTTTCTTATGATTGGCTTCACAATTGCTTATAATTACCCCCGCCATTTCTGTAGCAAACACCTATCCATCGGTTCTTACGCCATGATCCTAATGTCGGGTCGCCCCGACTTCCCGGGTCTCCAATTCAAATCTTAGTACTCTCAATCAGTCGTCTTCATCAGTGAACAAACCTATGGGTAAGCAGCGCACTCTCTCAGGCATCCAAACAACCGGAGCCCTCCACCTTGGAAACTACCTGGGAGCCATTCGTAACTGGGTCGCGCTTCAAAAGGACTATGACAGCTTCTATTTCATGGCTGATTTGCACGCCATCACCGTCCCCCACGATCCCAAAACACTAGCCGAAAACACGTTTAGGGTGGCGGCGACTTATATCGCCTGCGGGATTGACCCTGAGCAGTCCACCATCTTTGTCCAGTCTCATATTCCCGCCCATAGTGAATTGGCTTGGCTATTCAAT
>JASJDH010000584.1 GCA_030065175.1 Leptolyngbyaceae cyanobacterium MO_188.B28 | reverse complement strand
AAGCCTATCGCCCCCCCTTCTTCATCCGCCCCTCCTCCCGCTTTTGAGGAGGTGGTCGTGCGCGCTTCCCCTAGCGAAGCCCAACGGATCATGTCCCAAGGCCGCAACCGCCTAATTCGACCGACCGCATCATCCGGTAGGTCGGGGAACTCCGCTCATGTTTACTCAACTGTAGAAGAATTACCTCGCAAGGAATCGCCTCAGAAGCCGTCGCAGCAATCGCCATCTGTCCCCCCAACCGCCCCTTCATCCAGTACGTCTCAAACATCCTCATCATCAACCGCTCAATCGCCTGCCCCTGAACAGACACCTTATACTGAAAAGACTCAGCGAATTGTCGCGTGGAGTAATTTACTGCGATCGCTCCAGCCCTTCATTTGGGGAGCAATTGTTTTGGTGGTGATTATTCCGTTAGTTGGGAAAGCACTATTGTTTTACTCCTCAACAACCCCAGTCCAACATACCAGTCAGCCCATGACAGAGGTCATGGTTCCGGCAATTCCCAGGCGGGCGAATTTGGATAAGGCTCTAGTAGACGCAGTGCAAACCGCCCATCAAAGCGCCCAGGCATTTGCCAAGGCTGAGCTAGATGACTGGGAAATACAGTTGGAAGGTCGAGTAGACCATTTCCTGGATTGGTACTTTGGCTATTTAAACCAGAAAAAGATGGAGTTTATGACGCCTCTGGTATGGGTGTCATCAGCTGCGATCCATACGGTGAATCCGAATCAGATGAAGCCCAGTGAAGCCGTGATTACCCAGTTTACTGGGGAATTTCAGAAGCAGTTCGCTAAGCAGGTGTTGGTGCCGCAAACGGCTCAAATCCGATTAGAGAATCTCACCACAGAAACTGTCAATCATTATTTGCTGGCATTACGCCAGAATATGGATCAGGCGCCATTGAAGTATCGGATTCCTCAAGGGCAGTGGGAGCGGTATTTATCCGATATTTCCACCACGATTCAAGACACAGAAGGGAATCTCTCAAATCTTTCCCTCAAGGTGTTGGTCGGGGGCAGTGGTTACTTGCTAACCAAGCCGTTGGTGTTGGCGACTGTGGGCAAAATCGGAGGTAAGGTCAGTTCTAAGTTGGCGGGAACCGCAGCAGCGAAGGTGGCCGCTAAAACAGGGGGCACGGTGGCGGCTGAGTTGGGCACCAGTTTGGTGGATCCAATTGTCGGCGTCGGGATTTTTATTTGGGATATTTGGGATTATCAACATACGGTGGACCTAGAGCGTCCCTTGCTGAAAGCCAATTTGATGGACTATTTACAAGGGGTGGAGCAGTCACTGCTTAATGATCCAGAGACGGGGGTACTGTCGGCGATCTTCCAACTAGAACAAGGCATCTTTCAATCTCTTTGATAAGCAAGGATTGGTCTAGCTTAGGCTTGATAAGGAATTAATTTTGCATGACTGGCTCATATCGTTTTGTTGCCCCATACCTTGAGGCGCAAAACGCCCAATAGTCAAGTGTTAAATAGAATTTTAGCAGTGATAATTTATCGCAATCTTAATTTACAAAAATACTCTTTCGGTTGGTGGACGATGACTGGAAAATTTCGGTGGGATAGATTACATGCCTGAAACTGAAGAATTCCGGCATGCCAGAGGATCGTTACTGGGAAAAGGTAATTTACAATCTGGAGCGCGATCGCTATTGAAGAATGCAGAAGTCTCAAAGGATTGGTAACACAATCCTCTTCCTACGATTGCTGGGAAGGGCTCCCCATAACAGATACTACCATTCCTGCTTCAACTTATCAGTGGCGATCCAATAGCAATTAAGAAGATTGACACACTCAACCTGCTGCCTTTTTCTCGGCCAAAGTTAAATGATAAATGACTTTGAACCTTAGAAACAGCCTTTAGATATGGGAATACCGGGATCGTGAGTTGTTGTCGGATGGTATGTGCTCAAGCCAATGTGGTGGGTATCCCCAGCTCCACAAGTATGTCGGCCATCTTTCGAGGGCGCTCAAATTGAGCGTATACAGATTGTACGGATGGGGCAGGCGCTGCTGCTGGATAGGTGCGGGGCTTGCTGGAGGGTTGAAACACGCCGTTGCCGTCACGTAGAAACACCTTCTGCTGCGTGTAGGTTTTCACAAAGCGAGTGTACAACAAAAGTCTGGTGAGGTATATCAATATAGGCATCCTGGGCCCAGTGAAGCTAGTTGGCCAAGGCTAGGTGGGGCGCAACCACACTCTTTGGATGCCCAGTGGCGTCTGCCGTGTAAATGATATAGGCGGGATCGAGGGGATCAATGGGGACTGGAGAACGGTTGCTTAGCTCTGTTGCAACAAGGTCGTCCACAAGGCAACAAGGACTTGGGAGTCATGCGAGTGAAGCATGATGGCACACTACAAAACAAAAGGAAAGATGGAGAGGCTGTCGCCTAAGTGTTTTTTAATAGGTGCTACGTTAGTTGAATTTGCACTCCCATTCAGTATTAGCTGTTGATGGCAAATATTGGAGCAGGGTAGCATTATAAATGCTCAACACACCCTAAATAAACAACAATCTATTTTTTACTTGCGATTGGCGCCCGTTCAGACATTGATGGGATAGTTCAAGCTCAATTCATTTGCTAGTATTTCTCGGATAGCCCTATTGTATTTTGGAGTTTCAATGTATTTTGAGGTTCCAAAGATCGTGATTTCGATGTCTTTTAATGGCATCTTGAATTGTCCAGAGATCCAGTTTAGCAAGAGTTTCAGAAGGTGTTTCTGAGTTTCTACAGGTCGACTTTAAAACATGCTGATTTCTAGAATTAGGTATTCTTCAGCGTAATTACACGAATAGCAGAAATCTTTGGGTTGGAAGAGAATAAATCCATGAAACTCTTTTTTCTAACGCCCTATTTTTAACGTGACGCCAATCCAATATAGAAACTTTTCTGGGATATAGAAGTCATAAGACATAGTGGGATGGAATGTATTTCAGATTTAATCTGCTTGATATAGCTAATAAGAAATAATGGGAACATCTCAAAGTTGGAAGAAGACAAAATAAATAACTGCGGCATTAGGTCTTTGGTAATTAATCCTGATGCGTCTGTAGAAATGAGATGCCCCCAAGAACCTGGTTGACTGACAAAAGTATAGAGCCCTCACCCCCAACCCCTCCCTTGGAGGGCGAGGGGAGATGATCTACTCTCTTGGTCCCTCGCCCCTCGGGAGAGGGGCGAAGGTGAGGGCTTTCCAGATATCTACAAAAAAGTTTTGTCAATCAATCAGCCCCAAGAACTGTAATCTACTGAGAGAAAAACGTGACTGAACTAACAACAAATCACCTCATATCCGATATTTCATCCGACATTTCATTCTTTCTGAACGATGACTATCTTCGCATTACCGGGAACGCTAAAAGTAATTCACTTTTAGGCAGATCGACTCGGGATTTTCTCAAGGGTAAGGCAGGAAACGACAAACTTAGAGGTCGAGCCGGAAGAGATCTTCTTGCTGGAGATGACGGCAATGATTTGATGCGCGGCGGAGCTGATAATGATGTTCTCTATGGCGGCAGGGGGAATGATAGACTCCACGGCGGCAAAGGAAAAGATTTCCTTTTTGGAGGATTTGGCAATAATTTTATGCGCGGCGGTAAGGGAAACGATTTTCTCTATGGCGCCTTGGGCAATGATGTTATCAAAGGCAATAAAGGTAACGACTTTCTCTTTGGGGATAGACGACTAACTGCTCAAGATTACGATAGCGAAGGTCGTTTGCTGACAGAAACGACTGATTTCCACGGAAATGATAAACTGTTCGGCGGCAGGGGCGACGATACGCTCACCGATCAATTAGGCAGTGATCGGCTGATTGGTGGAAAAGGGAATGATGTCCTAATTAGTGTTAGTGATTCCAACACGCCAGTCGAAAATGTTGCAATTGGCCAGACTGTTGCAGATCTTAAGTTTAAGCCGGAATTTTATAATCCGGATAATTTAGAGGCTAATGATAGACTGACCGGTGGCGCTGGGGCTGACACGTTTAAGTTTGATCTGTTGATGAACGCCAAACAAGAGATCTATGAGCAGCACATCCAGGCGGATGGCTTAATCAATTGGGGCATGAACGGCGTCGCTGGAGAGAATGGCGCTTATCACGATCATTGGGTTGAAGGAATTGGTCGTGATACGATTACTGATTTTAGCGGTATTGGCGGACAAGGCGATCACATTGTAATCACAGGTCATACCGTGACCTATGAAATTCTCAAAGAGTCAAACAACCGCGTTGTTCTGGGCATTTACAGCGATCAGGGCGGGGATGGCGTCAGAGGCAATGGCGTTCACGATCTTGACGCTTTGGGGGTGATTAACATCAAGCATGATGGCAACTTCAATATTGCTAAAGACCTGACTGTACAAAATACGGATTTGGGAGCATTCCGAACCGCTTGAACGCTTCACCTGTGAATATTTATGAGTGAAGTGCATTGACTTAGAAGACTCAGAATACAAGAGTTAGGAGCTAGCAGGGTTGTTCTGCTAGCTCCTAACTCTTGTTGAAAGAAAATTACTTCAGCCCTGTATCCGGTGGAGAACATGTAATTACGGCGTTGACGAGATCGAACCCTGGATCTTGATATCCTGTGAGATTGGAGTAGTAATAAGGATGTTGGAGCATGAGCGATCGCGCTTCTTCAACCCCGGTTTCGTAGAAGGTCATCCTGTGGGTCGCGGCAAAAGTGACCGATATCTCGTCATCGCCGATTTCGGCAGGAAATTGTTCGAATACAAACGTGGTGTCGCCATCCTCTTCCGTAATGGTGAGATAGTTACGCATACCCAACGGATTCGGAACCCCCAACGTGGGATCGTACTGACATATCTGAGTGGGTTCAGCTTTGGTGATGGGGGACAAAGTCAACAGGAATGTGGCGGCAAGATAGGGTGCGATCGCGTTTTTCATTGCCAAACTTCTCCTCCTGGATCAATACGCTTGAACTTGAAAGTGGGTCAGCTGAAGAAAAGTTTCAACGGTTAGCAATGCCTTCGACGCTGTGAAATAGCTCCGTTGAAGTCAAGTCCAACCCAGTTGAATCAGGTGCTTATTCACACCCAAGGTAATGGGGTTTAGCATGGCTATGTATTGCATTCATATTGTAAGCGTGCACTATTTTCGCGCATACATCCATTTCAAACTCAACCTCCTCGGCAGAAAGTTAGGGATCCACAGGTCAATAACACCCCATCCACTCATCCACTAGGACTGTGTTTTCATAAAAATTCCTTAGGTGGGCTAGCCGTCATTCATAGTTTTTTTCTCATGAACCCCTTAAGTAGAAATTGCGCGCTGTTCAGGAAAATCTTGAGTGGCATTTGCAAAATTTAATATTGCCCGTAAGCGTTTCAACAGATATAAGATCAGTGATATTAGATTACGCACTCTGAAAATATGCCTGTTTCACAATCATGTGTGATCTGGGTATAAAGGTTGATTGTTAAAGACTTTGGAGCCTTGCGACCGGTAATCAATCGTTCGTTCAGGCGACTGAAATTATCTCTAGGATGAAATTGAGAATTTATGTCTTGACCAGTGTGTTCCCCCAAAAGTAACATTGCTTCCGTATATACCCTGTTATAAGAATGGTATGTAAGAAATAGTTGTATAGGTAATGCGTGATCTCATTCCAATGGAATGGTTTGTGGCGCATGTCGTCCATCACGCCTACTGATAAGGAGTGCGCTTGCCATTAGCCTCCCTCGCCGGTTGACTAACATTCTTGTTGTGGTTGACCGGTTCTAGGGAAAGGTGCTTATTGACTTTGACCTAAGTCTGCTGGTTTTTCTTCCTAAGACTGTTGGCAGTGTTCTCATGTACTCTCTATTTCAACATTTTCGAAAGACTGTAGGTAAAATTCATATTCTCTGGATAGCGCTCTTTTGTTTTGGCGCTCTTTTGCTCTGGAGTCAGATTTCTCTGGGCGCTGAACCTGCCGCCGGACCCCACTCTGCCCAGCCTTTACAATATCAGCCATTACAATATCCGATTGAAATTGCCGCTCAACCTAAATTCACCCACTTGGGTTGGACCAT
>JASJDH010000046.1 GCA_030065175.1 Leptolyngbyaceae cyanobacterium MO_188.B28 | reverse complement strand
TCGGTGGCGATTAGCCCGGATGGCAAACAGGCCTTATCCGGCTCTCCCGACCACACCGTGAAGCTGTGGGATCTGGCGACGGGTAAGTGTTTGGCGACTTTCTGCGGCGATCACCCGTTTTATGCCTGTGCAGTTGCTCTTGATGGGGTTACGGTTGTTGCAGGCGATCAGGCGGGAACGGTGCATTTTTTTCGGTTAGAAGGGGAATTAGGGCAGGGGGAGCAGGGGGAGCAGGGGAGGGTTAGGGAAAGATAGGGGAGATAGGGAGGATAGGGGAGATGGGGAGGATGGGAAAGGGGAGGATGGGAAAGGGGAAGGGAGCAGGGGAGGATTGAGGAAGAGATGGGGAGATGGGGAGGCAGGGGGAGCAGGGGAGGGCAATCTAATCCAAAATCCTTGGAGGTTGGGAAGATCGAGTGGCAAGATTAGTCAACAACTTTTAGTAGGCCCATTTGGAGGCGATCGAATAAGCCTCTATCCTGGTTCATCTTGTTGGGAGTTAATATGCTTTTCTCAAGGGGGTTGTTTTCACCGGTAATTTTGCCGGATGCGAAGATGCGCTCTGCGACAGTTCCGAGGGAGATGTAGGAGTTGGAGGTAATCATTTTCGTGGACGACGCCCTTGACGCAGCGAAGCCTAAGCAGAAGCGGAGTGAGCCACAGTCAAGTCTCTGGTGAATAACTGTTAGTCGGCGCTGCTAAGGGTTTTGGCGAATAGTAGCTGATTGCGGCCTTTGCCCGTTCGCGTAGAGAAATGGCGATACCCCTGCTTCTGGAAAAACTGAATGGCGCCGACCTGATTTTCCATGGTGTCGAGCTGCAACTGACTATAGCCGAGCTGCTTAGCCGTCAATTCAAGGCGCTCAAGGACATCGCGGCCAAACCCTTGTCGCTGGCGCTCTGGATGGACGCGGAGGCGTTTAATTTCAGCCGTTGTATCGTTAACGGGGCGGAAGGCGCCCATCGCAACAATAACACCGTCAACACAACCCACCAGGAATTCTCCGCGGCCATTCAGGTAGGTTTCTGAAATAGCGTCCATATCGGCGTCCCACGGGCCAGGAATAAACGCTCCAACGTCCTCCATCGCGATCTTGTGGAGAACCTTTACCGCGGAAGCATCAGAGTCTGCATAGCGTCGGATTTCCATTGCGCCGCCTAACGCCTGAATTTAGCGGCAGCCAGTCTCTTTTGCATCTTTACCCCGATCTTCAAATCGTCCATTGTAATGTGTATTTTAGGCCGTCTCCCTATTGGCGTCACTGCAAGCCGTAGCTTTGGGGCATTCCGGCTCCGGCGCCCTTTACATACTTGTCGAACCACTGGAGCTGCTCCCAGAGCACGTGCTCCACACTCTCCCGGGCTCGATAGCCATGATCCTCGAAGGGCAACAACACTAGTCGGGCGATGCCGCCTGCGCCGCGCACAGCCTCGAAGAAGACTTCCGACTGGAACGTGAGTGTCCCGGGGTTGGCGTCATCATCACCGTGAATAATCAGGATCGGCTTGTTAACCTGGTGGGCGAAGAAGGTGGGCGAGACCTGGATATAGACATCCCTCGCCTCGAAGAGGGACCGACGCTCGGCCTGGAAGCCGAAGGGTTGATTCGTCTTGTTGTATGATCCGCTGCGTGCGACGCCGGCTCGAAACAGATTGGTGTGCGCCAAGAGGTTGGCCGCCATCAGCCCGCCGTGACTGTGGCCGATGACGCCGATTCGCTCGGGATCCGTCACGCCCATCTCGACAGCCTTAGCCACTGCGGCCTCTGCATCGGCCACTAGCTGGGGCAAGAAGGTGTCGTAGGCGGTCTCAGGATCGCCGAGTATTGGCATGGCAGTCTGGTGGAGCACTGCATAGCCGTGGAGCAAAAAGTAGAGGTGAGAGGCTCCGTACAAACGCATGAAGCGCTGGGCCGATCCCCTAACCTGTCCGGCTGTGGTTGCGCTGGAGTACTCGAGGGGATAGGCATAGAGTACTGTGGGGAGTGGTTTACCCTCCTCGTAGCCAGGGGGCAGATACAGGTGGAAGCTGAGGGGTACGCCGTCCGAGCGCTCGTAGCGCACGATGCGCTTCTCAATCTGGCGCAGTTGGGGGGTAGGGTCTTCGAAACGCGTGATCGGGACATGCGTCAGCGTCCGAGTCGCCTCACCCTCGGACGCATCTACCTGCCCGTCGAAGGCGGCCAGATAGTAGTTGGGCGGATCGACAACGGACTCGGAGCACAACACGAAGCGATCTGAATCCCCTGCAAACGTTACGAAGGACTCATAGCGATCAGGGGCGCAACGGAACAAACGCTCGGTATTGCCGGTGTCTAGGGAGCGCAGGTCCAGAAAGGGCCGATCCCCCTGGTCAGCGGCGCCGCTCCCGCAGAAGTAAACCGAATCTCCCTTCTGGCGCATCACCCAACCGCCGTTAGGGAGTTGGCGGAAAAGGGGATGGCCTGGATCTCCATAGCGATCGCCCTCGTCGAGATCGAACCACAGGCGTGACGCGCCCTTATCCACGTCCAAGAGCCAGACATAGCGCCAACGGCGTATCCGCTCACGCTGGGTGAGCATGAGCGTGCCGCCCTCAGATCCCCAAGCATTCCGCCAGGGTTGGATCCGGTGTTCGGCTCGAAAGATCTCCTGGGGTTCCGCCGTGAAGGGCGCGTCCAGACGCATCAACCGATCCCGGTGGGGAGCCTCGGCCACAGGATCTCCGCCGTCGAGCGCCTCAACCCAGAAGAGGGTGTGAGGAGCTGTAGGACGCCACGAAACTGAGCGTGGACCTGGCGGCACACCGTGAACTGGGACCTTGTCGGCTATCGGTAGGGAGGCAATGGTTGCGACTCGCTCGCCCTTGGCGTTCCAAACTTCGATCTCCCTGGCGAAGCGCTGCCAAGCCACCTCGTGGGACCAGGGGCAAACTAGTCGCGCAACGAGGAGATACTCGCCGTCTGGCGAAAACTTGGCGGTAGTATAGGGAGCGGGCGCGCCGACAACCTCCACTTTGCCCGTAGTCGGATCGACGGTCACCAGTTCGGAGGCGGTGTAGTACTCGAAGAGGGCGTCATCGTGAGCCGTCTTAAGCAGGTTGCGCGCTTCGTAAGTGGAGCGGGCCGAAGCTTTCACGCCTTCGAGGATCTTCGGCCCTACGGGGATGGCTGGCGGTTCGGGAGCTGGCCCACGCTGCGGGATGCGGCGCACCAGCAGACGCGCCTGGTCAGGCAGCCAGCTCACAGCAGGACCCAATAGGGGGTTGAGAGACAAGTCCTCGACCTCGAACACTTCGCCGCCTACCGAGCCAACCCACAGGCCGATGTGATTGGCGCGCCCAATGGTCAATGCGAAGCGCTGACCGTCAACAGTCCATTTCACATTGTAAATCTCGGCGTCTGTCGGCAGATCGAGCGGTGTTACGCTGCTGTCCTCAACTCGGACTAGACGAGGAGAAGTGCCCCCATGGCGGCCGTGGCGGTCGTTAATGACTGGATTAACCCGAATGCCAGCTAGCTTATGCATCGGCGCGGCCAGCTCGGCGAGAGAGGGATAGAGCACCGGATCGGCGAGGAGCAAATATTCGCCAGTTGGCGCCGCCCATACTACGGGAAGCTGCGGCGCGTGGAGCACCTCCAATATCTCTTCGGGGGGAGACTGCCACTCAGTCGCCGCCTCTAGACTGTCATCGGATGTCCCTGCACTTGCTGTCATGATAAACTTCCTTGCCATTCAAAACATCGAGATGTCATTAGATCGCTCATAGGTGTCGTTTACTATGGCTAACTTCAGAGCAACCGCTGGAAAAAGCCTGCAATCAATAGGCCGCGATGTGGGAGCCTATAGGAGTGCGGTCGACTCCCAGCTCCAGTGCATTGCTTTGTTATCCCGCGTCCAGCTCAAGTTGTTGGGTTTCTGTTCGTTGCAACCACCAACCGATGATCGGAAATTGCACCCAGAATGAAAAGTAAAAAAAGGTCAGGTACCAATACGGAATCACAAAGGAGATACCCAGTCCTTTGTATAGCGCAAGCAACAAGTAGTCGTAGACGAATAACGGAAGAGTCAGGTATAGGGTCAGCCATAATGAGTTGACCAAATGCTCGCCATTACTCCAGTAATTTTTGAGGGTATAGTAAGTGGCTGGAAAGTAGACGATGGTGACCACGACGCAAATAGCCGCTTTTGCCCAAAAATACCAGCTTTGATAGTAGTCTGGTAGACCGAACAAGTAAAATACAAACCAAGTGACAAAGCTGTATAAGAGCAGTTCGAGATGCTTTCTTGCAGTCATTGCACCTTCCAAATTAGTTTGTGGGAACTTGGTTCAACGTGTGTTGGTTTCAATATGCTATCCGAACCAGCTCACAATATATTTATCGGCTTTTCATCTGGATAATACCCTTCAAGCCAAAGTTATCCAGAAAGCTTCAATAGATCTTTATTTACCGTTAGAAGCTAGCGCTTCTACAACTGATGTCGCCAAGCCGGAGCCCGCCTACGACGAGTCGAGAGGAATTGAATGTCTTTGATATTCAAGACAATAGCGACATTTCCGCTCACCGGACGCTGACAGCCTATGTATTTCACTGATAACTTGATAAGAAGCTTGAGGAATCAACGATGGGGGAGGTAATCCCAAGCGAGCCGTATGACGGGCTTGAGTCAGAAAATCAAGGATTTTTTTATACTGGGCCTTCAATGAAGTCGTCACCGTTAATATGTCAAGACCATGACATCGATCCTTGCAGCATTATTCTTTATAGGGCTTCAACTTAAAGCGGGACAATCCAGTAGAGCAGGAATACAGAATACAGAAGTCAGTCAGGAACTGGATTCTGTCTCCTGACTCCTGTATTCTTGCCCCATCAGAATGTCCCGGCTAAAGTTGATATCCTATGTGAGTTCTCCAGGTCTTGTTCTATTCAGTCAAGGCTATGTCATCGTCATCATGAGCCAATTTGAACTAACAAGCATAAAGGCTATGCTGGAAAACTTCTCTTGGGGAGACACATTATCTGAGATTCGAGGTCACTTCAACGATGGATTTTCAATGCCGCCCCATCCTACTGCTCAGGTCAGGCCCATCAATGCAGATGGTGTTTTTGCTGAGCTGATTTCCAGTCCCTCCGGTGATCCAGACCGGGTGATTTTGTATCTCCATGGCGGTGGATTTGTGGCGGGAAACTGCCAAACTCATCGACGCATTGCCTGTGATCTGGCGGCAGCATCGATGGCCAGCGTGTTGTTGATTGATTATCGTCTCGCCCCAGAACATCCTTACCCTGCAGCTTTAGAGGATACCTTGACGGCATACCGTTGGTTAGTCAACACCTGCAGATTTGACCCGTCTCAGGTCGCGATCGCAGGGGACTCGGCTGGCGGAAATTTGGCGTTGGGGGCATTGCTGTCCCTCAGAGATGCGGGAGAACCCTTACCCGCCTCCGCCTTCCTGATTTCCCCCTACTGTGACCTGACCAGAGCAGGCAAAACCTTTGTAACCCATACCGCTATGGATCCGATGGTGTCGCCGCAACTGGTGGAGGCGATGACGGCCTGGTACGCCCCTAACGGAAACCTGCGGCATTCTCTCTTGTCACCGCTCTATGCCGACTTATCTGGGCTGCCGCCGCTATTGATTCATGTGGGAGCCGCTGAAATTTTACTGGATGATGCTCTGCAACTTGCCCGCCAAGCGGGATTGGCGAATGTCGCTGTAGAACTCAAGGTCTGGCAAGATATGCTTCACTGTTTTCATCTATTTGCGCCGATGTTGGAAGAAGGTCGATGGGCGATCGCGGAAGCGGGAGCCTTTCTGAACCGTTATTTGGGCGATTCGAGGCTGGCCGCTTAGCAAAACGAGATTCTTTGCCTAATTAATTAACCAGGACTGAGCTTTGAGGTTCGGCATGACTCAACCGGCAGTGATCGTCGCCACCCTATGGATGACAGGAACCCTGGTTTCATTTATGGCGTTAGCGATTGGAGGTCGAGAATTATCGATTGACCTGGGAACGTTTCAAATCCTATTTTTTCGCAGTGTCATTGGTCTTTCCGTTATCAGTGCGCTCTTAATCAAGCGCGATCGCACCCAGATTTTCACCCAGAACTTCGGGTTGCATCTGGTTCGGAATTTAGTCCATTTTGGCGGTCAGTTCGGTTGGTTTTATGGTCTTGCCTATATTTCGCTGGCTGAAGTGTTTGCGATTGAATTTACCCTACCGATTTGGACTGCTCTTTTGGCCCGGGCGCTCCTGAAAGAACCCCTGACTAAACCCCGCTTGCTGGCGGTTGGCTTTGGGATTGCGGGCATGCTGATTATTTTGCGGCCTGGATTAGGGGTGGTCGATCCGGCGGCGTTGGCTGTTTTGGCGGGAGCTGTCTGCTACGCCTTGTCTCACACCCTTACCCGCAAACTGGCCCTGCAGGATCCGCCCCTCACCATTCTCTTTTATATGACGGTGATTCAGCTGCCGTTGGGATTGTTACCCTCCCTGAACCACTGGTCGACGCCCGCCTACAATCTATTACCCTGGCTTGCAATAGTCGGCGTCTCGGCCCTCAGCGCTCATTATTGCATGGCCAAGGCGCTGGCTTTGGTGGATGCGACTGTTGTCGTGCCGATGGACTTCCTGAGGCTGCCCCTGATTGCATTGGTGGGTTTTATGTTTTACGACGAACCCCTAGACCAGTTTGTTTTGATGGGGGCAACCTTGATGCTGATCGGAAATGTGATCAATATCCGAGCCGAACAACGCCTAAAAATTAGCCCCCATAAAACTGCTGCAAGTTTTCCTGATAAGGCGGTCGAATAATGCCTCTGTCCGTAATTAATCCCGTCACCAGAGTATGGGGCGTCACATCAAACGCGGGGTTGCGGTACTGGATATTTTCGGGCGCGGTGCGGCGATCGCCAAAATGAGTGACTTCTGTCTCGCCGCGTTCTTCAATCACGATGGATTTGCCATCAGGGGTATTGAAATCAATGGTGGAGTAAGGACAGGCCACATAAAAGGGAAGGTTGAAATGATGGGCCAAGATGGCGACGCCGAGGGTGCCGATTTTATTCGCAACATCGCCATTGGCGGCAACCCGGTCAGTCCCGACAATCACCATGTCGACGAGTCCCTGGGACATGATGTAAGCGGCCATGTTATCGCAAATCAGCGTCACATCAATCCCGGCTTGTTGCAGCTCCCAGCTGGTCAACCGTGAACCCTGCAGAAGCGGGCGGGTTTCATCGGCATAGACGCGAAAGGGAATTCCCTGCTCATGGGCGAGATACATGGGGGCAAGGGCGGTTCCCAGTTCGGCGGTGGCCAAAGAACCGGCGTTGCAGTGGGTCAGAATGCCCATATCCTGTTTGATCAGCGCCAGCCCGTGCTCACCAATTTTTCGACAGAGTTGTCGGTCTTCATCGTGAATCTGAACAGCTTCTGCCACCAAGCGCTGATGGATGGCTGGAACGTCAAAGCCAGAGAGTTCCCGGGCTTTACTGACAATTCGAGTCAAGGCCCACTTTAGATTGACAGCGGTCGGTCGCGCACTGTCTAGATAGGCCGCTTGCCGTTCCAGTTCCTGCAGAAAGGCGGCGTAAGAGAGGTGCGTTTGATCGGTAACACTGAGCACTAACCCATAGGCCCCCGCCACGCCAATGGCAGGCGCTCCCCGCACCTTCAGCTGCTTAATTGACTGCCAAACCTGGTCGACGGTCTCTTGTTTTTCGATCACGGTTTCCAGGGGAAGCCGGGTTTGATCGAGTAAATAGAGGGCGCCGTCTTGCCAACGGATCGTCTCGGGTAGAGTGGTCAAGGTTAAATTCATAGGGTTATTAACTATCTGTTTTCTGAAGAGATTCGTTCGCTTCAATGACGGCATTTGGCCCATACCCTTTGAATTTCTCCAACACGACTTCCATTTCGGCGTCTGACAGGATTATGGGCGTACCGATTTGTAGCAAGTGACAGTATTGTTCACACAAATTTTCCACTTCGATCGCCAGCGCCAGTGCTTGCGGTAAGTCTCTGGCGGCGACCAGCAACCCATGATTGGCCAGTAGACAGGCTTGGCGATCCTGCAAGGCTTCCAGGGCGTAAGCGGCTAGTGTTTGCGTGCCGAACGTGGCATAAGGGGCGCAGCGGACGGTTTTGCCGCCAGCGGCGGCGATCATGTAGTGAAAGGGGGGAATCTCTTTGCCGAGACAGGCTAGAACAGTCGCGAACGTTGAGTGGGCGTGCAACACAGCATCAAATTCTGGCCGATTCAGCAAAATCTCACGGTGTAAACGCCATTCGCTTGAGGGCTTATGATCACCCGACCATTTGCCTTGCATATCCATAAAAACCATATCATCGGCTGACATATCCGTTGGCGATATCCCAGATGGCGTGATTAAGAAACCCTCCTTGAATCGCACACTGAGATTGCCCGTAGCGCCGCGATTGAGGCCGCTGCTGGTGCTTGAGCGCATGGTATCCAGTAGTTGCTGGCGTAATTGTGAACTTGTCATATTCTCTCCGAAAATAGCGCTTTGCCTTCCAACGGGGCTCAAACAGGTGAAGACGGCAAAATTATGCTGAAGTCAGTGAATACCTCAATCGCGATCGCTGATATTTTGAAGGTGTTGACTTTTCACTACCCTAATCGAGCCTAATCAAGTTGGCGGCGGATTCTGTCGCTTCAACGGCTAATAGAGGGCAGAAAATTCACCAGTTGGGGGAAGGCGATGATGGCCACGAGAATAATCAACTGCAGAATGATGAACGGGATGGCGCCGCGATAGATATTTCCCGTGGTGACTTCTGACGGCGCGACGCCTCTCAGATAGAACAGGGCGAAGCCGAAGGGGGGCGTTAGAAACGAGGTCTGCATGTTGGCTCCGATAATAACGCCGTACCAGACTAAGTCCATGTCCAGTTGCATTGCGATTGGCGCGAATAGGGGAACCACGATGAAGGCGATTTCAAAGAAGTCGATAAAAAAGCCTAGGATGAAAATGGTCACCATGCTGACCGCGAGAAAACTGAGTTGACCGCCAGGTAGGTTTGTCAACACATCGGAGATGAAGCGATCGCCCCTGAGTCCCCGAAACACCAAACTAAAGGCCGTCGAGCCCAATAATATGAAAATCACCATGGTGGTGGTGCGCAGGGTGTCGTCGCAGACTTGGCCAAGGGCGGTCAAGCTCAGTCGACGGTTGGCGGCGGCCAGTGCGATCGCGCCCACCGCCCCTAAAGCCCCTGCTTCAGTGGGGGTGGCCACCCCGAAGAAAATGCTGCCCAGGACCAATAGAATCAGCACCAACGGCGGCAGCATCACCTTGATCACCTTCAGTGCTAACGCCTTGCCGCGGATCTCAATCAGCTCGGCTGGTAACGCCGGGGCCATATCAGGGCGGACGGTGGAGACGATCAGCACGTGTAACGCAAAGGCTCCCGCCATCAGCAGACCCGGGATAAAGGAGCCCAGGAACAAATCCCCCACAGAAATCCCCAATTGGTCCGCGAGCACCACTAGCACAATGCTGGGGGGAATAATTTGACCCAGGGTGCCTGAGGCGGTGATGACCCCTGCTGCAAAGGATTTGTTATAGCCGTAGCGCAACATCGTTGGCAGGGAAATCAGACCCATCGTCACCACCGTCGCCGCCACCACACCCGTTGTCGCCGCCAACAGCGCTCCCACACCGACTACCGCTAAGGCCAAACCGCCCCGCATGCGTCCGAACAGGCTGCCCATCGTCTCCAGCAAATTTTCAGCGATGCCGGATTTCTCCAGCATCGCCCCCATAAAGATGAAATAGGGGATGGCCAGCAGGGTGAAGTTATTCATGATGCCGAAAATCCGTTGGGGCATCGCCGTCAGGAAAATCGGATCAAAAACGCCCAGCCCAATTCCGATCAGGCCGAAGAGGATCGCCACGCCGCCTAATGAGAATGCAACTGGATAACCTAGGGATAGGAGCAGCAAAGCTCCAGCGAACATGGCCGGTCCTAGCCAGTCAATCATGACTCACCCCCATTGGGCGGTTCCTGGTTGGTGATGATGGCCAGGTTTTTAATCGCCTCAGAGACGCCCTGGAGAATCAACAGGGCGAAACTGACAATAATCATGGACTTGATTGGGTATCGGGGTAAGCCGCCCGGATCAGGTGAAGTTTCCCAAATCGCCCAGGAGTTGAGGATGGTTTGCCAGGAGAAGAAAATGACTAAAATGCAGAAGGGAATGAGGAACAAAACTGTGCCGACCAAATCCGCCAGCGCCTTTTGCCGAGTGTTCCAGTTCGCCTGTAGGACATCGACGCGGACATGGGAGTTATGTCTGAGGGTATAAGCCCCGCCCAGCAAAAACACCAGGTCGAACAAATACCACTGGGTTTCGATGAAGGCGTTTGAACTCAGGTTACGGCCAATCGCATTACCGAGATAGCGTCCGATGACATTCCAGACGCCCACTCCAATCATGATTAACACTAGCCAGTAGGTAAACCGACCGACCCGTTCATTTAAACGATCAATCCATCGGGATAAGCGTAGCAGCGCTTGCAAGATTCAGTCCCTCTTTCTGGTAGTACCTAATACAGCTGCACCGCGTAGTATTTTACAGCGCTGAGGCGACTAAATTCTGAGGCTTGCCATGAAACCAAGCGATCGCGCTCAATGTCAATTAGGCTTGAATGATTATATTAGTGACTATCTAACGGCTCCCTGCACTCAGATGAATCAGCTCCCAGACGCCCGTCAATACGCCCCTGCGACGCTGCGTAATCGAAATCCTATTTTGAAGGCCTTGTTACCTGTCCTGCCGCCTACCGGCTCTGTGTTAGAAGTCTCCAGCGGCACTGGAGAACATGCGGTCTTTTTCGCGCCTCTTATCCATCCTCTCCTATGGATTCCGTCTGATCCAAATCCACAGTCAAGAGCCAGTATTGCGGCATGGCGAGCCCACTGTCCATCCGATAATCTGTATCCCCCAATTGCCCTAGACGCCTGCGACCCCATCTGGCCTGTGGAAAGGGATCGCCCCCCCGCCCCTTTGCAGAATTGGGATTCTGAACGATACCCGATTATGGCGATCGTCAATATTAATATGATCCACATTTCGCCCTGGTCAGCCTGTCTGGGGCTAATCGCAGGAGCTAGTCGGATTCTGCCAGTGGGCGGCATTCTATACCTGTATGGCCCCTTCAAACAGGGAAGCAAGCCTACCGCTCCCAGCAATCAGGCGTTCGATCAGAGCCTGCGGGCGAGAAATCCAGAATGGGGTTTGCGCGATCTGGATCAGGTGGAGGCCGTCGCCCGGTCTAAAAATCTTGCTTTGGTTAAAACGATTCCCATGCCAGCGAATAATCTATCGGTGGTTTTCAAGTATTGGGGGGCTAAGGGAGTTTTACCCAGATAGACTCTCAGCGAAAGGGAACGGATGGGTGGATGAGTGGATGGGGGGATGGGACGTTTTATATGCAGATCTCTAAGATATTGGGATAGATGGTTTTCATCAGCGTGTAGGTCTAAGCATCAGGGATGTAGAGGAAAAGAGAATCAGGGCTGACCAGATGAAGCCGAAGGTAATGGCATGGGTGGGGGTAAAGGGTTCATGGTAGAGAAAAACTCCCAGAAGTAGCGCAAAGGTTGGCCCCAGGTATTGGAAGAAGCCTAGGGTTGATAGCCTTAACTGCTTTGCCGCCTTGTTGAACCAGAGGAGGGGTAAGGAGGTGATGACGCCAGCGCCGATAAACAATAGAGTAATGGACCAGGTGGAGCCGAAATGCCCCACGCCGGTCGCCTCCCAGTAGATGACGAGGACGAGTGCGACTGGGGTAATGAGTAGGGTTTCCACCCCTAAACCCAGCATGGGCGATACTTGGATGATCTTGCGCAGTAACCCATACAAGGCGAAAGAAAAGGCTAAGCCGAGGGCGATCCAGGGCACGGCCCCAAACTGCCAGACAAAGTAGGCGACTCCGATACTGGCCAGGATGACCGCTATGCCTTGGCTCCAATGTAAACGCTCTTGCAAAAAGACATAACCCAGCAGGACATTCATCAGAGGGTTAATGTAATACCCCAAACTGGTTTCAACCACCCGATCGGTGTTGACGCCGTAGATATAGACGCCCCAGTTAAAGGCAAGTAGGGCGGCGGTTGTCAGTAAAATACTTAATTGTTTGGGCGATCGCCACAGCTGCGTCAGATCAGGTCGGGGCTTCTGCAGAAAAAGTAACCCGCTTAAGAAGACCGTTGACCAGAGTATGCGGTGACTGAGTACTTCAACGGCTGGGATCTGGCCCAAAAATTTCCAATAGATCGGCAGTAATCCCCAGGATGAATATGCCAAAACGGCATATACCCTTCCGAAAATTTGGAGGTTAGGTGAAGAGAGAGACCGGGTTTGGGTGGAATTTTTCAAGGGGGTAGATGCGGTTGAAGGTTGAAGTTCTCCATCGTAGCGAAGAAGGAATGGGTGTGGAATTTAAGAAAAGTAGGATGGGCAAAGTGAAGCGCGCCCATCTTGCTTGGCGAGGCATACTGAATCGATGGGCGCGGGCGAACCCTTTGTCCATCCTACGGCTGACTACTAAAGATTGATCGGCATTTCACGAAAATTGGCGTAATGATTTGGAGACAAGCCATCAGTCTTGCAACGATAAAAATTTATGGCTTAAGGTCTTTGCTCCCAGTTTGTAGAATGGTTACTTAACTTTACATCGCCAGGACTGGATGCAGAATATACAGACTTCTCAGCTTTATCAAGGTTGGTCTTTAGAGGATCGCAATCCCCAGGTTATTGAATCATTAATGCCCAAGTGGGAATGGGCCTATCGCTATTATTTTCGGGTGCAGACTGGCGGCTGGGAGCATATCCCGACTGAGGGGCCTGTACTGATAGTCGGCTCCCATAATGGGGGACTGGCCTCCCCAGATTTGCCCATGTTTATGGTCGACTGGTTTCGGCGATTTGGCTGTGAGCGACCGGTGTATGGGTTGATGCACCCCAACGTGTGGCGAGTATTTACCAAAATGGCGGAGTATGCGGCCCAAACGGGGGCGATTCGGGCCCATCCCAAAATGGCGATCGCAGCCCTCCGCAAGGGCGCCAGTGTATTGGTGTATCCCGGCGGCGCTCAAGATGTCTTCAGGCCCCATCAAATGCGTCATCAGATTCACTTTAATGGTCGAACCGGCTTCATCAAATTAGCCCTACGGGAATCAATCCCGATCGTTCCCGCCATTTCTTGGGGCGCCCACGATACGCTAATTGTCCTTGCAGACTGCTATGAGCAAGCGCGTCAGTTGCATGAGCAAGGCATGCTGCCATGGCTTTTCGAAACGGATCCAGAAGTCTTCCCCATTTATCTCGGTTTACCCTGGGGGATTGCCTTTGGCCCCTTGCCCAATCTGCCCTTGCCCGCCCAGATCCATACCCGAGTTTGTGAACCCATCGTATTTGAGCGATATGGCCGAGAAACCTTGAAAGATCAAGCCTATGTGGACGCCTGTTATGAAACGGTGGTGAGCCGGATGCAGTTGGCTTTAGACAATTTAATCGCAGAGTGCGAAAAATAGCTCCAACATCTACTGTTCGCAATTTACCGGAACGCCAAGCAACTCACGTGTTTTACACGCTGCTTGCTGCATCGCATCCTCCGGGGTTTTCTGCCCAGAAAGCACGGCCCATAAATGCTCTTGTAGGATTTCAGAGGCCCGGTCATAGTCAGAAAATCGCGGGCGAAAAATGGAGTTATTTTCAAGCTTTTGACGCAATTGGGGGAAATGGGGATAGCGTTCAAGAATTTTGGCATCCTCAAACAGCGCCTGACGGCTGGGTAAATAACCGGAATTCAGGACAAATTGGCGTTGGGCGGAAGCACTGGTGAAATACTGAATGGCTTCCCAGGCTTCCTTTGCATATTTAGTATTTTGGGCGATGCCGAACCCCCATCCGCCTCGACAACCTGGTTCCTCGTAGATGGAGGTCGGTAGTATTTCGAAAGTCCCTTTAAAGTGCTCTCCGTCTAGGTTAGCTTGTTTCCAAAAGTAGGCCCATCCCCTCAAAAAAGCAGTCTTACCTTCTTCAAAGGTTTCCAAGGATTTTTGTTCGCTGAAGGACTGTACATCGGAAGGGGATATCTCCCGAGTAACGATGTCGCTCAAAAAAACAGCTGCTTTAATGGCGGCGTCTTGATCCAGTCCAACTTTGGTGGGATCTCCATTAGCTTTATTGGGGTCGATCCAGAAGCCGCCATAGCTCTCTAATACTTCAACAAAGTTGGCGACTAAACCTTCGTACTGCCGCCCTTGCCAGAGATACCCCCAGGTCGCTAGGGTTTGGTTTTGTAAGTCCTCTGCGATGGTTTGCAACTCTGTCAGTGTTTTAGGCAGCTCTGTGGGCAGCTGATATCCGCCTGCTTGCAAAAGGCTTTTGTTATAAAAAATAACCCCGATATCCGATCGGAAAGGGATGCGGTATAGTCCATTCTGATAGCGTCCTGCTTCAATTTCACTGGGCAAAAACGCAGATAACTCTTCTTTAGGAATAAATTCAGATAAGTCTTTTAGCCATCCTTTATTGGCAAACCAAGGAACCCAAATGATGTCCATGTAAACCAGGTCATATTGGGGGGTGTCTTGCTGCAGATCGGCTGTGTAAATGACTTCTACGTCGTCAGTTGTATAGGTGAATTCAGGATCATCCAGGAGTTCGATGTGAATACCTGGGTGCTGAGCCTCAAATTTCTGAATGAGCGGCCCCCAATACTCAACTTCATCAAGGGGCGTCACAAATGAGAGGGTGACGGGAGAGGGCCATGCGAACAGAATGAATAGTAGGGTGATGAGCTGAAAGACAATCAGTAAGCCCAATAATTGAGGCGCCCTTATTTGTTTAGGAAATCTTACTTTGAGGCGGGGTCGGTGGTTGGGCATGGGGCATAGATGGTTCTGAGGCAGCAGCTATTACTTTAGCAACTTGTTTGGGGGCGTCTATTTCTTTAAATAAGCCGATTGCTTGCTCAAAATTTTTCTGCCTTATTTCAGGGTGTCCTATGACCTGGTGAGTCAAGCCCAGTTGAAAGTACGCTTCGGCTAAATCACATTTAGCTCCAATTTCTTCCAGGAGGTTGATGGCGTCTTGGTGATGGGCGATCGCGCCGTCAAACTCTTGCTGTTGTCGATACAGTTCAGCTAAACCGCTAAGAGACCGGGCCTTGACTTGAATATAGTGGCTTGCTTGGGCAAAGGCGATGGCTTTTTGATAGAGCGCGTAAGCCTTGTCCCTCTCCCCCAAATTACTAAACGTTTGCCCCAAAATTTGAATAAAGTAGGCGAACCGCCCCGTATGCTGAAACGACGGATTATTGACCACTGAGTCATAAACCTGATCCACCAAAATATAAGCTTCTTGCCTCATCCCCAAATAGGAATTCACCAGGGCTAGACACACAGACGCCTTTTCCGCCCAACGGTCATGGTCAGTGCTGGCCGCTTGGTCGATCACCTGCTGGAATAAATTCGCCGATGCGGCCAGCTCCCACAAGTCCAACTGATACAGTCCCAGACTCAAGAGGGAATCGACCTCCAGCATACGGAGGTAGTAAATCATCCGCCGATTAGCTGGACTGGGGGCAATGGATTGTAAGCATCGGGTCGCGGTTTGAATGGCGACTTCCTGGCAGGCGATCGCGGGATGGATTTGGCCAGAAATCCAATAGACATCTCCCAGAATGTTATGAAGTTCACTGGCGTTTTGGTCGGATTTCGTCTGGTGAATGATTTTGCTGATGGCGGTAATCACCGGCTGTAGCAATCCCATCCGATAGAGAGTGCTGCCGAGGGGTAAAAACTGTCGCCAGCGGTTATCCCGACTTTTGAGAATTACCCCGCCTGCGGCTTCAAAATCTTCAATTTCCAGATAGTGATAGTAGGCTTCTAGGGCGTGCATCGCATCGCCGACGGTGGTAATGGTCGCCGTGGCGCTCGTCCAATAGTCGGCGGCCTTGCGGTTAACGATTTCCCACTCCCCGCTGGCGCGTAATCGGGCGATCGCTTCCGCCCGAATCACCGGATGCAGCCAATATTCCCCTTTCCGACCTTCCAAGAGGGAGCGATTTCGGAGGGAGGTAATAATCCGCCGCTGCTGGTCCGGCGCAATGTCCCACATTAAATGGAAAAGCCCGTCAGTGGGGACAGTGGGGACCTCTTGGTACCGATAGCAGCCTAGCCGACAAAACAGACGGTAAGCATTACTGTCTAGAGCCTGCAACCGGTTAATCTGGCTGGCCGCCAAATTTTTCAGGTCCATGGCCACTAACGGATCGGCATTGGTTTCTCGCCAATAGGCCGCCATATCCCCCTCAAAATCCCCCTGGATCGAGCCGCAAAGGATGCCCATCGCCTTGGCGTTGCCCCCATAGGCTCGATGCATGGCTTGGAGCGTGGGCGAGTCAATGGCGATCCCATGGGGCTGAAAGAAATGACGCCAGGCCGATTGATCCAGACCCGGCAGACGGAAATGGTCTAAGTGAATGGCGGGTTCGCAGAGGCGATCGCGGCTGGTGATCAGCGTCACCGATTGCACTCGGTTGTCCGCTAGCACCCGCAGCAGTTCAACGTACCAGCTATGGGCCTGAACAAATCGCCCGGCGCTGTCGAGGGCTGGTTCCAGGTTGTCCACCAATACCCCCACGCGACGATTATGGAGTTGCCGCTTTAGTCGACCCAGCGTCACCCCAAATTCCCGCCCCGGTTCTACCCCAAAGTCTTGCTTCAGCCATTCCTCCACCACCCGTTCAACTGGAGTAATGTAGGCGGTTTCTTTCGCCATCAGCAGCTCCAACACCAGCTCAAAGTCCTGGGCATGGAGATATTGCTGGGCCAAGGTGGTTTTGCCAATGCCGCCTTCGCCTTGGATAACGATGACTTTCTTGCCTTGACTGATGAGACGGTCGAGGTCGGCGATAGCCCCTTTGCGTCCCACAAAGTTGGGGTTTTCCGGCGGAGAGTGGGGCGGCGCGATCGCCGCAGACAGTTGGCTTGCCTCACCTCTCCCCAGCCGCCTCGCCAACACCGCCTTAAGGGAGTTCTTAGAGACCTTTTCTCCTAACGTTTTGGAGAGAATGCGCCAGAGGTGGGAAGCCACATCTTTGACATGCCCTTCAGTGCAGCCGTAGCTTTCGGCGATCGCCCAATACTTCCGACCCTGCCACACCTGCTGAAGAATGGCGCGCTGTAAATCACTCAGATGCCTGCCTGTTTCAGCAAAGATCAACTCATCGGCTTGATTTAACGCCGCCTCTGCACCCATAGTTTGGCCCGTTATTGGAACCATTTGCCCAGTTAGCTTACCTAAATTCCGACTTTTTCAGACTGGCTCACTATCCATCCGACTTTTTTGGACCTATTGTCCTTTTGTTCTAACCATAAAATTGCAGACTTTGGCCGACTGACAAATTAATTCTCTATTGTTTAGGCTGATATGCGAACCGGAAAGTCAAAATTATTTATTCCTTGATGTTTTCAAAAAATACGTGAACGTTTTATGAAGACACATTTTGGAAGGACTTGGAAATCACCGTAATGGTCTTCCAAATGAGCTTTTAGGTTAGTCAAAATTCGGAGGGAATATGCATCATAAATTTCCATCTGACGGGACAGAATATGACTTGGCGGGTCAGTTTTACGCCTCCCCAAACTATCACCAGATTCAGAGTCGAATCAATTGCCTAGTCGATATCTATATCGCCGATAAAAAACTCTCTGACCGGCTACAAGATTTACCTGGACAGTTTGAGAATCCCCAACCTCGCCCATGGAAACCCATTGACTGGCGGGCTGTTCAAGCGGATCAAATTGTCGGTGTTGATCCCGCTGTATTTGTGTCTATTCTAGCCGGGACAATTGATACTGAAGCGCCGATTCGCGGCTATACCCAAACGAGTCGACAATATCTAGAGAAACTGTATCCCAAAATGGCTCGTTTTGTCGGCGGTGTTGTCAATGAACAAGGCTCCATCGTGGAAATCGGTTTGTGGGAAAAAGAGGAACGCCAACATGCCCCGGCTTTGCTCAAAGTCTACACTCAGTTGGCGGGAGAAAAATTTATCTGCCATCCCCATCAGGCTAGGGGGTATTGTCCGTCATTGAGTCCACAGGCAGATCTATATCGACACGGCCTCCACCGAGTGGCGACAGAATACGGCGCCACCTGCCTTTATACCTGGTTAATGGCCCATTCCACAGGCCCTCTCCAAGCAGTTTTAGAAGAACTGCTGAAAGATGAAATCAACCACATGACTAAGTTCTGGGGGTTCGGTATGTGGGCTTTCCCTAACTCCTCAGTTATCCGCATAATTGGAACATTGGGCCGGGCGATGAAGCGTAAATTGGCGGATCCAACCGTCCAAGGCAGTCTTATTCACACCTTAGGCCGAATGAAACGGGTCTTAAACTGGCCAGCCTGGTCTCTAACCAATAAAACGACATTTCTGTTTACCTTTGATCAGATCATGCGCCGATTATGGCGCTGGAATACTAGTCTGACGCCTGATTATTTGAATCATCTGTTTGGTGAGCGGCGCCTGTCTTGGAAGTAGATGGGGACCTTTTAGGGCTCTGCGGTTAAATAATATCTCATCCACCCATCCACCCATCCACCCATCCACCCATCCACTGCCTTCTACTGAAACTTTATTTTGACGCAAATCCCCTAATGGGGCCTCTAGTTTGCATGGGCTGGCTGGGCAAGGAAGAAAACCGAAATTCAAAAGCCAGAAGTCAATAAGAATCTGGATTCTGCCCCCTGCCTCCTGTATCCTCCCTCAGGGATAATTTCTCGCCTTAAGTTGATAGTCCGAATAGGAATTGTAGATTGGGGATTGGGAATGCTCTAGGTTGGCGCCGCCCTTCGACCTTCGACTCTGCATCTCTGCTCGCTATCTCTGCGTCTTGGCGTCTCTGCATGTTTGTGTTCTATCTACCGAATATCTCTTATGACTTCTCATACACTAAAAACGCTGCCCACTGATGTAGACCCCCATAATCTCCCCAAGCACGTTGCGGTAATTATGGATGGGAATGGTCGCTGGGCTACCTGTCAGGGGCTCCCCCGAGTGGCGGGGCATCGTCGAGGCGCTAAGGTGCTGAAGGAACTCCTACGATGCTGTAAGGACTGGGGGATTGCAGAGCTAACCGCCTATGCGTTTTCGACTGAAAACTGGCGGCGTCCGACGGAGGAGGTTGATTTTTTGATGGTGCTGTTTGAGCGGTTGCTGCGGAAGGAACTGGCGGAGATGCATCGTGAAGGAGTGCGGGTAAATTTTTTAGGGGACTTATCTGAGTTGCCTCCATCGCTACAGGCGGAAATGCATCGTTCGATGGCTGAGACCGCTAACAATCAAGCGGTTCGTTTAAATGTGGCGATTAACTACGGCAGCCGTAATGAAATTGCCAGAGCCTGTCGACAGGTGGCGGAGCAAGTCCATCGAGGCGAATTGACCCCCGATTCGGTGGATGAAAAGCTGGTGGAACAACATCTCTACACCACGGGCGGCCATGACCCTGACTTACTGATTCGCACCAGTGGGGAAAAACGCTTGAGCAATTTTCTGCTTTGGCAAATGGCCTATGCGGAGATGTATTTTACCGATACCTTCTGGCCTGATTTTGATCGGACGGCTTTCCATCAAGCCCTGCTAGCCTATCAAAACCGCGATCGCAGATTTGGCGGTGTCGGCAAGCCTGCATTGACGGCCTGAGCAGGATTTTGGATTTTAGATTTTAGATTTTGGATTTTCCTCCCCTGCTCCCCCTGCCTCCCCTGCTCCCCTGCCCTCCTCTCGTCTAGAACACCGAAATACCTTGTAATTCAGCCATTTGTCTTATGAGTAATGACCGGAGCAATCCGTCCCATGTCGGAATACTCGAACAGTTGCCTAAATACAGGAATCACCGGTTCAAAGGCGGCTACTCCCATTACTAAGAGGACTCCATCATGGACAGTGACAAGTGTCTGCCGAAAAGCGCTGAACCCATACGTAAACCGCTAACGTCAGTCGAGTACTTTATATTGTTGCATTCGCAAGATTTGTACAATTTTCCGGCCTCTGAGGAGGATGCGCGGAACATCTGTAAGGACTTGCGTATCAAGCGAATGTTGGTGGAGCTACAGGGGCTGGCCTGTGCGATTTTGCATGAACAGCGTTATAAGAAGGCGGATAAACTGGTTTGCTCAATCAAATAAGTTTTTCCATAGGGAGCCAAGTCTTATCGATGGCGGATCCAGAAGTTAAGTTCCCTTCGAATGGCCTCTCGTTCAGCAACAGTTTTGGCGTAGCGAAGCTGGTGACGAAGTTCTTCCATTACCTTTCGTCTGTCATTTCTCATGGTCCGGCTCCTTTTGATATCGATGCTCTTTCGTTCTGATTCAAAAATACCCAACAATTGTGAAGAACTAGTGTGAAGAACTAAAGATGTCGACCCAATTAGGTCTGCATTACAAACTCTTCTGGATCAATACCGTGGTTTACCCAACGAATCGCTTCCCGGGCCGCTCTCATATCGGGCGGCACCCGGGTGGCGTGGATGTGATGAGTGCTGGGGCAGGTCATCTTGAGTAGGTAAACCGGTTCTACATCCACCGCTTGGTCGATTCGCAGTAGGGTGTATTCCCGCCAAGAATCGAGTTCGATCGCATGCAATTCTTGACAAATGCGAGCGTAGCCTATGCCCTGGATCAGCACCCGACGGAGTTCAGCATTGTCTTCCCCTAACAGCCACTGCGCCTGCCATAGGTTGGGATGCAGGGCGCCGTAGCGTTCTGGCAGTTGTACATCCTGGTAGCTATACACCTGGTAGCTATCGGCATAGGCCAGAGCCGGTTCACCCTCCGCATGCAGCCGTCTCTCTGGGTCGACCATTAAGCGGGTGGGGCGATCGCACACAATACAGGCCTGTTCGAACATCAAAATCGAGCCGCATTCTGTTGCTAGCGATCTCAAAGCTTGCCATTTCTCCCAATCAACGGGACAGTCTAATACCCCAAAGCAATAGTTTAATAAGGCGGGATGAAACCCCTCGGCCAAATGCTGAATGGCGCTGAATCCAGTCGTCATCACGCCAATCATTCCCAGCAAGGACCGCAACTGTCTCTCCCATTCCTGAACCAGCGGTTGACGCTCCAAGGGGCTCCAGACGGTGTCTTCCATGAATTGGCTAACCGGTTTGCCCCATTCCTGGAGTGTTCCTTCAAGCTGGGTTAGGAAGCGGCCCATGGGCTGCTGTTGAAATTGTCGCCGCCATTCTGTTTGCTGTTGCGCCCAAAGCTGTTGCAACAAATGTTCAAAGACCTGTCCAGACTGTTCCTCTTGCTGTTGAACCTGCTCCTGTAGCTGACCTAACAGATCTCCGAGCTGTTCCCACAACGCCGTCTGCAAGCGAAATGCGAAGCCGGATTGCTGGCGGGCTTGCAGACGGTCTGCCAGGGTTTGCACGAGTTCCGGATCCAGGTGCGATCTCACTTGTTCGCTCAAGGTTGTCATCAGCGGGTTTTGCAGCAGCGGCGCGCCGGACTGCTCCAGTAATTCCAGCAGTGATTGTCGGCTCAGGGTCTCTCTCAGTTCATAAGGGCCGCTGACAAAGAAAATATCCGGCGATCGCCGACCCATGGCTGCATAGGCCGAATTGACGGCTGCTTGCACTCGTTGGCGATTGATCGGCTGAGTGGAAAGGGTGATCCGCCACCATTTCTCCAGGTACACCGGAATCATCACTTCCTGTTCAGCCGTCAAGCGCTTAATCAACGACATACCGCCAACCCTCAGGCTCATACTCCCGTTGGATTTGGACCATCCAGGCGCCTTGAGGGATTTGAACGGACTTATGTTCTTCGTGGGTGAGGGTCGCCTGCTCAGATAAAACCTGCAGGTAAAGTACGCCGTCTTTTTCGTAAAGCTCCGCTTGGCCATTGCTAATGCGGTGGCGGTGTCCGGTCACTTCCCCCTCCGCTAAGGTTAGGTGGCGTAGTTTGTCGCCTAAATCTCTAGATGCTTGACCCGATTGCATGGGCAGTAAAATAACATCGCCCTGCCGAATTGGTTGCATGAGTCATTCCTCCAAGAACGAGTCTCTGGCTATATTCTGGCACAGGTGAAAGGGGGGAAGATGCGATAGCGCTATCCGACTTTATTGACGACCCGACCATTGGTCTACTGGTTATAGTAAAGTAGCCCGTTCCCGGCGCCGTCCAACTGCGAGAGGCTCCTCGGCAGAGCTGAAGGTTTACAGTAATTAATTAAGTGAAAAAATAATTCAGTAAAAAAAGGTCTAATGAGACAAATAATCAAACGGATTCTAGGAAAGGTTTCTCGTGTTCGACGTATCCCCGAAAAACTAAAATTATGGCGGTATAAAATTGCGGTAAAAAGGCTGTTCGTGAATCCAGAATTGTATTTTAGAGCCCTTGTGGAGAAGGATAATGGCGCGATTGTCTTAAAAACTCGCGACGGCTTAAGCATCACTATCCGCCAAAATATCTGGGACGCTCGAATTATCAAAGAAATCTTTATCGATAAACCTTATATTCGCTATTTTAAGCTGCCTAAAAATCCAGTTATTGTTGATGTCGGCGGCTATATTGGAGATTTCTCCATCTATGCTGCAAAATACCTTAATTCAAAGACTGTGATTGTCTATGAGCCAACCGCTGAAAACTTTGAAATTCTAAAGCAGAATATTGAAAATAACGGTCTTGAAGATCGAATTACCGCCGTCAAAAAAGCGGTTAGTAATTCTAATGATGTTATGCTTAATGTTGACATTCAAGAAAGCGATGAAGTGCATGTTTCCGCCTATTGGTACCCCAATGCTGAGAAACGTTTAGTTCCAAGTGTAACCGTATCGGATATTTTATCGGAACATCAGTTGGATTCAATCGATTTACTCAAGGTTGATTGTGAAGGAGGGGAGTATGACATATTCCCTGGTTTAACCGACGAAACCCTCCGCTGTATCCGCAATATAGTCTTTGAATACCATCGAGTGGATGGATTTGAAGAAAAACTTGACCATGTGATGGAGCGCTTGAAATCTACAGGATATCAACTGCGGCTAGAGGGGAATATCTGCTATGCCAGTCGGTCATAATGTTGAGAACCTGTCCGAGAAAGCGATATTCCAAAGGCTTCATTAAATCAATTCTTATAGCCGTTTGCATTTGGGGTGTACAACTTTTGTCGGGAAAAATTCCTGACTTAAACTGCCTGATTGACTGAAAAAAACTTTGGAATGCCTATTCCATCGTAGGATGTGTTAGCGAAGCGTAACGCATTGCAACCGTTCCTGTCGTTGGGTTTCATGGCTTCAACCCAACCTACGAAAGAATCTTTTGTTAGTCAACTTATAGCCGTTGTGGTCGATTTAAGGTGAGTTAATGAACCTCCTTAACTTACGCGTCCTTTGATAAGAGGATAAAAGCAAAAACTATAGGCGGTCAGGATACAAAATAATACGAATCCAGCCTGGGTAATACTCTTAAATATAACCAGCTTTATCAAATCAACTGTAATGGGAAACGCCAAGAATTGCGTCGCCGTAAATATGCTGAATACTAAAGGAATAAAGACTATTGAGGAAATCCACAAAGTACGGATTTTCTTAGGTAAAACTGAGGGTGGGATAGACTGTGGATGACTGGATCGGAACCATGCCCTTAAACACAGTAGTAAAATTGGCGTTCCGATGACGGTGCTCCCATATTGCAGGAGTTCATATCCATGAATATCTGATCCGGCAACCCTTTGAAAGGTCTCATTAAGCAGGGGAAATACTTGGACTCCCCATTGGTTTTTGTGGGTGAATGCATCCCAAATAATGTGTGTCATAGCGCCAATGGCGATTGCGATGATGGCGCCGGCTAGGTTTTGGGGATGAAATAGTTTTGGCGGTTTTAGAAAAACCTGTAATCGCTGTCGAAATGGGTAGGGTAATAGTTCGAATAAAGGTCGCTTCAGTAAAATCTGAAACACCAGATACAAAGTGAAGCCGAGGGGAATGGACGCAGTCAAGATTCCTTTGAACGAATGCATGATGTGATAACTGGGCCCCACTGATATAAATAAGGGCCAGTCGGGGACGGTGCTTCCGATGACCAGCGCTGAAAAGGGAACGGATCTCGGCCAAATGTACCTAACTGGGACCACAGCAAGGATATGGGTGGGTGTAAAAGGCATTGGTATCTCACCTCAACCTAGCCTACAGCGATGCTCGATCGCACTGTAGATGGAAAGTAGAAGCATATGTCGCATTTGTTTACATTAACCCACATTGATAAGCGATCATCCTAACTAAACGTATAACTGAGGCAAGAATTCTCAGCATAGATTTTTCACATAGATTTTTAGGAGATCCAGCTGTGTCGATCATTCAGGTCAACGGAATTGACTTGTTCTATGCAATTGAAGGATCCAAAGACTATGAGTTTTTACTGTTGATTGCAGGGTTTGACGGGGACAGTTCGACTTGGACAGCGATGATGCCTTCGTTGGCTGAACAATACCGAGTGCTTTACTTTGACAACCGAGGCGTTGGGCAAAGTTCTGCGCCAGACAGCCCCTACAGCATTAAACAAATGGCGATGGATGCAGCGGCGCTTCTAGAACACCTGAATATTTCTAAAGTTCATGTAGCTGGTCATTCAATGGGTGGACAGATTGCCCAAGAACTAGCCTTAGCATGTCCAGAGAAAGTTCAAAGTTTGATAATTCTTGCATCTTGGGCAAGTATGGATGAGAAGGGCAAGGCCTTGATCGAACTGTTTGGCGACTTGGCGCAGACATTAGAGGGAACCCTTTATCAGAAGGTGCTACTACCCTGGCTGTTTACCAATACGTTACGCATTATGTGAGTTATCTCTAGCTGAGTTGAGGAGTTTGCTGCTTAAAGGTCAGCACATCAATATCAAAACGCTTTCGT
>JASJDH010000583.1 GCA_030065175.1 Leptolyngbyaceae cyanobacterium MO_188.B28 | reverse complement strand
CGAGGAGACGTCAAGATTATCTGGTAACACACCAAAGCTTGAGGTCTCCTCGCCTTTTTTCACAATTTTCTAACTCACATAATCCGTATAAAAGTAAGTATAAAGCCTATATATCTTGCAATACCTAGTCTTAAACGAGAGTGGGAAAGTCTCTGCAAACTAAAGGAAACTGGACTGGCGCCAAAGCCAATAAAGTTTTACTTTAGACTCCAGGCAATTAAGATGGAGAACCTGTTTGACCCAAACCGGGAAGGAGGAACATCGAAGCCTGCGTCAGCTGCTATGGATAGAATCGATCTGGATCGTTTGATTAAGGTGGTAATAAAAATTCACGCTGCTGGAGTCCCCCATGGAGAACTGCATGTGAATAATTTTATGATCGATCGACATGGAAATATAGTGCTTCTAGATTTTGGTAAGGCTATCTTTGACAGGGCTAAAAAAACTCATAGGGATGCCGTCAAAATTCTGTCACATATTGATGCGATCGCAAGGGAATACAACAAAAAACCAAATGAAACTCAAGAATTAAATCTAATTCGTTCTTTTGCCAATACAAAGGGTGACAAATCAGATTATCGCCAATACATGGCTGCTGTATCCAAACTCACCTTATCAAATCAAGCAGATGCCTAGGTCAAGCAAAGCGTTGCCAATCCTGTTGGAAAAACTCGTAGAGCAATTGGTTGTTTTTACCATCCTTATTCTCAGCCTGACAGAGGCTTAAGGTCTTTAGGGCTGTGAGCGCCTGGATGCGGGCATAGTGAAAGTTACCTGGGATCACCAGACGCGGGATCTGATTGCGGGCAAGATGACCACTAATCCAAATGTCGTCTGCGAAAAAGGCTGCTGAGGGAGCCTTCTCATAGTTGAGAATGGTTGGGTCAAAAAACTTGGGACGAACTAAATAGCTGGTGGAACCCTGGATGATTTCGACAGGTTGAGGCGTGTCAAACACATTGGGAGGGCGATCAAGCAGTCGCGTTCTTGCGCCTTCGAGGGGAGTTCTCAACTTGTGGATTAGTCCCTTAGGAATCTGCCAACCAGCTAAGCAAAGAGCTGCATCAGGATATTGGCGACTGTATCGCAAATAGTTCTCAATCAGCCTTTGGGGGTAAATTTGGTCATCGTCAAGGACAATAATTTGAGTCTCTGGAGAAAGCGTTTGTTGAAGTAGAGGTAATAATTTCGTTGCGGGTCCCCAATCTTGGTCAGTTCTAAGGATTTGAATAGGGCTACAGGCTTGGATTTGTTTGGGAATTTCATAGTCTTGCTCCTGACGTTGTGAGTGATGGGGAATGTTTAGATAAATAGCATTGGGTCGAATCGTTTGACTCAGGATGGAATTTAATGTGGGTAGAAGACGGTGAATGCGATCAGGGATAGTTGTTAACGAAACAACGACGGGACTAGGTGATTCAGAGGATGGTTTCTGAAAGAATTGCTTAACAAAAAAGTGAAGAGGATAAACATGTAGTCGAATATAGCGCTCAAACTCTGATGCAAATTGAATAATCTTCGGCATGTTGATTAGATTTCTAGCAATTGCAACAGCTGTTGGGTAAATTTTTCAGGAGAAAATTCTCGCAAAGCGCGATCGCAACCTGCCTGTCCCAATTTTTGACGGAGGTCAGCACTATTGATCAAACTGATGATGGCGTCTGCCGTCGCCTTAAAATCTTGCGGGTCAACTAGAAATCCAGTATGTCCAGCTTGAACAGCTTAAGGAATACCGCCGTAGTCACTCCCAACCCGTTCCTCTCAGCTTCACCACTCAGTTCTATCTTAATCCGAAACCCACAGGCATTTAAGTATGGGATGCATTTAGACGGCGTTTCGAAGCACTTGCAAGGTTATACTGAAAGCCATCATTTTGTCGTCAGTAATTTCCGTAACCTTTGAAGCAGGAGATAAATATCGACTCAGGATACGCTGTAATCAGCCTATATACTGATTTGGTCAGGTTTAACTCGTCACAACAACTCCATAACCCAATCCAATTAATCGTCAGACCGTCTAAGTGATTTCCCCCTCGTTGACAATGGTCAGTCATGTCATCATCAATTGATTTAAGCCGTTCAAAGACAACGGATACCCTTTTCTTGCTATGAAAGCGAGCAACTTTATGTTTAGGCTTTAATCTTTCTCGTCGAAGGAACAACGTTACCGGGTACCTGAAGGGATTGGCTAAAACGATATCTCTGTTGCTTGAAAAGCAATGTGAATTAATAAATGTTGCACTTGTGCGTCAGCATTGCTTTCATCTCATGTTTGCTGTACTCATGATGCGGAAATACAGATGGTGAGATATATTAATGACATTTTCACCGCATCCTTAGGCGAGGAATGGAGTAATGAAGATCTCCTACCCCATTATCAAACCGCCCTGGAAGCATTGCCGTTAGCCCCCAAACATCTGGAAAAGCTAATGGATGCAACCAAATTCTTTCTAATGGGGAAAAGGAAACGGAACACATCTCCCAACTGGATCAATTTGTCAAGCTTTGATGAGCGTGCATCAGCTTTTGAAAGGTCAGCTGAACAAGTATTAGAGCGGTTTGCTGAGCAGATTCATGCTGTCGCTGACAAGCATCATAAGAATGTAGTCTTTGATGCAATCATTACAACGACTTCAACCGGTAATTTAATGCCGGGTTTAAGTTATCGGCTTGCGGCCAAGTTAAACCAACGGGTCAGAGCCGATACACTCTTGTTCGACCTAGGAAATGTAGGATGCACGGGCAGCCTTAAAGCTCTCAAATTAGCCAATGGTCTAGATAGCACGTTTGAACATATCTTAGTCATTTCTGTAGAAGCGCCAACAACTTTAATTAATTTAAAGGCAAAAACTGTTGATATTTGGCAAGGAAACTGCACATTCGGCGATGGAGCCGCCGCAATGTGGTTATCTTCTGAAGCGAGTGCAGAGAGATCTCGCTTACAAATAGATAAAATTGCATATCGCCAATACGCCGAAGAAGGGCTTAATCTCATTCGTTGGGGATATAGCAATTACTATACGTTTTCGTTAGAAAATGAGGAAACGTTTAATCAATCGGTACAGAAGCATGTTTTAGACGCCCTTTCAGCCACTCAATCGGAATGGTGCGACAGCGATTATTGGGCGATCCACCCTGCTGGAATCACCTTGCTGCTAAGACTATCTCGCAAGTTAGGTATCTCGAGGAGTGCTTTAAAGCCCACCACCAATCATTTCGAGACATTTTCAAATATGAGTAGCGCCAGTATTATTCATATTCTGAAACAGCTCAGCGAAGATATTCCGTCAGGAGAGAGATGCAACCTGTTGACCATGGGGGCAGGGTTTAACGTGATTTATGGTCGTGTCATCAAGGAGTAGTCAAGAAATGGCTGTTATGACAACATCTACCGATCAGGTAATGGATATTATCAAGACATATTTTAAGCAATATCAAAGAGAAATTGACTTAGATATTTTAGCCGATCAAAAGGTGACTGATGTCTTACCCCATAGCTACGATGTGGTTGAACTTTCTATGGAAATAGAAGAAGGATTAGGGGTCAAAGAGGATCTGATTGATTTAGAAGAATTTGCAACTCAGTTTACCGAAATTACGTTTGGGAAGTTGGCGGAAGAAGTTGCCCAACGTCTGAATGATAAAGGTTTAGAGGTTGAATCATCACGAACAACCCGCTCATCTCAGGTCAGTGGACAGCGTCAGTCCAGTCTTGAAGCATCCAGTCCTGAATCACCTAGCGCCGAAGCTGCGTCATTTCCTCTTGATGTTACTGATATTCCTCTTGAATATTATCAGCTTGACCAATCCTTAGAATGTCGACAACTTCAACAGCAACTTGCTTCAGTGCCCAGTTTAGGCATCACAAATCCATTTTTTCAGGTCCATGATGGTTTAGCCCGAGACACGACTCAAGTATCGGGGCAATCCCTGATTAACTATTCCAACTATAATTATTTAGGCTTATCGGGGGATCCTAGGGTCGCAGAGGCAGCTAAACAGGCCATTGATCGGTACGGAACCTCTGTCTCAGCCAGTCGTTTAGTCTCTGGTGAACGTTCCATACACCAGGAACTGGAGCAGGAATTGGCTGAATTCATCGGCGTTGAAGCTTGCTTGGTCTATGTGAGCGGCCATGCAACCAACGTTACTACCATTGGTCATTTATTTGGCTCCAAGGATCTAATTCTGTACGACAGTTTGAGTCATAACAGCATTCTGCAAGGATGTCATCTGTCCGGAGCGAAAGCTCTCTCCTTCCCCCATAACGATTGGGTCGTTTTAGAACAGCTATTGCAGAAAAATCGAGCCCACTATCAACGCGTGCTGATTGTCATCGAGGGCATCTACAGTATGGATGGCGACATTCCTGATCTGCCTCAGTTTATCGCACTCAAACAACGATACAAAACTCTGCTGATGGTGGATGAAGCCCATTCCATTGGAGTGTTGGGGGAAACTGGGCGAGGAATTGGCGAGTTATATGATGTTGATCGCAGCCAGGTTGACCTGTGGATGGGCACCCTGAGTAAGTCTTTTGCCAGCTGTGGCGGTTACATTGCCGGGTCTCGCATCTTAATTGACTATCTCAAATACACTGCGCCGGGTTTTGTCTTTAGCGTGGGGCTCTCGCCAGCGGATACTGCTGCAGCGCTGGCGGCCTTACGGATACTTCGAACAGAGCCAGAACGCGTGGAAACGTTGCGCTTGAGGGCTCAACAGTTTTTGACGCAGGCCAAAGCCCGAGGCTGGAATACAGGCACTAGCGCCAATTCGCCTATTATTCCCCTGATCGTGGGAGAGTCTTTGAAGTGCGGTCAGCTTGCTGAAGCGCTCTTCAACAGCGGCGTTAACGTTCGCCCGCTGATCTATCCTGCTGTCTCAGAACAATCTGCGCGTCTGCGATTTTTCATTAGCTCCGCCCATACGGAATCACAAATTGACCAGACCATTACTGCGATCGCACAGGCCTTTGATGCTCATTTGTTAGCTGTCGCAAGTTGATCTACTGGTACGCCGTCAACACGGGCGGTTCCAGAGACATTGGCGAAGAAAGCATCCAACGGTCAGTTCCAGATGGAAGTACATCTGGAACTGACCAGATGTTTGGTTTTCCCGGTTTCCTAGAGGTTCAGGACTTTACTCAACAGATTAAATTTGTCGAGGCGAAACGCCCAGGTACACCAGCGAGCATAGTTAAATCGTTGTTTGGCCGGACAAATCCACTGCTCGATGGCGGGAAGTTCTCCGGTTAAAAATAGTGTCTGGCATCGGCGACGCTGGACCTTACCACTTGATGTTTTAGGTAAACCGCCCGGTTTGAGAAATGCGATCGCATAGACATCTACCAAATGACGTATTAGCAAGGTTCGACAAATCTGTTTAATCATCGTCTTCACTTGCTGAGGCGTGAGGGTCCGGCAGGTCTGGCGGTCAAGTTCTTGGGCGATCACGATCCGCTCTGCGCCATCCTTTTCTACGGAAAATGCCGCGCAGCCTAAGAAGGCTGAATGTCTATTTTCAAGGGATTCTTCAAGCTGCTGCGGGTAAATCCCCCTGCCCCAAAGTTTAATCACCTCCTTTAATCGTCCCGTGACAAACAGTTCGCCATGATCGAGACAGCCCAAATCCCCTGTTCTCAGAAAAGGCCCTTCGCCCGTATCCAATAGGTAAGCCTGAAATACTTCCTTCGTCTCCTTCGGGTGATTCCAATATCCTTTACCAATGCCTGAGCCCCGCACCCAGATTTCACCTACTTCTCTAGCGCTACAAGCCGTTAGCGTCTCTGGATTGACTATGCGGATCTCGCCGCCCATCCAGCTGTGACCACAGCTCACTAGCAATCGTGACCCTGGTTGGTTCCTATCGGTTCTAATCGTCTGATTCTGATTCAGCGCCCGTTCATCAAACGATTGGACAATCGGAGGAGAAGATTTGTCGCCGCTAGATATCAACAAGGTTGCTTCCGCCATCCCATAGCACGGGTAAAAAGCTTGAGGTTTAAACCCACTGGATGCATACTTAGACGAAAACTGTTCCAGGGTTCTGGCCCTGAC
>JASJDH010000582.1 GCA_030065175.1 Leptolyngbyaceae cyanobacterium MO_188.B28 | reverse complement strand
GAGCACTTGGTGATGCAGAAAACTCCTGAAAGCATTGATATATAAGCAGTCACACTGGAATATGACTGACAGGAAGGGGAATGGTATAGGATGCTTAAGTTCCCCAACTCAAAGCACCACCATGTCCCCTCCCCAGCTCTATATTCAACTGCATGCTCAACTGAGTCAATGGATTCAACCCAAAGACAAACGGCATCTGGTGGGTTTTGCCGAGAACGTCGCCGCCATTCTACAAAGCGAAAGCGGTTGCTTGAGTCGATGGTTGAGTTATTTGAGCCATCGGGACTGCAAAGCCCGAAGTCATATGGAACGCTTAAGTTACTTTGCGCATAATCCCAAGATTACCCCTGAAATCTTCTATGCCCCGTTGGTGCGACAATTTCTCAAAGCCTGGGAGGGAATGTCTATCCTACTGACGCTGGATACCAGCATGTTGTGGGATCAATATTGCCTGATAGCGGTGTGTTTTGTCTGGGGAGGCCGCTCCTTTCCATTAGCCCAAAAGGTCATGGAGCACGGCAGCGCCACGGTTGGCTACGAAGACTATCAGTGTGTGCTAGAAATGGCCCTAGCGGTTTTGCCGCCGAATTGTCAGGTCATCTTGCTCGCGGATCGAGGCTTCGAACATGGTGAGTTGATTCGCTGGTTACAAGCACAGAGTTGGTCTTGGGCCATTCGGGCTAAATCGGATTTGAAGATAACTCTGGCCAATGGCCAAACCAGGCATGTTTCAGAGCTCTTGCCCCCAACTGACGAGGCGTATCTATTTAGTGACATCACCATTCTCAAGGACATTCAATGTCATCTAGCCACCGCCAACGTATCCCTAGCGGGAGAGCCTTGGGCTGTGATTTCCGAGGAGCCTGCTTCATTACAAACCTTCAAACTGTATGGCTGTCGCTTTGGCGGGATTGAACCTCACTTTAAGGATTACAAGTCGGCTGGTTTTGAGATAATTCGCTCAAAACTCCGCAATGACGAAGCGCTGAGCTGTTTACTGATGTTGTTGGCGGCGGCGACGATAATTGCCATTTCTCTAGCAGTCATCGTGATCACTCAAAATCGTCTCGCTTTTCTCGATTGGCATGGTCAGCGAGGATTGAGCTTTTTTCAATTGGGCTTGCGAGAACTCAAACAACTCTGCTATCAAAGACTGCCGTTGCCAACTTTAGTAAATTTGCCAAGATGTAATCCACCGCCTGCTTACGCCTCCCGCAAGAAAAAAGAGCGCATCGATACCCGAATCGAGTTTTCAAAGGTTACTGTTTTCTTGTCTTGAGTCTCATCAGTCTTAGAGTTTTCTGCACCACTAAGATTTGAGCATATCGTTCCGATTTCAGCAGGGGGAAAAACAGTTTTTGAAAACCTCTGTCTGTCTTGTCCTACTTGCAATCGGTATAAATCTACCCGTCAAAAAGCCATTGATCCTGAAACGAATGAATCTGTTTTACTCTTTCATCCTCAACAACAAGTTTGGAATGAGCATTTTATCTGGAATCAGGATTCAACCGAAATAATTGGGATTACTGCAACTGGGCGGGCAACTATTGGAGCATTGAAAACAAACCGACCACAACTCATTCGTGTCAGAAAAATGTGGGTCAAACTAGGTGAACATCCACCCAAATTTGGTCAATAACGCACTCTTCACTGACACAGATGGAGTGTTTAACAATATTTTGTAATACCCTTTGCTTCTCATTTATTGGACTTGAGCGATTTTAGGGACGGAATGATTCCTCTGAGTACAAAGAAATAAGAATACTGATTGCCGCAGCATCATTATTTTTGGTTAGTGCAGCGCCCCTCTCCCTGTATCAGACGTAGCTCAAGACCTGTTTTCGTCAGGTCATTGGCAATCTCTTTAGACTGGGGCGCATAAATAATCCGGTAACACCTCTGGTCTTTCAGTGAATCCAGCTCCAGACGACCCTGACTTTAAGACCACTTTGCAAACCCTGGTCTTTGAAACGGTTTGTATGTCTGGAAGCAGTCCTGACGACGAGTAGATAAACGCTCAAAATCTTCCCGACTTCTTCCCTATTCTTGCTTACCATCTGGGTATCTAATTGTCTCCATTACCGGTGCGGAGATCTGCGGGAGGAGTTGAGGATGAGCACTGATTTGAGGGGGTTGGTTAACCGACTGCAAACCCGCTTAGATAAGATGGAAGCGGTGCTGGGCGCGATCGCAGACGCCATTGTCTGGGTCAATAGCGACCATCGAGTGCAAGGATGCAACACCGCGTTTGATCAGCTGGTTAATCGCCCCCATGACGCCATCTTGGACGCCGAACTAGGCCAAGTTTTTCCGTTGATGTATCGGGGGCGGACAGCACCGCCGGAAGAGTACCCCACGGCGCGGGCAATACAGGGGGACTACACCGTTACTGAATACGTCTTTCAATCGGGTCAACGTCCTCTGACATTAGAAATTACCGCAAATCTGGCGTCGCTCACTGAAGCAAATAGGACGATTGTACTTATCATTCGAGACGTAACTGCCTTAGCCCAGATTAGGCGGCAAGCGGCTGCGATCCAGACCTCAATAGACGGCGTTGCGGTTCTGGCTCCCGACCAGACCTATGTTTATTTGAACCAAGCCCACGCCAGTATTTACGGATACGACACAGCGGATGAGTTAATTGGCAAAAGCTGGAAAGTACTTTACGGCGACGCTGAAATTCAACGCTTCGAGCAAGAAATCATGCCCGAATTTAACCAACAAGGGCAATGGAGAGGGGAAGCGATTGGCCTTAAACGAAATGGCGATCAGTTTCATCAAGAAATCTCGCTTAGTGCGCTTGAAGGGGGAGGCCTGACTTGCGTAGTACGCGACATCAGCAATCTAAAACGCATTGAGGCTGAACGCAAACAGCGAGAGAACGTACTCCGACTTATGGTTAAAGGGATGGCTTCCACCACAGGAGAGGCTTTCTTTCAATCCTGTGTCCGGTGTTTAGCTGAAGTTTTACAAGTCCGATACGCCATGCTCGGCGAGTTTGTCGATGAAACTAAGACCCGTGTAAGAACCCTGGCGATCCAGGGAGATCGCTTCTTTGCCGAGAATTTTGAATATGACCTGCGCGGCACCCCCTGCGAAAGAGTCCTGCAAGGAGAGATGGTCTATTACTCGGCAGGTGTGCAAACCCTCTTTCCTGATGATTTAGAACTAGTTGAGGCAGGCGTTGAGAGTTATCTCGGCATTCCCCTCAGCAATTCATCGAATCAGATCATTGGCCACCTGTTGGTGATGGATGTTAAACCGATGCCAGCTGACCCCGGGCGGGAAATGGTGCTGAAGATCTTTGCCGCTCGGGCGGGGGCGGAGTTGGAGCGAAGGCAAGCCGAAACGCAACTCAGACAGCAGCAAGAAATGCTGCGGATGGTGATTGATGCGGTTCCCAACCAAATTTTTGTCAAAGATTGGGAGGGACGATATCTACTGGCGAACCAGGCGGCGGCTGATTTCTATAATTTATCGGTCGAGGACATTATTGGTCAGCAGGACGCCGAATTACACCCTCAACCAGCGGTCGTCGAACGATTCTTGCAAGAAAACCGACAGGTGATTGAAACCGGGCAAGAACTTTTTATCCCGGAAGAGAAGAGCAAAACGATTACCAACCAAGAGGAGTGGATACAGTGGCAAAAGCGTCCGATTAGACTGCCAGGCAGCGAAACCCAGAGTGTGTTGGGTGTTGGTGTGCGGATCACAGAACGTAAGCAGATAGAGGAAGCCCTGAAAAAGAGTGAGGCGCGGTTACAGTTAATCACAGATTCTATGCCCGCCTGCATTTCCTATATTGGGGCTGATTACCGCTATCGATTTGTTAACCAGACCTATGAAACCTGGTTTGGCCTCAACCGCGATCAAATCTGTGGCATGCATATTCGAGAGTTGTTGGGGGAAGAAGCCTATGGCGTAGTGCAAAAGCATTTCGAACGGGCCCTGGCTGGAAAGATCACCCACTATGAAGTGGAAGTGCCTTACCAACGGGGAGGCAGTCGGTATACCTCAACCACATTCGTTCCCGATTTTGATGATAATGCCTGTGTCAAAGGTTGCTATGGGCTGGTGATCGATATCAGCGACCAGAAACGCACCGAAGAGGCCTTGCGTCGGAGTGAATTGAAGTTCCGCAATCTTTTTGAAAACTCCTACGTGGGGATCTTCCGCACTCGGTTTGAGGATGGTTTGGTTTTGGAGGCTAATCAACGGTGTGCTGAAATCTTGGGTTACAGTTCCCCCACGGAGATAGTGGGAAAAAAAAATACCACTGAGTTTTGGGTGAATCCTAGCGATCGCCAGAACATTCTCAGTGAACTTTACCAGCATGGTCGGGTCGACAATTGTGAGCAGCCCTTTTACCAACGAGATGGATCGACGCGTTGGGGGTTATGCTCAGTCCGTTTGAATACCGAGGAAGGATGCATTGAGGGCGTCCTTGCAGATATTAGCGATCGCCGTCGCCTAGAAGAAGAACTCCAGCAATCCCAAAAGTTTCTGCACACCATCGTTGAAAATTTACCCCTGGCCCTATTTACAAAAGATATCGCCAATGACTATTGCTATGATCTAATCAACAAAAGTTCTGAAAAGATACTCGGCTTTTCCCGAGAGGGCGCAATCGGGCGAAATGATTACGACCTGCTTCCCAGAGAACTGGCCGATTATTACCGGGCTCAAGATTTAGCCGCTGTAGACCAGGGAGAACTGTTTGAATTCTCTGAGCAGATGGTGTCAAATTCTCAAGAGCAGTTATTTGTCCGAGGCTTTAAGCTGCCGCTGTTTGATGACCAGGGAAATCCCACTCATCTGATCTGCGTTTCCGAAGATGTGACTGAACGTAAGCGGCGAGAAGACGCCCTGCGTTTGATCGTCGAAGGCGCCTCCGCCAAAATTGGCGACGAGTTCTTTAAAGCCTGTGTGCGATATTTGGCGGAAGCCCTACAAGTCCGCTACTCCCTAATGACAGAGTTTCTTGACGAAGGGAAGAAAAGAGTTCGGGCGTTGGCGCTTTGGAACGGGGATTCTATCCAGGAGGACTTTGAGTACTCCATTGTGGGCGCCCCCTGTGAAAACACTTCCCGGGGCCAAACCTGTTACTACCCCCATGATGTTCAAGCTCAATTCCCCAACTGTAAAACGTTGCAGACAATGGGCGCTGAAAGTTACTTAGGCGTCCCGATGGCGGACGCCTTGGGGAATGTTCGGGGACACTTGGCGGTGATGGACACCCACCCCATGGCGGATGATCCAGGGCGAGAATTGATCCTAAAAATCTTCGCGGCTCGGGCTGGAGCCGAACTGGAGCGAAAACAGGCGGAAAGAGCTTTAAGAGATAGTGAGGAACGGTTTAGAACCATTGTCAACAATATTCCCGGGGCTTTCTACCGCTGCCAAAATAACGTCAACTGGACCATGGAGTTTCTCAGCGAAGCCATCACCGATATTTGCGGGTATCCGGCGGCAGATTTTATCAATGACGGTCAAGTCATCTTCAATGACATCATTCCGCTAGCTGATCAGGCTGGCAACCGACGCTTAGTTGAACAGGCCATTGCCGATCGCCAGCCTTACGTTTTGGAGTATCGCCTCAATCACGCTGATGGCGGCATTCGCTGGGTCTATGAAAAAGGGCAGGGTATTTTCGATGAGAGCGGGCAGGTCCTCTGGCTAGATGGGGTCATCTTCGACGTAACCGATCGCAAGCTGGCGGAGAACCTGGTCGCTAGTCAAAAGCAAGTGCTTGAAATGATCGCATCCGGAGCGCCTCTGAATGATACCCTTACGGTCTTAGTTCAATCAATGGAGAGCCTTTCCTGTTGTTTTGCAGGATCCATTTTGCTGCTCGATCGAGACGGACAGCATTTGCGATGTGGGGCGGCCCCCAGTTTGCCCAATCACTATAACCAAGCCGTCGACGGCCTCGAAATTGGCCCCAAAGCGGCCTCCTGTGGGACATCCGTCTATCAGCGAACCCCAGTAATCACCCCCGACATCTCCACAGATCCACGGTGGCCGCTTTGGGGCCAATTTCGAGGCCGTCGACGGCTTGGTTATAGTGATTGGGCAAACTGGGGGCCGCCCCACA
>JASJDH010000581.1 GCA_030065175.1 Leptolyngbyaceae cyanobacterium MO_188.B28 | reverse complement strand
TCAATTGCCTACAACTGTGCGATGCAAACCGATGGCGAGCGTTTACTCTTGGCCCCCCGGCCAGGACGGAGGCTAATGGGAGCATTTTCCGACGATGCGATGCAGGGAATGGACCCTGATCACGTTGAGAAGATGCGCCGCATGGCCGTCCATGATGAAGACAATAAACAAACGCCAAATACGTTGGCCTATTTGATTGAAAACTGTGACCTGGTTGTCCTGAGCGCTAACAGCAATCACATTGAGCAGGATGTTCAAGAAGCCTGTGCGCTTCGGACAGCATTGAACCGTGAACAAGTGGTCCTTGCCTGTCTGGCGGGTTCCTTTAGCCATGACTTCATCAAAGACGAATCCTATGTTCTGTGTGAGAAGCAGCCCAATCTTGGGTTCTTCTCAGGCTTCCACCGCCACGGGGCGCTGCGGAATCCAGTAGATAGTTTTACGGCTAACTTCTGCCATCCCAATGCATTGACGGCGTTGCTAGGCGCCCACATGCTAGATAAGATTTCTCCTAATATTCAAGTTTCAGCAGGAATCCACAACGTCGAAGCGCAATATATAGCAGTCGCCATATTAGTTAGGACATATACTAGAAGATGGTTTAGAATCGTGCATCTCCATGGCCAAACCCTACAGCTACGACCTTCGGCGCAAAGTCATTGACGCTATCGAACTTGATGGGATGAAGCGCTGCGAAGCCAGCGAATACTTTCACATCAGTCGAAACACCATCAATCTATGGTTGCATCTCAAAGCTGAAACCGGCGATGTCCACCCTAAAGTTAGAGAACACACCGGGCATAGCCACAAGATTACGGATTGGGAGAAGTTCCGAGCCTTTGCCCAGAAGCATCATGATAAGACCCAGAAGGAGATGGCTGAGCTGTGGGAAGGGGATATCAGCGATCGGACGATCTCAAGGGCGCTCAAGAAGATTGGATTCACCCGAAAAAAAAAACTTACGGCTACCGCGAACGAGACGAGCAAAAACGAATTGAGTTTGCTCAACGGCTAGCCGCTCTGGAGCCGGAGCAGATTGTCTTTGGCGATGAGGCGGGGATGGACAATCGAGATGGCTATGGCTATGGCTACAGCCCCAAAGGCGAACGCATCCATGCTTTGAAATCAGGTCGCCGAGAGGGGCGAGTCAATATGATCGCCGGTCTCTGCGCACAGCAGTTGCTAGCCCCGTTCACCATCGAAGGCGCCTGCAATCGAACGGTGTTTGAAACTTGGCTCAAAACCTGCTTGATCCCTGTACTGAAGCCAGGGCAAAAGCTGGTGATTGATAATGCGACCTTTCACAAAGGAGGGGAGATTGAGCAACTAGTCAAAGCGGCGGGATGCGAGATTTGGTATTTGCCGCCTTACTCTCCTGACTTGAATAAGATTGAACGGTGCTGGTCGTGGCTCAAGAGTCGGATTCGAAAGCAGTTAGATCATTTTGATACGTTGAGAGAAGCGATGGAGCATATTCTTCACTTAGCGTCCTAATGAGAGTGGCGACGGCTATATCAAAGCGGCCAAAAACATCTCTTCAATTTTTGCCGGATTTGGCCATGAGTATCATCGCGAAAATACCGGAACCCTGCCAACACTGCTGACCCTATTGTTGGACCAATGTCTTGATCAGGCGGCGACAGTATCGATGTTTCGCCGCGATCGCCAACGACTCTACCATCGTCAACCGATCCTGCTGACGGAATTGGGCTACGGGGTGCAGCGGATTGAGGCGGTGTTAAGTCGGGGTGGAGATATGGAGAAAGTGCGGGATCACACATTCGCCCAATTAACGGCGATGGTGGCTGACGTCCGAGGCAGTATGATGTTGCCCGTGTCCGGTCTCCCTACCCGCAACTTCCAAGCTGGCCAGATTTTGGCGAAAATGATGCGGATTCATCACCGTGGACCCCACGGGATTGAAGAGTTTGAAGCCTGGTGCGAAACCGCGGGTTTACGTAAAGGGGGATTGGAGGGTCTAAAAGCCCTACGCTGCTGGCCCCAAATCGTGCGGAAATACAACATTCAGCTGCATGATGCTTCGATGGTGAATCTACTATATATGTTGCTGTATGGTAAACCGGCGACGAAAGAATTAGCATTTTCAGTCATGACTAAAAGCCGTGAATTGTCAAACTACTGCCAAGAATCGGTGCGCCCAACGCACAGCCGTAAGTATGCGGAGGCGCTGCAAAACTTGGATAAGCAGGAGGCGTTGGAATTTATCGCCAATGCTGTGATTGCAGATAATGCCCGCAAAACGATTAATGACGACGGTTTCCTGGATGAAAACAAGGAACAGGATAATACCCCAGCTTACCTGCAGGCGATGAATGTAATTGAAAATGTCTGGTAGATGGCCTTGAGTGGAAACCTGCCTAAACCACTACAAGTTTCCCATCTCGGTCTTTACTTTTAGATACTTTACTTTTAGATATTATGTATAGCTGTTGAGGCGCTCAGGTGAGAAATTTAATCATGGCGCGCACGCAACGAACCCAAGGAGCGCTTTTAATCGCGGCGGGGCTCACTGGCGTCGTGGGCGTCGTCAATCTGTTATCAGCGGTGACTCCTGGTTTGCCAGAGCGAGTGGCCTGGTTAGATCCTATCTTTCCGTTTGAAGTTCGAGCCAGTGGCAGGCTCATAGCCGCACTAACCGGCTTTATGCTACTGACCTTAGCGACCAATCTACTTCGCCGCAAGCGGATTGCATGGATACTGACTGTGGGGTTACTCATCATCTCCATTACCAGTAACTTGCTTAAAGGGCTTGACTACGAAGAGAGTTTAGTCTCCGCCATACTCCTGGGGCAGCTATTGTGGATGCGACGGATATTTACGGCGCAATCCGACCGCCCCTCAGTCGCCCAGGGGGTTCGAGTGCTATCAGGAGCGCTGCTGTTTACCCTGGCCTATGGTGCGCTTGGCTTCTTTTTGCTCAATCAGCACTTTTCAACCACGTTTGGCTGGCGGCAGGCGATAGTTCAGACCCTGGCCATATTCTTTACGTTTGATAATGCTGGCCTAGAACCGGTCACCCGCTTTGGGCGCTTTTTTGCAACATCAATTTACATCATTGGCGGGGCCACCCTGATCTATGCTCTGTGGATGCTGTTGCGTCCAGTACTATTTTGGTCGGCGGCCACGCCGGAGGAGCGGCAACGGGCCTCGAAAATTGTCGAACAACATGGCTGCTCTTCCCTGGCTCAACTTACGCTACTAGCGGATAAATCCTACTACTTTAGTCCGTCTGGTCAAACGGTGATTGCCTATGTCCCGATGGGCAGAGCAGCGATCGCACTGGGCGATCCCATTGGTCCGCCTGAAGATCGCAAAGACGCGATCTCTAGCTTCCAACAATTTTGTCTCCAAAATGACTGGTATGCTGCGTTTTACCAGACATTGCCAGATGATCTTGAGCTGTTTGAATCCCTCCGCTTCAAAATTTTGCAGATCGGCGAGGAAGCGATTGTCGATCTCAAATCCTTCACCCTGGAAGGAAAAGCCGGTAAGAACTTGAGGGCGGGGGTGAATAAATACACAAAGCAAGGCTATGAGGTTGTGTTTGAGCCGCCGCCGATTTCACCAGAGCGGCTGCAGCAATTGCGTCAGGTTAGTGATGAATGGCTAGCTACGGTTCATGGTTCCGAGAAGAAATTCTCCGTGGGATGGTTTGATGAGAGTTACTTAGAAAGCTGTGAAATTGCTACCGTACAAACATCAGAGGGGGGTATCGTTGCCTTTGCAAACATCTTGTCAGAATATCAGCGCAATGAGATTACGATTGACTTAATGCGTCATCGATCAGATCTAGAACGGGGCGCGATGGATTTTCTGTTTGTCTCGATGTTTCAACACTTTAAGGCATTAGGATACGACACTTTCAATTTAGGTTTAGTCGCGTTAGCCGGTATTGGCGCCGCTTCGCGCTCCCCTCGCTTAGGGAAAGGGCTGCACTACCTGTACGCCCATTTGAATCAGTTCTATAACTTTCAAGGACTCTACGCCTATAAAGACAAATTTCATCCCCATTGGGAGCCCCGTTATTTGGTGTATTCCCGCTTTATTGCCCTGCCTGATGTGGTCGTAGGTTTAATCCGGGCAGATTCGGGCGATCGCTTGCGCGACTACTTTAGACCCAGATCATAAGTTCAAAAAAATTAGATCAATAAATAGCCACGACGTAAGCAACGACCGCCCCTATGACATCAGAAACACTTTCAGGACAGACTGTACATTTGCGGCGAGGGGTCACATTGGAAGTCGCCCATGCGGATGGAAAGTCCCCTGCCCTTGTATTTTTGCACGGCGGCCTGGGTAATCGTTACAACTGGCGGCCTCAGTATGAATTTGCCCAGTCTCAGGGGTGGGAAGTCCTCTCCTATGACTTGGCCGGACACGGCGAATCATCTGCCTACAACCGCTATTCTATTGGTCGTCATCGGCGCGATTTAACCCGGTTACTGCGGCGTTTTGGGATTAGATCTCCTGTGCTCTGCTGCCATAGTTATGGCGCGCCTATTGGCCTGGAGTGGTCACAGCGTCATCCTGTGGCCGGTCTAGTGCTGGTGGCCGGGGGAACCCATGATTTGGCCCCGTGGTGGGAGATCCCGCTGATGAAGGTTTTGGAGTGGGGCGGTCGCCATCTGTATCACTGGACCTGGCTGCAAAACATCACCAAGGCGGTTTCGACCCAGCACGAACACCCTACCATCGACCGCTTTCTCAATGAAAGCCCGGTTCCAACCAATGCAGAGCCCTACGAGGCGCTGAAGATTTTTTGGAGCTACAACTTTTTTACCCGTCGCCGTCGCCAAAAATTGAATATACCGGTCCTGGTGATCAGTGGAGGTCAGGATTCGATGTTTACTAAACAAATGGGAGATGTATTAGCCGCGGTCTTTCCCCAAGGAGAACATTTGCATTTGCCAGAGGCGGGGCATTTGTTGATTGCGGAGTATCCAGAGATTGTGAATAGCGCGATCGCCCGCTTCATCGTCAAGCTGTCGCATTAAGCCCATCGCCCTGGTATTTTTTTATCAGTACAGTCAGAAATATAGCCGCCAGTGATTGAAACATCACAAGTTTCCTATCTTTTCAATCCAGGCTTAGAAGATTAGTGTGATGATCCATAGTCTGGTATTTGTAAACTAACAAGTCCGCGCGAGATCGCAATAATTTGAAACGATAGCAGGCATGAATCCTGCCCCAAAACTCCCCGATTCTAGAAAGCTATGACTGTGCTTCCAAACGAACTTTGGCATGATCTATCGACTGCTGAGGTCATAGCCTTGCTCGAAACCAATCTTGAGCAGGGTCTGCATTCCCTAGAAGTTCAGCGTCGCCAACGACATTACGGTCCCAACGCCCTGACCCAAAAGAAAGGGAAGGGACCAGTAATCATTTTTCTAGAGCAATTTAACCAACCCTTAATTTATATCCTGCTGGCGGCTGCAGCCATCACCGGACTCCTCCGAGAATGGGTCGATATGACAGTTATCCTCGCCGTTATTCTGATCAATGCCGTGGTTGGCTTTCTGCAAGAGTCAAAAGCGGTCAAAGTGATGGAGGCGTTAGCACGAGCGATGCCGAGTAAGGCGACCATCATCAGAGAGGGAAAAAAGCAGCAGATTTTGGCGACAGAGCTGACGCCTGGGGATATTGTCTGCCTGCAGTCGGGGGATAGAGTACCCGCCGATCTGCGGCTGCTAAACTGCCGCAACTTGCAGATCGATGAATCAGCCCTAACCGGTGAATCCTTTCCTGTGGATAAGCAGCCCATCAAGCAGCTCCCTCTGAATACCCCTTTGGCCGACCGATGTAATATGGCCTATTCGTCTACCCTCGTTACCTATGGCGTTGGTACGGGGGCCGTTGTCGCCATCGGCGATCGCACAGAAATCGGTCGGATAAAAGAGATGGTGGTTTCGGCAGAAATTCTGGCGACCCCTTTAACCCGCCAAATTGAGCACTTTAGTTTGGTTTTAACCAAGGGGCACCTCGAAAAATTCAAGCTCCACTCATCCGGTCAGCCTTTGAGGATTTTTTTTTGAAAAGTAGAATGGACCGTAAATTCATAATCCCTCTATCCTGGCATTGAGTATAAGGTTTGCACACACTTGAAAGCCTTTA
>JASJDH010000580.1 GCA_030065175.1 Leptolyngbyaceae cyanobacterium MO_188.B28 | reverse complement strand
CAGATTTAGAGTCTCTACTTGTAATCGCCTCAAACGCATTACTTAGGGTTCAGTTTGAGCGTCGGTGTTATACGTAAGTATTAAAGATGATCACAACATCTTTATAAAATGGCGGGTTCTCAGGGCGACGATTTTAAGGTTTGCAGGGTAGCGGCTATTGAAAAGCTGCTTAAAACTCATACTGAAGACATGATTTAGAACAGAGGAACGCCTGACTTGAATTGAGTAAAGGGTGATCTCTCGGCCTGGGGTGCTGATGCTTGAGCCGAGAGTAAGCCGTATTCCGAATGCTGATCATGGGCCTGATGTCGGAGTGTGTGCCGGAGCCTCAAGATTCCGCATAATTTTTAGTTGCCCATGTGAAACAACAGGGCTAGACTTCTATGCTGTTTGAACCGATCAGTCTATAAATGCTAAGATTGTAGCAGTCTTTAATCGTGTTAGCTCATGCCGTGGGAAAAAACATTTGAAATTCAAGATGCCGTTGACAAAGCCATGCATGTGTTTTGGGCTAAAGGGTATGTAAACACCTCAATTGCAGACTTGCTTGAAGCGACAGGACTCAAGCGTAGCAGTCTTTATAATGCTTTTGGCGGTAAGCGTGATCTATTCGTTAAAGCACTGCGTAAATACGACCGTGAGAACAGCAGAGCCACCTTAAGTAAGCTTGAAGAAATCGAAGATCCCCATCAAGTGATCCAAACCTTATTTGAAGGAGTGGTCCAAGAAGCACTGAGCGATCCTGACCAAAAAGGGTGCTTGCTGACTAATACTTCTCTAGAGTTGCCGACCCATGACAAAGAGATTCAAACCATTGTAAAGACTGGCCTACGGGAGGTTGAAGCTTTTTTGCAACGCCAAATTGAACTGGGACAGGCCCGATCTGAGCTGCCTGAATCCATTGATCCACAGGAAACTGCTAGAGCCTTAGTCGCCCTGATAACCGGGATTAGAGTCTTGGGCCGAGGAGCCTTTGAAGAAAGCGCTTTGAGATCGATTGCAGCCCAGGCCCTGCGCCTCATTGCCTAGACTCCGCGGCAACTCGATAAAAGTTTTTTTTGGAATGGGTGGTACAAACTATTTTTTTGTGATAGTTTGTACCAAGTGGTCCAAATACTATATCTAAACAACCCATTCATTGGAGAATCAACCCATGCAAATTCAAAATGCGATCGCTTTGGTTACAGGTGCTAATAGAGGGATTGGCCGAGCTTTTGTTGAAGCTCTACACGCTGCTGGGGCGCAAAAGATTTATGCAACAGCGCGTAATGTTGACTCCCTTGCTGAGGTCGTTGCCATAAACCCAGCTCGGATTGTGCCCATGACTCTAGATGTGACGAATTCCGAGCAGATAGCTGAGATCGCGCAACAGGCTCAAGATGTTAATTTGCTGATTAATAATGCGGGTGCGCTTGGGGGTGGTGACCTGTTCATCGATAGCAGCATTGAAACAGCTCAGTGGGAAATGAATGTGACTTACTTCGGGACATTGGCAATGACACGGGCCTTTGCACCCATTTTGAAACGAAATGGAGGGGGCGCACTGGTCAATCTCTGCTCGCTCGCTTCCTATGTGAATGTTCCTTCTGTAGCCACCTATAGCGCTGCGAAAGCCGCGCTTCATTCGTTGACTCAAGCGACTCGCGCTCAGCTAGCGGCGCAAGGCACTTTTGTTGTCGGTCTCTACCCTGGCCCTATCGATACCAGAATGGCAGAAGAGCTGCCTTTGGATAAAGCGCCCACTAGCCAAGTCGCTGATGCTCTATTGCAAGGGCTAGAGAACGGCGTAGAAGATATTTACCCAGATAACACTGCTGTGCAAGTCCTCTCAGGAGTTACTGAGGGACTCAAAGCAATCGAAAAGCAGTTTGCTGACATGTTGCCTTAATCAGCATCGCAGGAGCTGTTGGGTTAATGCAATGTCTAAAAGATAGGCGATGGCCCGCCGAAGCTTAGCCTATCTGCACTAACCCCTATTCGGCATAACGCATTTTCCAGAAACAGCACTCAAAAATAATCCTTAAACAGGACATTACTAATGTTACTCAACACACCCGCTTATCAAGTAGGCCAGCAGGCTCCAGCCTTTACCCTCTCAGATCCAGATGGGAACGCCTATTCTCTCGAAAGTCTGATGGGAGAAAAAGGCTTATTGGTCGCCTTTATTTGTAATCACTGTCCGTATGTGCAGGCGGTAATTGACCGATTTGTTGCAGATGCCAAATTACTCCAGGCGGATGGGGTTAACGTGGTCGCGGTGATGTCGAACGACTACCGTTATGTGTCTGCCGATAGCCCTGCCAATATGAAAAAATTTGCCCAACAACACGGGTTTACTTTTCCTTACTTGGTAGATGAAGACCAGTCTGTGGGTAGAGCCTACGGTGCAGTTTGTACGCCTGATTTCTTTGGCTTTAATGCCGAAGGCGCCCTGCAATATCGCGGTCGGTTAGACGATGCTCGCATGGGTGATCCGACTAACCGCAAGCCTGAGCTGCTCGAAGCGATGCAATTAGTTGCGGCGACTGGCGCTGGCCCAACGGTGCAGCATCCTAGCATGGGCTGTTCTATTAAGTGGAACTAATGCTCTGCCTTTGACAAGATACCCAAAAAATTAGGAGAACCAGAAATGAATGCTCTCACTCGACGCGCTAACCGCTCTCTGTTCTACAAAGCATCGGCGATCGCTCTCTCAATGACAGCGCTAGTTTCGCTCTTTCCATCTAGTAGGGCGCAAGAGGTCAACCCTTACGAAGGCTTTAAAGTGCCGCCGCTGGAGATTTCTTCCGAAACACCCTATGAGTATAAATTTGTTGAGGTGTTAGGGTCTCAAATGGCCTATGTTGAAGCCGGAGAAGGTGCTCCGATTCTGTTCTTGCACGGTCAACCCACCTCTTCCTACCTGTGGCGCAACATCATGCCCCACCTGGAAGACCAAGGTCGTGTCATTGCTCCGGACAATATTGGCTTTGGCCAGTCCGATCAGCCGGAACTGGACTATACATTCGGCGATCACTATCGCTATTTAGATGCCTTCATCAAGCAACTCGATTTGAAAAACGTCACGCTGGTCGTACATGACTGGGGATCTGGTCTGGGCCTACATTATGCGCGTCTAAACCCAGATAACGTTAAAGCTATTGTCACGATGGAAGCCATTATTGCGCCGCTGATTCCAGCCGAAAGCTTCGAGGCGCTCCCGACTGAGTTAGGTAACTTTTTCCGCACGGTGCGTGACCCAGAGAATGGCCGCAAACTCCTGATCGAAGACAATTTCTTTGTGGAAGGCGCCTTGCCCGGCTTCATCGTTCGTCCACTGGCAGAAGAAGCCCATGATATTTACCGCGCCCCCTTTCCCACAGAAGCCTCGCGCATCCAGGTGAACCAGTGGCCAAATGAAATGCCCATTGGCCGCCAGCCGCAGGAAACCCATGACATCGTGACGGCCTACAACGCCTGGCTAGAAGAAACCGAAATCCCTTGGCTGTTTCTATACGCCACCCCTGGTGCGCTCAATCCACCTGAAACCGCAGAGTATTGGTCGGCGCGTGCTCAAAATATTGAGACCGTCTACATCGGAGCTGGATTGCACTACGTTCAAGAAGACCAACCTTATGCCATTGGGCGTGCGATCTCTGATTGGTATCGCCGGATCAATCAATCAGGAGATTAAGGCAATGTCCTGAATGCGAGAAAAATCGTGAGCGACGATTTTTCTCGTTGTGAGTGAGTACCTGTTATGAGTACTCACAACGAACAGAATCGGCACTTTTTCTGAACTGAAATAAACCAGGAGACTTGTGATGACTTTAAAGTGGCCAGCCCAATACCCAGATCGAATTCAACTTTATTCACTGGGAACCCCCAATGGACAAAAAGTGGCCATTGCTCTGGAGGAAATGGCCCTGCCCTATGAGGCCCATCGGGTCGATATCATGGCAGGCGATCAGTTTACCGATGAATTTATGGCGATTAATCCCAACTCGAAGATTCCGGCCATTGTTGATCCCAATGGGCCTAAGGGTGAACCACTATCGGTGTTTGAGTCGGGCGCAATTTTGATTTATCTGGCAGAAAAGTCAGGACAATATTTGCCCAATGATCCGGCAGCTCGTAGTGAGTGTTTACAATGGTTGTTTTTTCAAGTGGGAGGCGTGGGGCCGATGTTTGGTCAGTTTGGTCATTTTTTTACTTACGCTAAGGAAAAGATTCCCTATAGCATTAAGCGCTACCAAACTGAAGTTAAGCGTTTATTGGGCGTTTTAGAAACGCGGTTGCAGGGGCAAGATTATCTTGTTCAAGAAGGCTATACCATTGCTGATATGGCGACTTTCCCTTGGGTAGGCGCGCTCGATTGGGGGTACAACGCGGTTGAGCTACTACAGAACTTTCCTAATGTTGTGAACTGGTATGAACGCTGTAGACAGCGGCCTGCCGCTGCTCGTGGATTGGAAGTGACGAAGTTGACTTAACCATGATTTCCTAGATCTTCACCAGACGGCGAGTGAAAAATGGAACCAGTCTCTCTCTCAAACAATCGGCAATATACGAATTTACCCCCGATTCCGACGCCGCGATCTTCAGTTCTCCCGCTGTCAACTCATACGAAAACTCGCTGCCATTTCTATATTCCAGCAGCTCTTGAAACGACTTTGGGTGGGAAAGAATTGTCGTGGTCTTATTGTCGCAATTTTTTTGGGGAGATCGCGATACCGCCAGAATCAGACTTCAGCGATTATTTGCGGAATTGGGGAGGAAAAGCAGTTTCTGGATAGTTGCTAGCGTTGGGTTTTGCGTTGCTCCACCCAACCTGCAAGAGAAACTGACTTATGCATGGATCTACCTTCTAGGCAAGACAAATTTTCAGCCTCAAATCTTGTAGCCGATTTAACGGTTCTACCCACCTGATATCAGGTTCGATTTGACTTTTGGGGGCCGGAGATCTCCAAAAACTACACAAAGGGTAGAAAACTACTCAAGGTTGGAATAATTTGCTTGAAAACAGAAACCAATTTTGCAGCATCCGACAAACTAGCTGCTGTCCCTTTTAATATCTTCAAAGCAGTTTTCGCGGCCTTTCTAAGGCCTGAATCTTCAGGATTTTGGCTCGCTTCTGCTAAGACTTTTACCTGCTCTAACGCCTCAATCTTATCTTCATCTGCAAGATCATTCTCATCTTCTATCGCAGTTTTGAGCTGATTCAAGAGATCTTTGAGATTGGACTCATTTTCATCCTGAGTATCAGGTAATTGGTTGATGGTGTTAGTGACGACACCGCTAACTTGCCCCAAGGTGATTCCAGTCATGACCTGATCTTCTCCAGCAGCAGCCACACTGCTGACGCTTCCAGCAACTCCGCTGATATTGACGTTACCCTTACTTTGAGACATGACATAATCTCCTTGAGAGTAAGTTTCCACATAAAACTTAGATTGTTTCAGCGCATTATCCAGCAATTTTTCTAAATTGATGATTCTTTGATCTTTCTCTTCTATTCTCGCTAGAAGCGATTCACTTTCATCACTAGAGCGGAGCCTGAGCTGATTATATATTTCAAAATAATCTCGATAGATGGCTGAGCGATTGGCAGTACTTGTAACTCTTGCCTGTACTCTAACCTTTTCATCTCTTTTACCTTCTAACGCTAAAATATCTAACTCAGCTTCAGGATACTTATCAGCAACAATGTGAAATGCTTCAGCTAACGCAGCCGGATCGACTTCCTGATGGTGAACAATATCAAGTGTTTTGAATTTGCGCCCAATCTCTAAAAGATCGACTCCCTGTGACTTGTAAAGATCAAGGGTTTTAATAAACGGGGTGATAAAGTCAATAAAATCTCCTGGTTCAAAAAAAACATTTTTATTGTCAGGTTTACGACAGGGATCCAGATCGTCATCGGTAGGCAACCGCGTGTATATGTAATGGCACTTTACCTCCTTGAATGACGTGTCTGTAGAAATCCCCCAATTCTCAATGATTGCTCCTGTTAAATCCGCAGATTCTAAGTCTGCATGCTTAGTGGTGCAGAAAACTCTAAGACTGATGAGACTCAAGACAAGAAAACAGTAACCTTTGAAAACTCGATTCGGGTATCGATGCGCTCTTTTTTCTTGCGGGAGGCGTAAGCAGGC